>JBGUKN010000076.1:0-18718 GCA_045114455.1 Victivallales bacterium
CAAAGAGAACCACGAGCGCTATCTTTCCCTCGCCGCCGAACTCGGTATCCGCGGCCAGAAGTGACAGCACGCTGCTCTTTGAATCGAATCGCGCAAATGGTTGCGTTCCCGGGCTGAACCGGGGGCGTGGCCATTTTGTGTATTATAACCCTTAACCAAAACCGTTTGCCGCGACCTGAAAACGCGGCGGACAACCAATCTTACAACCGCCGACAGGAGCCACGCTCACCTGCTCCGTGCGAACGCCGTGCGCAATTCAAGCGCCAGGCGCGAAAACGAAGCGATCGCGAGCCCTGAAACTGAATGGATCCACCTTTCTTTCGCCGGCGGCCGGTGTGGAACGGACGTTATCAGCTCCCGACATGGACGGAAAGATCCGGTCCGGGCGCGGAGGCTGATACCGCGGTTCCACGCGGGCAACCGACCGTAAGTTCATAATCCATTCGGGGACATGCAGGCTCCTGAGGCACCAAACCACCTCAAGGAGGTACCACATGCTGGAAGAGATTTCAGTCAAAATCAACATCGGTCCGGGCCGCGACCTCACGCTGGCTGCCGGAAAGCTCGCACACCTCGCCAACGGCTCCTGCACGGTCCGCCAGGGCGACACCATCGTCTTCTCCGCCGCCTGCTCCGGCGAGGCCAAGAAAGGCCAGGACTTCTTCCCGCTGCAGGTCGACTACCGCGAGAAGTATTCCGCGGCCGGCAAGTTCCCCGGCGGCTACATCAAGCGCGAAGGCCGTCCCAGCGACAAGGAAATCCTGATCTGCCGCATGGCCGACCGCCCGATCCGCCCGCTCTTCCCCGAAGGCTTCTTCGATGAAGTCCAGGTCTGCGGCCTGCTGCTCTCCGCCGACGGCGTGAACGAGGGCGACGTGCTCTCCATGCTCGGCGCGTCCACCGCGCTCGTGCTCTCCGACCTGCCGTTCCAGGGCCCGATCGGCGCCGTCCGCGTCGGCTGCATCGACGGCGAGTTCATCGCGAACCCGACGATCCAGGAAATGGAAAAGAGCACGCTGGAGCTCGTCTACGCCGGTCTGCCGGACAAGGTTATCATGATCGAAGGCGAGGCGAAGGAATGCTCCGAGGAAACGCTCGAAAAGGCCATGATCTTCGCCAACGAGATCGTGAAGAAGCAGTGCGAAGCCCAGCTTGAGCTCGCCGCCAAGGTCGGCCGTCCGAAGAAGGAGCCCACGCTCCACCTCGTCCCGGAAGACTTCAACGCCGCCATGATCGCGCTCATCTCCGACAAGATCGAGGCCGCGTGCCTCGTCCCCGGCAAGGAAGACCGTGAAAAGGGCCTCTCCGCCCTGAAGGAACTCTGCGCCGAACAGCTGAAGGAACAGTACCTCGAAGCCTACGGCGAAGAAGATTTCAACTTCTACCTCGGCATGGCGTTCGACAAGTACGTCCGCGCCACCATCCGCAAGGCTATCCTCGAGAAGGGCTACCGCCCCGACGGACGCGGCGTGACCCAGATCCGCCCGCTCTCCGCCGAAGTCGGCGTGCTCCCCGTCGTCCACGGCAGCGCTCTCTTCCAGCGCGGCGAGACCCAGGCGCTCGTGATCGCCACCCTCGGCGGCCCGAAGGATGCCCAGGAATCCGACAGGATCTACGGCGGCACCAACGTCAAGAAATTCTACCTGCACTACAATTTCCCGAACTACAGCACGGGCGAAACCGGCCGCATCGCCGGTCCCGGCCGCCGCGAGATCGGACACGGCAACCTCGCCGAACGTTCCGTCGCGCAGGTCGTGCCGAAGGACTTCCCGTACACCGTCCGCTGCGTCTCCGAGATCATGGCGTCGAACGGCTCCACGTCCATGGCGTCCGTCTGCGGCGCCACGCTCGCCCTGATGGACGCCGGCGTGCCGATCAAGTCCCCGGTCGTGGGCATTTCCTGCGGCCTCGTGACCGACGACACCGGCAAGGAACTCCTCCTCACCGACATCATCGGCGCGGAAGACCACTTCGGCGACATGGACTTCAAGGTCTGCGGCACCGAGGAGGGCATCACCGGATTCCAGCTCGACCTGAAGCTCCCCGGCATCCCGATCGCCACGCTCGCCCGCGCCATGCAGCAGAACAAGGCCGCGCGCGCCGAAATCCACAAGGTCGTCCGCGACTGCATCGCCGCGCCGCGTCCCGAGGTCAGCCCGCGCGCTCCGCAGATGGAAGTCATCCACATCAACCCGGACAAGATCGGCGCCCTCATCGGCACCGGCGGCAAGAACATCAAGGAGATCACCGAATCCACGCAGTCGCAGGTCGACATCGCGGACGACGGCTCCGTCAGCATCCTCGCCGGTAACAAGGAGATCCTCGAAGAGGTCAAGCGCAAGATCCAGTTCTACACCGCCGAGGCCGAGATCGGCAAGATCTACCGCGGCGTCGTGAAGACCGTGAAGGACTTCGGCGCGTTCGTCGAGATCCTGCCCGGACAGGACGGCCTCCTGCACATCTCCGAGATGGCGAACTACCGCGTCGCGAACGTCACCGACATCTGCAAGGAAGGCGACGTCGTGAGCGTGAAGGTCGTCGACATCGACCGCAGCGGCAAGATCCGTCTCAGCCGCAAGGCCGCCCTCGAAGAGCTCGACGGCAAGAAACAGTAAGACAGATTCGCAATATTCTTGAGATTGCGATTCTATGGGGCTGGAGTCCAGAACGGGATTCCGGTCCCTTTTTTTGACAGAGCCGTGACCGATGTCCGAAGAAAAATACATTTTTTTAAAAAGATGCCGCTTGAAAATATGACGCGAGGCGTTATATTTATACGTATCGGGGACAAACCATGATAAAAGGTTTCAAAGACAAAGAAGCTGAAAAGATATATAACGGCCTGCGGTTGGCAAAGCTGCCGGGAAACATTCAGGACACCGCCCGCCGCCGGTTGAAGTATTTGAATAATGCAGTGGATTTAGAAGATTTACGGGTTCCGTCGAGCAATCGCTTTGAGGCATTGAATGGCAGACCCGGTGTTTACAGCATACGGATCAACATTCAATGGCGCATCACGTTTACATGGAACGACGGCGCGGAAAATGTCAGAATCGAAGATTACCACTAACGGAGGTACAACGATGGCAAACGAGGAAAAATATCTGAAACCGGTACACCCCGGCGAAATTTTGCTTGAAGATTTTATGAAGCCGCTCAAACTTTCACAAAACAGGCTTGCACGGGAAATCGGCGTACCGCCGCGCAGGATAAACGAAATCATACACGGGAAACGCGCAATAACAGCAGATACAGCGATGCGGTTAAGCCGTTTTTTCGGCACTTCCGCGCAAGTGTGGCTTAATTTACAAGCGGAGTATGAGCTGGATTGTGTTATCTACCGGGAGCGAATCGAGGGAAAACACTCATTCGATTTCATTAAAGCATTCAAGCCTGTCGCCGCCGCCATGCTGTAACACTGCCCTCGCAGAACGGCAAAAGAAGGATGCAATACGATGAAATTCAAATCGCACCTGCCTGTATTTCTTCTGACCGGCATGATTCTGCTGGCCGGTCTGTTTCTGGTCGCGTGGGGGATTTTTTTCAAAAGCTGCATCGTTTATGACTCCACAAGCCAGACCAATGAAGGATACTTGTACAATCACGTCTATTTGGTGAAGGCATACGGCCAGTATGTTTCGCCGGGTGTACTGTTCCGTATCAAGCGTTTTTACGTTCACCTGGAAAATGGGAATCGGGTCTTTGCGGAGATCATAAACGGTCCTTCGCCCGGAATGGAGATTTGTGTCAACGATTTCGGCAGATATCCCGGTTATGAGGCTCCCTTTCAATATCCCGCCGGGAGGACGTATCCGTGCTGGAAAAAAATCTATCGGCATGATTTCTACCTTGACCCGGATGCGGTGGAGGACTTGGGCGAACTGACGGATGCGGAACTGAAGGAGAAGGGACTTTGGATCGAGCCGTTTACGGATGAGGCAAAGGTGCTTCTGAAGCCGCTCCCGAAGGGAGTCGAGCTTGAACAGCTGAAGAAAGCCGCCGAAGAAGGCGATGTTGATGCGCAGATTCAGCTTGGCAGGATCTATTGCGAGGGCGCCGGGGTCGAGCGGAAAGATCGTTCCAAGGCAGAATTCTGGTTTCGGAAAGCCGCCGAACAGGGCAGCCGCGACGCCGAGTTCGATCTCGCCGTCATGCTTGCGGATGACCGGTACGGAGAGAGTTTCCGGACGGCGGAGAAGATATTCCAGAAATATGCGGAGCATGGCGACAAAGATGCACAGTTCTGCCTCGGTCTTCTGCTGGAACGCGGGTATGAAATGGAAGCAGCAGTTTGGCCGAAATGGAAGAGAGATAAGGACAGGATGGAGAAATGGCGGGAGTCGGTCGAATGGTATCAAAAGGCCGCTGATCAGGGAGATGCACGGGCGATGCGTGCATTGGGCATGGCGTATTATGAAGGTGAACGCTTTGAACAGGATTACGGAAAGGCCGCGGAATGGTTCCGCAAAGCGGCAACGCTTGGTGATTTCGCCGCCCAGCGGAACATAGGGTATCTGTACCTTAAGGGCAAAGGCGTGAAAAAGGACAAAGCCGAGGCTCGGAAGTGGCTGGAAAAGGCTGCCGCCCAAGGCGACGTTTACGCCGCCGACCTGCTGAACGAGATCGAATAGGGCGGCTATTTTCTGACTGCGTTCCCTGAATCTTTCAGGAGACCGGCGATGGATTGTATTTTCGCGAGGAGGGAAACCTTTTCCGTATCGTCTAGAGCGGTAGTCTGTATATCTCGGTAAAGTCCCCGGAGAAGCGCCAAAGCCTGCTTCGTGTCCGACGCCTTCTCGCGTTCCTTTGTTCTGGCATGGTGCATCCTTTCCCGGAGACCGCCTTTCTGCGTGAAACTCTGTTCCAGCGATTTGATCTGCCGGTCGAGCAGATAATTGGTCTGGTGGATCAGGGAGATCATGGTGTTGCAGAAGACTTCCGCATCATTCCCGGCTCCCTCAAAATAGGACTTATAGGTCCTATAAGACCTATCTTTTAGTTTTGCCAGACGGCGGATCGCCAGCACGCGCTTATCGTCCTTTTCCCATAAGGGGAGCGCATGTGTCCGCAGATGATCGCGGTAGTCTTCGAGCAGTTCCTCCAGACTGGCGCGGGCGACTCCCAGCAGTTTGATCTCGGTCTCCGTGCTGATGCCGGATGCTTCGCATCCTTCCACGATATTCTGTTTTGCCGCTTCTGGCCGCCTGGACCATCTGGTCCACGGTCCTGTCGCCTTTCTTCAGAAAACGGGCGCAGAAATCGTTCGTCGCATCAAAAATGATTACGCTGTTCTGATACGATTCGAGTTTCTGGTAACCGCCGTGCGGCAGGATGATCGGCTCCATGGTCCGCTTTACTTGTCGAGGTCGATCAGCTCGTACTGGTCGGAGCCGAGGCCGATCTTCACCGCGTGGTCCACGGTGACGCGCCAGCGGGTGTTGCCGTGGGCGTCGTCGAAGACGTCGTTTCCGTGCTTGCACTCGTCCATCCAGGAGCCCTGCATGCGCGGCATCTTGTTGCAGAGGTCGCAGCATGCCACGTCGAGCGCGACGGGGTCGAATCCGGCGAGCATGCCGATGTCGGGGATGATGGGGGCGTCGTTTTCCGAATGGCAGTCGCAGTTCGGCGAAACGTCGCAAATGAGGCTGATGTGGAAACACGGCTTGCCGTTCACGACGGCGGCGGCGTATTCCGCCATCTTTTCGTCAAGGGGCTCGGTGGCCTTGGCCATCGAAGCGTGGATGGCGTCGACGGGGCACACGCTCAGGCAGCGTCCGCATCCGGCGCAGGCTTCGCGGTCGAGCGACATCTTCTTGCTGGCGGCATCGAAATGCAGGGCGTTGTTCGCGCACTGCTTGAAGCACATTTTGCAGCCGATGCAGAGGTCGCGGTCGAGTTCCGCCTTGCCGTCGCTGTGCATCGCCATTTTGCCCGCGCGCGAGGCGCAGCCCATGGCGAGGTTCTTGATCGCGCCGCCCATGCCGGTCAGCTCGTGGCCCTTGAAATGGTTCAGCGTGATGATGACGTCCGCGTCGGAGATGGCGCGGCCGATCTTCGCGGTCTTGAAGTGGACGCCGTTCGGGACGGGGAGTTCGACTTCGTCATTGCCCTTCAGCCCGTCGCCGATGATCACGTGGCAGCCCGTGGTGAGCGGGCCGAATCCGTTGAGGTCGGCGGTCTCGAGGTGCTCCAGCGCGTTCTTGCGGTAGCCCGGGTACAGCGTGTTGCAGTCGGTCAGGAACGGTTTTCCGCCGCGCTGCTTCACGAAATCGGCGACGCCCTTCGCGTAGTTCGGGCGCAGGAACGCCAGGTTGCCGAGCTCGCCGAAGTGCATTTTGATCGCGACGAACTTGTCGCGCAGGTCGAGCGTTTCGAATCCGGCTTTCGCCATGAGGTTGTGCAGTTTGTCGGGCAGGGGCGCGCCGTACATTTTCGTGCGGAAGTTGCAGAAATAGATCTTTTCGGGCATGCTGGACTCCTTAATCGTGCTTGGAGTAAAAGGGGGTTGTGAAGGGATACGTTTACAATAGCACGCCGAATCCGAAATTCAAATCCATATCCGGGAAAAAACGGATCCTTTGACGGTATCCGACGGAAAAAAGAAAAAACAGCCTCACACTCAAAATCTGTCAGCATCTCGAAAACCACAATGGGAAAACACGATTGTGTTTGTCAAAAGACGTTGGAGAGGCAAAAAAACGAAAGGGCGATCAGGAGATGACCGATTTGCGGGAGTATGGGGACAGAAACAGCTCACCCTTTTTGAGCAAAAAAAGTGGTGCCGACGAAAGGACTTGAACCTTCACCCTCGTGAAAGGACTGCGACCTGAACGCAGCGCGTCTGCCATTCCGCCACGTCGGCAACCGGACGGCTGTTTTTCAGCCGGAGTAAATACTATAGCGCAAACCCGAAGGAAAATCAAGCTCGAAACGAAAAAAAACTGTGATTTTTTTCCCTTTTGGGTTGATGTTTCTTTTTTTTGCATTATATTTAGAGTGTGTTTTCGTAATCAAAAACAAGAAGAAGGCAATGGAAAACAAAATATGGAGATGTTCTTCCGACGGTAAAGAAAACATTGTCGACAGATTGACCCGCGAGTCAGGCGTGATGCGCTCCGTGGCGCTTTATCTGGCTTCGAGAGGCATCACTCCCGAGACGCTCGGCCGCTATTTGAACGCGACCTTCGCCGATCTGAGTGATCCTTTCCGGTTTGTCGGCATAGAAATTGCCGTCCAGCGGCTTTGGCAGGCGATCAAGAACCGTGAACGCATCCTCATCCACGGGGACTACGACACGGACGGAATCACGGCCACGGCGCTGCTGTCGTGGGTCCTCGAACGCAACGGGGGCCTGGTCACTTCATTCCTGCCGCACCGGTTCGACGACGGGTACGGATTCACGCCCGACTCGCTCCTGAAGGCTCTGGAGACGGTGCCCGGCGGGAAATGCGGCGTGCTCGTCACGGTCGACTGCGGGATCAACAGCGCGGAGGCCGTCCAGAAGGCCAAGGAGCTCGGCATCGACGTCATCATCACGGACCACCACGAGCCCGCGGACGAGCTGCCCGAAGCGCTCGCCACCATTAATCCGAAGCTCGACCCGGTCGGGCTGGACGACCTGCTGCATCTGGCTGGCGTCGGCGTGGCGTTCAAGCTTTCCCATGCGTTCGTGATCTACGGTCGCGCCCACAACGAGGGCGGCTACACGACCGACATGCAGGAGGTGCTGGACTTCGTCGCGCTCGGCACCGTGGCCGACATCGTGCCTCTGCTCGGCGAAAACCGCATCCTCGTCAAGTACGGCATGGAAATGCTCAAGAAGCAGCTCCGGCCCGGCGTCAACGCGCTGATCCAGCATGCCAAGGTCGATGCGAACATCCAGCCGTCCGACATCACGTTCAAGCTCGCGCCGCGCCTCAATGCCGCCGGCCGCCTGGGCAACGCCTCGTCCGCGCTCGCCCTCATGACCGCCGACAACATCGTGGACGCCTACGAATACGCCGCGAAGCTCGACGAGTTCAACCAGCGCCGCCAGGCGAAGGAGCAGGAGATCTTCCTCCAGGCGAAGGCCCAGGTGGAAAGCGCGCCCGGATTCGCCTCCAACATGTCGATCATCGCCGCCGGCGAGAACTGGCACCAGGGCGTCATCGGCATCGTCGCCTCGCGTTTCGCGCGCGACTACAACCGTCCGACCATCGTCCTCACGATCATCGGCAACGAGGCGCACGGCTCCGGACGCAGCGTCGGCACGCTCAATCTTATCAAGATCCTGTCCCGCTGCTCCCATCTGCTGACCCGGTACGGCGGACACCCGATGGCCGTCGGCCTCGGCATGAACAAGGACAAGATCGCCGAGTTCCAGCAGGAGTTCGAGAAGTGCGTGAGGGAGGAGGCCAAGCCGTCCGACCTGACCAACTACATCAACTACGACGGCGTCGTGCGGCTGGACGAGCTCAACGAGGAATTCTTCCACTACCACGGCATGCTCGGTCCCTTCGGACACGGCAATCCGCAGCCGCTCTACCTGATCCGCGGCCTGGAGATCACGCGCCTGATGCCGATCCGCCCCGTCCACACGAAGGGCGTCTTCACGGACGAATACGGCAGCTCCTGCGACTTCATCGCGTTCAACAAGCACATGGACATGGGAATGCGCTGGGACGTCATCGCCCAGCCCCAGATCAACGAATACTACGGCGAACGCAAACGCCAGCTTCAGGTGATCGACTTCAGGCCGTCCGCCGAATAGCACTGCAGGCAGTGACGCAGCAGTGACGGGCTCACGCTCCGGCACATGGCAAGTCAGGGAAAGACGTAAAAGCCTCCGACTTCACGAGAAGCCGGAGGCATTCCTTTTAATTCAAACGTGCCGTTGCGAAGCAAGGCACAACTGCCGTGGAGGGCTTGCCTTCCCGGCCGGTCAGACGGTCATGATCTCCTTTTCCTTGTCGGCGCAGACGGCCTCAAGGTTCTTGATGTACTCGTCGGTGAGCTTCTGGATCTTGTCGAGAAGTTCCTTGAGTTCATCCTCGTTGATGACGGAGTCCTTTTCCATCTTTTTTGCGGTCTCATTGCCGTCGCGGCGGATGTTGCGGACGGAGACCTTCGCCTCCTCGCAGCGGGCCTTCACCTGCTTGGTGAGCTGCTGGCGGCGTTCGCCGCTGAGCGGCGGGATGGGCAGGCGGATGACCTTGCCGTCGTTGAGGGGCGTGATGCCGATATTGGAGGCGATGATGGCCTTTTCGATCTTCGCCAGCGCGGACTTGTCCCACGGCTGGATGGCGATCGTGCGCGCATCGGGCGTGGAGATGCCTGCCACGTCGCGCAGCTTGGTCGGGGCGCCGTAATAGTCGATCGTGATCGGCTCGACGAGCGCGGTCGACGCCTTGCCGGTGCGGATGGCGGAAAAATCGTGTTTCATGGAGTCTTCCGACTTCATCATGCGTTCTTCGAGTTCGTCGAGAAGATTGCTCATTTCGCTCATGGTATGGATGCTCCTTCCTGTCGCAAGTTCGGGTTCCGCCCGGATGGATGCCGGGCCTGTTTTCGCGCCGCGGAAAAGACTTCGGACGCGGAGTTTTATGTTTCTGTGAACACTATACTACCCTTTTCGAAATAATCAACCTCGAAACCGCATTTTTCTCCGATTTTTCCGGTTTCCGCGGGCAAGGGACGCTGCCGAAGCAGTGGGAAAACGGCGTTCGGAACAGCCGTTCCGGGGCTGCGGCGGAATGCTGTTTCCCGGTTTCAAGACTGGACGCCTCCCGGCCGTATAAATGAGGAAAAATAATGATTTTTCTTTCTTCTTTCCCTTGTTTTTTTTTTGATTCAAAGTATAATATAGGCGCATTAGCAGTTTTTTTCTTTCCAATGCGTTTCCAACCAAACGAATCAGCTGGCAGGCGGTCTCGCTAAAAAACGGCAGGAGAAACCGACATGGGACATTTTTATAATTACTGGGACAAAACTCTGGATCAGGCTCTTTGGTCCAGCCTCAACACAAATAACCCGACGGAAGTATACTTTGCAGTAATGACCCCTTTGCAGATCTTAAACGAGGTCGACACGAACGACAGCACCGGAGGCGACATGTCGTATATGAATTACATGAACTTCCGTGCCTACGATTCGGTGGATTTTACGTCGGATACCAATGAAAGCATCTTTACCCTGCCGGCAACGTTTTCCTGCCTCGACAACACGAGCATGACGAATGTGAAGTTCGCCAGCAGGGGCGCCAGCGGGACCTCCTTGTACGCCTTGGGCACCAATGTGAAGCTGAACAACATCCAGTTCACCGAAGGCGGTTTTGTCCAGCTCGGCAGCGGCGGGACCGCACAGAAACTGGACGGATTGACCGCCTCCGGGAATTTCGACACGCTCCAGCTCGCGAACAACGCGGGCGCCACCGCGGAAAACATCAACATCGCCGGAAACATGAACATGCTGAGTGTCGGGGACGGCAATGTGGTGAAAAATGTGGTCATCTCCGGCAATCTCCTCAGCGCTTACGTCGGAAAAGGCGCGGCCCTGGAGAACTTCTCGGGAAGAATTGCGAACGGGCTCACGGTCAAATCCGGTGGCAAAGTCGTGGTCGGCGATGGCGGCAAGCTCGCCGGAAAGATGACGTTCGAAGCCGGCGCCGAATCCGTTGCCGTTGACAAGAGCGCCACGATCGATTTCGACCTGAGGCAGACCACGGCGGGCGCGGACCCGCTCCTGAACGATTTCTCGTTTGTCACGGATAACAACCTCTCCTTCACGCTCACGGTCGACGGCACGCAGACGCTCGGCGTCTACAAACTGGCGGGGAACGCGGCGGACTTCGGCGGCAGGACCATCACCGTGGTGAACGCCTCCGACGAAACGCTCGGCACGCTCACGCTCACCAGCGGCACGCAGACGCTCGGCGGCGTGAAGTACACGCTGTTCCTGGACATAACCACCCTCACCGTCGCGGTCGGCGACTTCAATCCCGTCTTCACCGGCGTTGTGGAAAACGAGACAAAGGACATCACCATCCCCTGGTCTGCCGTCGATGTGAAGGTCAACGACAAAGGCATCCTCAATGTTCTCAACGGCGGCACGGCAAGCAATACCACGGTCAATGCGGGCGGCAGCATGTATGTCTCCAACGGCGGCACGGCGACCGGCGCCACGGTCAACCAGGGCGGCGAAATGTATGTCTCCGCTGGCGGCACGGCGACCGGCATCGTGGAAAACGGCGGCTGGGTCGGGGTCGGGGACGGCGCGAACGTGACGTTCTCATCCAATACGTTCTCCGGGCTCGTCCTGCAGGACACGCAATCCGCCACGGTCCACTCCGGGACGACCGCGACCGGCACCACGGTCGACGGCGGCAAAATGCATGTCTCCAACGGCGGCATCGCGAATGACACCACGGTCAATGCGGGCGGCAGCATGTATATCTCCGGCAACGGCACGGCGGGCAATACCACGGTCGACCAGGGCGGTCTCGTGCGCGTCTTCGATAACGGTTCCGCGAACAGCACCACGGTCAACGCGGGCGGCAGCATGTATGTCTCCAACGGCGGCAAGGTGTCCGGCGCCACGGTCAACCAGGGCGGCACCCTGTACGTCTCCAAAGGCGGCTCGGCGCTGGAGGTCGTGGAAAATGGCGGATATTGTGTCTTCTACACAGATGCGACCGTGACGATCGTCCCGAATACGTTCTCCGGGCTCGTTCTGCAGGACACGCAATCCGCTTCGATCCACTCAGGGACGACCGCGACCGACACCATGGTCGGCGAGGGCTGCCTCTTCGGGGTCCTCGGCGGCAAGGTGATCGGCGCCACGGTCAACCAGGGCGGCTCATTGAATATCAACTTCGGCGGCACGGCGACCGGCGCCACGGTCAACGCGGGCGGAAAGATCGCCCTTATGGAGGGCGTTGCAGACAAAACCACAGTCGTTTCCGGCGGTTCCGTCACGGTCTACTCCAGCGGCAGGGCGACCGATCCCACGGTCTGCGAAGGCGGCACAGTGGTCCTCAGCTCCGGCGGCAAGCTCACCGGAAAGATGTCGTTCGAAACCGGCGCAAAGCTCCTTGTCGTCGAAACCGGCGCGATCCTGGACTTCGACCTCACACGGACTGCCGCCGGCGCGGATGCGCTCGTGAACGACCTGTCGGTCCCCATGAACGCTGCGGATTGGTTCAAGAATCCTATGGATTTCGTCTACACGCTCACGGTCGACGGCACGCAGGCGGACGGCAACTACAAGCTCGCGGAAAAAGCGGCGGGCTTCGACAGGACCATCACGGTGAAGAACACCTCCGGCGAGGAGCTCGGCACGCTCACGGTCAATGGCGATACCCAGGAGATCGACGGCGTGAAATACGCGCTGACGCTTTCCGGCTCCGAACTCTCCGTTCTGATCGGCGACCCCGTCTTCACCGACATCGTGGAAAGCGGGACAAAGAACATCGCCAGTCCCATGTCCGCCGTCGATGTCACGGTCAACGACAAGGGCATCCTCAATATCCTCGACGGCGGCAAGGCGAGCAATACAGAAGTCAACGCGGGCGGCGGAATGGTCGTCTCCGACGGCGGCACGGCGACCGGCGTGACGCTCAACTGCGGCGGATATCTCGAAATCGATACCGGCGCCTCGGTAACAGACGTTTTGGAAAACGGCGGATATGTGTACATCGAAGACGAAGCTGAGGGAAAACCCACGAACGTCACGTTCCTTTCCAATTCGTTCTCCGGGCTTGCGCTGAACGGGACATGGGCTACGGTCCATTCCGGGACCACGGCGACCGACATCGACGTCAACTCCGCCGGCGTCATGGATATCCTCTCCGGCGGCTCGCTTGCCAATGTCACGGTCAACGCGGGCGGCGAAATAGCTGTCGTTTCGGGCGCGACAGTGCGGCAAATCACGGAAAACGGCGGCTTCGTCGATATCCTCGACGGAGCGACCGCGACGTTCGTATCCCATACGTTCTCCGGGCACGTTTTGCAGGACAAGCAATCCGCCTCGGTCAACTCCGGGACGACCGCGACCGACACCACGATCGATTCCGGCGGCTGGCTTCTGGTCAGCTACGGCGTGGCAAGCAAAACGAATGTCAACATGGGCGGCATAATCACGCTCTGGGGCGGCACGGCAGTCGACACAATAATCAACTCAGACGGCAAAATCCATGTCTACGAAGGAACGGCGGACAACACCAAGGTCAAATCCGGCGGCGAAATGCTTGTTTCCGCCAACGGCACGGCGACCGACGCCACGATCAACGCGGGCGGCAAGATGGTCGTTTCCGACGGCGGCAAGCTTACCGGGAGAATGACGTTCGAGAAAGGCGCTACTGTCACCTGCGAGACCGATGCGGTCCTCGATTTCGATTTGACGCAGACCGCGCCGGGCGAGACGGCGCTCGTGAACGATCTGTCATTCATCCCGGACACGTTCACTTTCACGCTCACGGTCGACGGCACGCAGGCGAACGGCATGTACTCTCTGGCGGGCGGCGCGGCAGGTTTCAGCAATGCCATCACGGTGAAGAACACGGTCGGGGAGACGCTCGGCACGCTCACGGTCGATGGCGGCACGAAGACGATCGACGGCGGGAAATACACGCTGATCCGGGACGAGGACGAACTTTCTCTCCTGATCGGCGATCCCCTTCCGCCGGAGCCGGACAACAACGATCTGGTTTTCAAGGGCAAGAACGACAACAAGGCTGTCACGGGGTCCTACGGAAACCGCCTGAAGGCGGCCGGTCAGGAAATCCGCCTCGACCAGATCGACAGCATCGACCACGAAGGATACCACAACCGCGTGGAAAAGAAGGTCAACGATGACAGCGACAATATCGACTACGCGAAGATCGTGCTGGCGCACGGTGCGAAGCTGAGCTTCCACGCCGAAGCCACGGCCGCGGCTACGTTTACGGTCTACAGCCTGACGCAGGATAAGAAAGGCAAGTACACGCTGAAGAAACTCCAGACGCTGAAGCTGACGGATAAGGACAAGGACGGCGTGTTCACCGCCGATTCCAAGAAGCCGGTCTCGCTTTCGGTAAGCGGCCCGTACTACGTTTCCATGCAGTTCACAGACAAGAAGGCCGAGGAGGCGTACTACAACGTGAGCCTGAACGGCGAGGATAAGACAAAATTCTACGACGACGGCGACAACGGCTGGAACAACTGGCTGTGCGAGAAGAGCAAGTGCAATGCGGACGTTGTGAGCGGCGACGCGGTGAATGTGTGGTCCCTCACCAAAGCAGTTCAGGTCGATGACGAAGGCATTTCCCATATTTATACTTACACCGATGCTGATGAAAAGGAAAAAGAGATCGAGTTCAACAATTTTGTTGGCTTCAGCGACGACACTGACTACCGCCGGATCACGCTGAACTCGTCCGCGAAGCTGAGCTTCACCGTCACCGCCACGGACAAGGCGAAGATCGTGATCTGCAGGCTCGACGAGAAGGACGGCAAGTACACACTGAAGAAGCTCCAGACGACCGTGCTCACGCTGGATATAACGACGGGGCTGTACAAAGTCGATACGGCCGCCTGCAAGCTGCCCGCGAACCTCCCGGACGGGACGTCGGGCGAGTATTACATCTGCGTCCAGTCCACGAACGCGAAGAAGGGCGGCGAAGCGTATTACAACGTGCAGCTGAACACAAGTTCGGATGAGCCGAAGAAGAAGTCCAAGTTCTACATTGACTCCGACGACGGCACGAACGGCTGGCTGTACAATAAGAAAACGGACAAGGAACACTACAACGCGAACCTCTATGCAAACGAGATCGGACCCGGCTCCGAACAGATCTATCTGGAGACCTACGGAAGCGGTTTCCAAGTCATGATCGACGTGGACGGGGAATACAGGACCTGCAACGATTTCGTCGGCTTCGGCGACGAACGGGACTATGCTGAGATCGTGGTGTCCGCACCCGGAACCTGCACGTTCTCGCTCGACGTTTACGGAACATCCAATTCGAGCTCGAAATTCACGGTCTACAGCCTCACATGGAACGAAAGCAAGAAAGCCTGGACGCAGAAGACCCTCACGACGCAGACGGTCAGGATCGCGAAGAAAGAGGACCATGTCGACGGCGTTGCGACGAAGAAGGTCAACTTCAAGGCCGCCACGGACGCGCAGACCCGGTACTTCATTTCGATGCAGTCCACGGGCGCGAAGAACGGCGACGAGGTGTACTACAATGTCACGGCCGCTTTCGCCGCGTCGGAAAGCGCCTCGCTTGTCATGCCGGAGACGGACCGCCTCGGTATATCGGATGTCCTTAGCTTCGGCGGGTATGACGCGGACGCTCTTGCGGATGCCTCCGCGTCCTCCCTCGCCGAACTTGACGACAAGTCCGTCTGGCGGAATACGGCAAGCCTGGCGTAAGTCCTCCGAATCTCAAAACGAATCAAAAACAAACGCCCCCGGTCCTTCCCGAACCGGAGGCGTTTTTTCGGAAATGAAGGGAGAACGGACGGAACCGTTCAAACCGTCACTTGTTTTCCTCGTAGAACTTGTTGATGCGTTCGGCGACGTCGAGGTACTTGATGTCGACCGCGTAGATCTGCTTGAAGCAGTCGAGGGCTTCCTTCTTCTTGCCCATCAGGTCGTAGGTGCAGCCCAGGTGGTACAGAGTAACCATCTTGTCGGGGTTCATGGTGGGCATGTCCTCGAGGGCGCGGTTGAACTGCTCGATGGCCATGTCGAACTGGTTCTTGGCAGCGAAGCAACGGCCGAGGTAGACGATGGCGATCAGGCGGTGCTGCGGGTTGCGCTGCGCAATCTGGAACTGTTCCAGAGCATCGTCGACGGCGCCGCCTTCCCAGAGGAGTTCGGCGTATTCGAAGCGGATCTGGAGGTCGTTCGGGTACAGGCGGATACGATCCTGGTAGCGTTCCATGCGGTAATCGTAGTTGGCTTTCTTTTCGGCGTCGATCTCTTCCTGCGGACGGCCATCCTTGATCATCTGGTCGATCTTGCGCTTGGAGATGGCGGTGTTGGCCTTTTCGATGGCCTTGTCGATTGCCGGGTCGAGCGTACCCATCTTGTTGACGATCCAGTTGTACGCCTCGATGGCCTTTTCGTATTCCTCTGCGCGGAGATAGAGTTCGGCGAGACGGCGGCGGGTGTCGATGGATTCGCTGCCTTCTTCGATTTCCTTCGAATACTTTTCGATCATCTCGCGGATATCGTCTTCGGCGCGGATGATGCGGTCGCCCTGGTCCTTGTTGCCGGTGTTGAGGTTCTTCTTGAAGTCGGACTTGTCGCCCTGGCCCCACTTGCCCTTTTCCATGGAGGCGAGCGCGGCGGCTTCACGCAGGAGCGCGAGCTTTTCGAGGTCGCCGGGATACTTGTCGGCGAGTTTCTGGCAGATGGTGAGGTATTTGATACCCTGTCCGTCGGCCTTGTAGTATTCGCCGAGCTTGACGATGTTGGCTTCGTTCTTGTCGTCCTTTTCGACGAGGAGCTCGTAGGCTTCCACGCAGATGAACATCGCCTCAAGCTTCTTTGCGGATTCGGCGAGGAGAGTCAGCGCGGCGGGATTGAAGATGTTGAACGCAAGGGCTTCTTCCGCCTGGTCCATGGCCTCTTTGGGCTTCTTGGCCTTCAGCATGTTGCCTTTCGTGATGTGGGGCAGGGCCTTGGCTGTGGCCAGCGCCTTGGCGACGGAGCCCATTTTCGCGAAGAGGTCGCGTTCGCACTTGCGAAGTTTTTCACGGGCGTCGAGGAATCCCGGGTCGAACTGTACGATTTCCTTGAAGAGCGTGATTGCGTATTCCAGATTGCCCTGGTTCATCACCTGCAACGCCTTGGTGTAGGCGGATTTTGTTGCAGTAGGAACATCCTTCAAGGTCTTTTTGACGATGGCCATAAGTAAGAAACCTCCTCATGGGGTTGAAAAATGCGTGTTCACAGTGTATAATATAAATATAACACTACTACCAAAACGCGGGAAAATCAAGTCCCGCACCCCTCTTTTTTCATTTTTTTTGGAGTTTTTCGCCTTGTTTGAGCATGAGAACGACACGATCGCGGCGGTTTGCACCGGCACGGGCGGCGCGGTGAGCATCATCCGCATTTCCGGCCCGCGCGCACTGGATGCGGTCCGCAAGGCCTGGCGCGGCAAACGTATGCCGGGACCGGACTGCCCGCGCGTCATGCTTTACGGACATATCGTGTCCGGCCCGGAAGGGAACGAAGGCGCGGGCGAACCGTCCCTTGCAGTCTTCATGCCCGGACCCCGCAGTTTCACAGGCGAAGACGTGGCGGAGATCCATTGTCACGGCGGCAGTTTCGCCGCGCGCCGTGCGCTCCGGCTGGTCCTGCAGGCGGGAGCCCGTCTCGCGCAGAACGGCGAGTTCACGCGTCGGGCGTTTCTCAACGGCAAGCTCGACCTGACGCAGGCGGAAGGTGTCCTCGACCTCATCAACGCCGGCAGCGAACGCGCCGGGCTTCTTGCCGAACGCCAGCTCAGCGGCGCGGTCGGCTCGCTCGTCCGCGAAATTCGTGCGGAAACTGTCCATCTGCTTTCCGAATGCGAATCCCGCCTCGATTTCTCCGAGGAGGACCTCGACTGGATGCCGCCGGACATCCTTTCCGGCAGGATCGTATCCCTGCGCGAACAGGCTGTCGCACTTGCATCGACCGCACGGGCGGGCGCGCTTATCCGCGACGGCGTCGCACTGGTGATCGCGGGGCCGCCGAATGCCGGAAAATCCAGTCTCCTCAACCGCATGCTCGGCTACGACCGTGCCATCGTCACCGCCGTCCCCGGCACCACGCGCGACACGCTGGAGGAATCCGTTTCCATTGGCGGCATACGGTTCCGCGTGACCGACACCGCGGGGCTGCGCGAGGCGGAACAGGCCGACCCGGTCGAGGCGATGGGCATGGAGCGTTCCCGGCAGTCCCTCGGCACGGCCGACATCGTGCTGTGGCTGCTGGACGCCTCCGCGCCCCCGGAGTCATTCCCCTCCCAGTTCGAAGCCATGGACCACGCGCGAACCGCCGTTCAGGGCAGATTCATTCCCTGTTGGAACAAAATGGACGGTGCGGCAAAAAGCGCGGTTGAACTCGATTCGGAGTATGTCCCGGGAAATGAAAACTCGGAGGATGCGGCCCGTGATCCCGAAACCATTTTCGAACACATCTCCGCAAAGACAGGCGACGGCCTGGACAGCCTGTTCTGCCGCCTCGAAGCGACAGCATGGGACGGACTTCCCCCCGCCGCGCAGTCCGGCGGCGCCGCCGTCTCCGAACGCCACGCCACGCTGCTGGAACAGGCCGCAAATCATCTTGACGCCGCATGCGAGTGCGTGCGGGCAGAGTCCTGGGAACTCGCGGGCAGTTCGCTCCGCACCGCGGCCGAACTCGTCGGTTGCATCACGGGCGAGACCGCCACGCCGGATGTTCTGGACGAGATCTTCTCGCGTTTCTGCATCGGGAAATAAGAAGAGTTCTCTTTCCCGTTTTCTTCCTGCATGGAGCCTGTTTCCCGTTTTTTCCGGGAGGACTCCGACGTTTTCTCCTGTCTGAATACTCAGTTCTCCGGAGGGATGGCCTTCCTTTTTTTTGAACTCAGGCAAAGAACAGCGTCGCTTCGGTCTTCCAGCCCGACAATGAACAGGCCCCCGCAGTCCCGAAGGACCGCGGGGGCCTGGTTGTGGTTTCAGGCGAGTTCGCCTGTCACCGGGGTTCGTGTCAGGCGATCAGG
>JBGUKN010000077.1:0-4574 GCA_045114455.1 Victivallales bacterium
CGGGAGATCGCCATCTTCAAGGACGGCGTCACGCTCTGATCTTTCGTTTCATCCGGGCACAAAAAAAGCTTCTCCTGCACGGGAGAAGCTTTTTTTACGGATAGTTGGTCCGGGATCGCTGTCCGGATCAGTTCTCGGACTGTTTTGTCATATTGACATTGATCGTGCGTTCGTCCAGCGTGTAGGCGCCGGCTGAGAACAGGCCGATGGCGGGGACCAGGAAAATGACGGTACCCACGATGTCCATGACGCCGCACGTCCCCAGATGCCGTCCGACCTTGTAAATCTGCGGATCGTATCCGGCTTTCTTGACCAGGATCTCTCCTCCCTTGCAGGACACCGGAACGCTGCACGGAGTGGTTCCCTTGAGACTGTTGTTCACATACACCTGCGCTCCGGAGGGCACGGTGTTGACGGCGACCTCCTCGGTTTTCGGCGCGAAAAAGGAACATCCGTTCGTTGTCAACAGCAGAAGTGAAGCCATAACGACGTTTGCGACAGGCGATTTTTTCATGGTCTACCTCTCCGGTTGAATGTTTGTGATGTCCGGCATGTCCTTCGGGGACAGCGCGGATGATAAAGGGTGATACAATACATTATTCCATTTTTCCGAAAAAGCAAGCGGAAAAAAAGAAAAAGACGGTTGCGCCGGAAAAACATCTCCCGGAATTGCCGATGCCGGCACAGAAAAACCGCCGCCCGGAAAACCGGACGGCGGCGGATTAAACCAATACTTTCGGTTCGTTCAGATTACTGAAGGAACTGACCGGCCTGATCGGCGAGATCCTGGGCAGCCTGGACGGCTGCGGGTTCGTGACCGACGGTCCAGAAGGAGAAGTAGAGGTAGATGGTCAGGATCATGGCGACCACGATAAGCGTGGTGACGATGTCGACCGGGTGGATGGAGGCGCGGACTTCTTCCTTGTCGATGGAGGCGAAGGTGAGGCCCTTGATCTGCTCGGGATCCTGCGGCTTGGTCAGCAGGGAGACGACGATCAGGACGATCGCGCTGGCGAGGAAGAGGACGCCGCAGGCATAGTAGGCATTGAAGTCGCCGATCTTGGCGAGGATGGCCGGGTCAGCGATCTTATTGGGATCAGTCAGACTGAAGAAAGTCTGGATGGTGAGCTTGCCCATACCGAGGATGAAGCCGACGGAAAGACCCCAGACGGCGCCCTTGGCATTGATGCGTCCCCAGAAGATGCCCAGCAGGAAGGTGGCGGTGATGGCCGGAGCGAGGAAGCTCTGGACGTTCTGCAGGTAGTCGTAGAGACCGCCGCCGCCCTGGGCGACCTGCTTCATGATCGGGATCCAGATGAGGCCGCAGACGACGACCGCGGTGGTCGCGATCTTGCCGACGAAGACCAGTTCCTTCTCGGAGGCCTGCTTTTTCAGCTTCTGGTAGATATCGACCGTGAAGAGGGCCGCGGAGGAGTTGAAGAGGGAGGAGAGAGAGCTCATGAGAGCGGCGAGCAGGCCGGCAATCACGAGGCCGCGGAGACCGGGCGGAAGCAGAGCGGTAACGAGGGTCGGGAAGACTCTGTCGCCGTCGATGCCGGTTTCCTTGAGCGGGAGCTGGATGGCACCCTGGTGATGGAGGGCGGCGCCGATGAGGCCGGGGATCAGGAAGATCATGACGGGCATAACTTTCAGGGCAGCGCCCCAGATCGTGCCGCGACGGGCGATCGTCAGGTTCTTGGCAGCCAGCGTGCGCTGCACGATGTACTGGTCGGTGCACCAGTACCAGATACCGATGATCGGGGAAGCAATGCAGATGGCGAGCCACGGGAAGTCCTTGTCGGACAGCGGGTGCCAGAGAGCGTACTGGGAGGCGTGCGTGGCGGTGAAGTCACGGAGTCCGCTCCAGCCGCCGTCAAGCTTGCTGAGGCCGAAGTACAGGATGAAGATGGAGCCGAGGAGCAGGATGATGGCCTGGCAGGCGTCGGTGTAGAGGACCGCGCGGAGACCGCCGAACACGGAGTAGAGACCGGTCAGGATGATGGTCAGGAGCGCGCCGCACCAGAAGGCGTCGAGGCTGCCGAGGTGGAAGTCCGGGAACAGGACGTTGAACACGAGGGCGCCGGCGTAGACGGTGACGGACACCTTCGTCAGCACGTAGGCCGCGAGGGAGATGATGGAGAGGATCCAGCGGGCGGTCGGGCTGAAGCGCTTTTCAAGGAATTCAGGCATCGTGAAGACCTTGGAGCGATAGTAGTACGGGACGAAGACCCAGCCGAGCATCAGGAGGATCCATGCGTGGAGTTCCCAGTGCGCGAGGGAGAGACCGGTGTTCGCGCCGGAACCGGCCAGACCGACGATGTGTTCGGATCCGACGTTGCTGGCGAAGAGGCTGCCGCCGATGGCGAACCATCCGATATTGCGGCTGCCGAGGAAGAAGTCGGAAGCGGTGTTCTGACCTCTGGACGCCCAGACCGCCACACCGGCGATGATCGCGAAGTAGCCGATGATCACGACCCAGTCGATGGCGTTGAGGGACACGGAGGTCGACTGCGTCGCGGCGGCGACTGCCTCGGTGACCTCGGCGGGGGCGGATTCCACGGCGGAGTTCACCGCTTCGGTGATCTCTGCCTGAGCCATGAGAATCCAGTTGAGGGTGTTAACCATTTGTTTCTGGTCCTTTCTTTAGGTTTTATGTTGGGAGATTCGAGTATTTAAATAGATTTATCTAAAACATACACCGCATAGGAGTAAAAATCAACCCCGGAACGAACAAAAAAGAGTTTTTTTCAGGTTTTCTTTCCTTACTTTCTAAAGAATGACGCGGAATAGGCTCAAAAACACAGCGTTTCCCGCCTCAACAAAGATGTGCGATTCTATCCATGATACGGCCTGTCCTTGCTCCAGAGGCGCAAATCCAGCTCCATCACGTCGAATACGCTCAGAATTTCCTTCAGCTCCTCCAGAGTCTTCTTCGCCGCATTCTCGCCGATGTCGCCGTGCGACGGCATTTCGAAAAGATCGCGTCCGCCTTCGATCGGGATCGCGGCATACACATTCGAATCCATGAAGGCAAACGCGAGCCGGGAAGCGCCTTTGCGGAAATGTTCCGACAAGTTCAGCATCGTGTGCATAAGTTTCGGTGTCAGGATGTACCGCGCCTCCACGTCGTCCTCTGTGTACACCACGAATTTCTTCTCGAACGCCGGGTCCTCCATGCGCGTCATGTGGCCGCGCCCGGGGAGACTGAGTTTCTGAAAGAAGTTGCCGACGACCTGCCCGAATGCCGCTTCGGCGGAATCGGGCAGCACCCAGTGGCGGTATTTGAAATCCTTGTTGAAGTCGGCGATCATGAAGATGCCGTCGAAGAACGTATGGTACGACGTATTCTTGCCGTCGGAATGCTTCTCCTGCACCTTGAGTTCACTGAAACGGATCGGGATGCCTTTGTACGAGCCGCAGACCAGGTCCTCGCCATGATAGGAATCGATGCTTTGCGAAAAAATCTTCGACCGGCGGAAATCCTCCTTCGGGATGGATCCTTCCGGATGGTAGGCCAGACCGGAGTCGATCTCCTTCAGCAGCGACGGCACGACGAGCTTTTTGTATTTAAGCTTCACGCCGCGCATCATCTGCGTGTACACGACCACGGCGAGGATGATGCCGGGCACGAGCACAAACGCCAGAAAATCTCCGTTTACGGCAAGCGCGCCAAACGACAGAAGGACGGTCGCGGCGATGATGACGGCGGATATGGTCAGGGCCTTTTTTCTTGTCGCATCGCGCTGTTCGCGCAATTCGGAAAGCGACTCGCCCAGCTCCGCGATCGCGGGGCGTGAACGGCCGTCGTTACTTCGGTCGGGATCGGGGTCTTTCATACTGTCTGAAACACCTGTTCAGGTTACTTGAAGAGGTCGCCCACGTTCGGGTTTGCGCGGTCTTCCGGCGCGGCCTCGAACAGCGGGGACTCCGTGTAGCCGAACATGCCAGCAAGGAGGTTGTTCGGGAAGATGCGGATCGCGAGGTTATACTCCGTAACGGCTGCATTGTATGCGCGGCGCGATGCGGAAATCTGCTCCTCGATCTCGTTCAGGGAACGCTGGAGCTGGATTACGTTCGCGGACGCCTTCAGGTCGGGATAGGCCTCGACCTGCACCATGACATTTTTCAGCACGCCGGACAATTCCCTGTCAAGGCTGAGACGTTCGGCGGGGTCGGTCGCGGCCGCCGCGCGCGTGCGGAGCTCGGTCAGCTTGTCCAACGTGCCGGATTCGTGCTGCATGTACGCCTTCACGCTCGAAACGAGGTTCGGGACCAGGTCGCAGCGTTTCTTCAGCTGCACGTCGATCCCGGCGAAAGCGTTCTGCACGTTCGCCCGCTTCGCAGCAAGGCTGTTGTAAACGGCGATCACGAAAATGACGATGACGACGGGGATGATCAAAAGGAAAAGCAGGGGCATGGGAAAAGTCCTTTCTTGCAAAAAAAGAAACTGGTGAAAAAGTTTTTTATCAATATAGCATTTGTCAGCCGCAAATCAAGGTGAAAACGGCCTTTTTCGGATAGAATCTTATGCGGAAATCAGAAGAGATTCTGGGAAAGGCAGTGCAGCGCCCCGC
>JBGUKN010000078.1:0-75977 GCA_045114455.1 Victivallales bacterium
TTCTCCCGTGCAGGAGAAGCTTTTTTTGTGCCCGGATGAAACGAAAGATCAGAGCGTGACGCCGTCCTTGAAGATGGCGATCTCCCGCGCGTCGTTCTTTTCGTTGTTGGTCGTCAATTCGCCGGAAGCGGCCTTCAGGACGAATTCGACGAATTCCGCGGTGTCGGGCCGCCCTTGGGCGTCCCAGTCGATCCAGTGCGGCTTGGACTGCGCCAGACGGGTGTTCGTGGCGACCTTCACGGTCGGGACCACGGTGCCGAACGGCGTGCCGCGTCCAGTGGTGAACAGCACGAGCTGGCATCCGGCGGCGGCGAGGACAGAGGACGCGACGAGGTCGTTTCCGGGGCCTGCAAGGAGATTCAGTCCGGGCTTGCTGAGCCGCTGGCCGTATTCGAGGACGTCGACGACGGGCGACGAGCCGCCCTTCTGAACGCAGCCGAGGGACTTGTCCTCGAGCGTGGAGATGCCGCCTGCCTTGTTGCCGGGGGAGGGGTTTTCGTCGATGGGCTGGCCGTGGCGTTCGTAATAGCTCTTGAACCCGTTGATCATTGCGACGCATTTGTCGAAGACTTCCCGGGAGACGCAGCGGTTCATCAGGAGCGTTTCCGCGCCGAACATCTCCGGGACTTCGGTCAGAACGGTCGTGCCGCCCTGCGCCGTCAGCCAGTCGGAAAAACGTCCGACGAGCGGGTTTGCGGTGAGGCCGGAGAGCCCGTCGGAGCCGCCGCATTTGAGTCCGACGCGGAGCGCGGAAACGGGGATGTCGGTGCGTTCTTTGACGCGCGCGGCGTCGAGCTCGGCGAGGAGTTCCAGTCCGCGGGCGTATTCGTCACCGTCGTCCTGTGCGCGCAGAAACCGGATATTGAGCTTGGAAATGTCGCCGAGGCGTTCTCGGAAGCTGTCGAGCGTGTTGTTTTCGCAGCCGAGCCCGACGATCAGCACTCCGCCGGCGTTCGGGTGATGCGCGAACGCCGCCAGAAGGTTCGCCGTGCATTCGTGGTCGCCGCCGAGCTGGGAGCAGCCGTAGGGATGGGTGAGGGCGATGCCGCCGACCGCGTCCGCGAGACGCCGCGCGAGGTCGTTCACGCATCCGACGGTCGGGATCACCCACAGGTCGTTGCGGACGCCCGCCTGTCCGTCGGGACGGCAGAATCCGGCGAACGTGCGCGTCGTCTTGATCTCCAGCGGTTTGAAGTCCGGCTTGTAGGCGTATTCGAGGAGTCCGGCGAGGTTGGACGCCAGATTGTGCGTGTGGACGTGTTCGCCGGGGGCGATCCGGACTTTCGCGTGTCCGATGGGCATGCCGTATTTGATCACGTTCCCGCCCGGCTCGATGGGACGGATGGCGTACTTGTGGCCGTCGTCGCGGACCTCCACGTTGTCGAGCGGATGGATGATCATGGCTGCTTCGTGACTCCCTGTTCCACGGCAGCGGTGAAGCCGGGAATGGCGTTCAGGTCCATGCCCCAGAAAGCGGCGTTGCCGAGGATGGTCTTCACATCGGGCTTTCCGGCGAAGAACGCCTTCACCTCCGGCGCGTCGTTGATCTCGCACGAACGGTAGAAGTCGATGAGGTATGCCATGGACTGCGTGAGGCAGGCCGGGAGCTTGCCGGTGAGCTTGAGATAATCGAGGAGCGTCGGGAGCACGCGGACTTTCCACTTGGAAACGGAGTTCAGCGCGATGGAGAGGAGCCTGTGCTGGGCGTAGGGGTTCGCGAAGCGTTCGAGCACGGATTCCGCATAGGCTTTCTTTTCCGCCTCGGGCAGGTTCACGGTCGGCATGACCTCCTCGAAGAGGACGGTCCGCAGGAACTTGCCGAACTTTTCGTCGCGGACCATCTCGTCCACGAACGTGAATCCCGCCATGTGCGCGCCGAGCACGCTGGCGGTGTGCGCGCCGTTCAGGAACCGGACTTTGCGCGTGCGGTACGGGGTCTGGTCGTCAGTGAACAGGACGTTGAGCCCGGCGGCTTTCGCCGGAAGTTCCTTTTCGACCTCGGCGGGACCTTCGATCACGAAGAAGAAGAACGGTTCGCCGCAGTCGAGGAGCTTGTCCTCGATCCCGAGCTTTTCGCAGTATTTCGCGGCGTCGTTGCGCGGATAGCCCGCCACGATGCGGTCGACCAGCGTGCTGCAGAAGATGCACTTATCCTCGACGAAACGGACGACCTCGGGATCGGAGATGTATTTCAGGACGCATTCGCGGAGTTTCTGTCCGTTGTGCTCGATGAGCTCGCAGGGGATGAAGATCAGGCCGTCGAGACCGGCTTTCGCGCGGGCGGTGACGAGTTTCGCGACCTTCGAGGGGAAAGTGTCGGCGTCGGGACGGTATTCGATGCCCGCCTCGGTCGTGTTCGAGAAGACGAATCGCAGGTCGGGATTCAGGGCGGCTTCGACGACCTTGTCCCACTGCGTGGCGGGGTTGAGACAGCCCTTCACGCAGTCGATCCGTTCGATCTGCTCGACCACCTGGCCGTCCTTCACGCCGCGCAGGATCACATGGTAGAGGCCGCCCTGTTCGTTGATGACGTCGCACATGCCCTGCGGGAGCGGCTGGACGATCTGAACGGCGGAGTCGAACACGCCGGCTTTGTTCATGCGGTCGACCATCCAGTCGACGAACGCGCGCAGGAAATTGCCCTCGCCGAACTGGAGGATGCGGACGGGGCGGGTCAGGGGAGTTTCACGGGTCAGCTGTTTCATATGGCATGCTCCTTTCAGTCAAGCGAGACAAGATAGCGGCAGACTTTCGCGGGTGCGTCGTGCCAGTCCTGAAGCGCCTGTCCCGCCTGGTCGAAGCCGTAAACGCGGGAGATCATCTTGCTGATCGGGAAAAGCCCGCGTGCGGCGAAGTCGATCACGCGGCGGAAGTTGCAGGGCATGGCGTTGCGGGAGCCGCGGATGTCGAGCTCTTTCTGGACGAAGAGCTTGGTCTCGTATTCGACGGGCGCCTTGGCGTAGCCGATGTAGGTGACGCATCCGGCGAACGCGACTTCGTCGACGGCGGCGCGGAAAGTCTGCGGAAGCCCGACGGCTTCGATGACGACGTTCGGGCCGCGGCCGCCGGTGAGGTCGGCAAGAGCCTGGTGAAGGTCGGTCTTCGAGGAGTCGACGGTGTCGGTCGCGCCGAACTCGCGGGCGAGCGCGAGCTTCTCCGGGTCGACGTCGACGGCGATCATCTTGCGGACGCCTTTACGGGCGAGCCCAAGCACAGCGCCGAGTCCGACCGCGCCGCAGCCGATCACGGCGGCGATGCTGTCTTCGGTCGCGCCGGAACGGTCGGACGCGTGTCCTCCGACGGTCAGCGGTTCGATGAGGGCGATTTCCTCCTGTTTCATTGCGTCGGCGTCGAAGAGCTTGGTCCACGGCACGACGATATGCTTCGTGAGCGCGCCATCGCGCTGCACGCCAAGCGTCTGGTTGAACTGGCAGCAGTTGGGGCGTTCGGCGAGGCAGCTGGGGCAGACGCCGCAGTTCGTGTACGGGGAGACGGTCACTTTCTGACCGACACGCCAGCAGTCCGGGACCCCGGCGCCCTTCGCTTCGATGACCGCGCTGATCTCGTGCCCGGGGATGCGGGGCAGGGTGATGAGCGGATTCTTGCCGCGGAATGTGTTGAGGTCGCTGCCGCAGAGGCCGACGAATTTGACGGCAAGCAGGACGCTGCCGGGCGTGAGTTCGGGTTCCGGTATCTCCTGATAGCCGGTCTGAAACGGCGCGGTGATGGAAAAAGCACGCATGATGAATCAACCTCCAAAATATGCTTTCAGGGCGGTTCCGCCCATGATCTGAGCTTGTTCGTGTTCGCTGAGACGCGAGATGAAGTCTCCGGCGAGGCCGCGCCAGGCGGAATAGGTGGTGGCGCAGGTGCAGACGGGCCAGTCCGAACCGAACATGACGCGCGCCGGGCCGAAGGCGTCCAGTACGGTTTCGACATAGGGCCGGAGCTGGTCCGGCGTCCAGTTATGGATATCCGCTTCGGTCACGAGGCCGGAGAGCTTGCAATAGACGTTCGGGAACGCCGCGAGCTTGCGGAGATTGTCCGCCCAGGGCTGCATTTCGCCCGCGGCGATCTTCGGCTTGGCGATATGGTCGAGCACGAAGACCTGTTCCGAGGAGTGTTTCCGCACGAATTCGATCGCATAGGGCAGGTGGCGTTCGAAGATCAGGATGTCGTACGCCAGATGCGCGGAGAGCAGACGGTCGATGCCGCGGTTGAACGCCTCGCCGAGGATGAACCGGTCGTCCGGTTCGTCCTGGACCACATGGCGAACCGCGCGGAGTTTCGGATTTGCGGCGAACCGTTCGAGCAGGGCGGGGAATTCGGGCGAGGCGATCGGAAGCCAGCCGACGACGCCCGCGATGAAATCGTTTTCCTCTGCGAACTTCAGGAGCCATTCGGTTTCTTCGACGCACTGGCGCGCCTGCACGGAGACCACGCGGTCGATCCCCGCGCGGTCGAGTTCGATCTTGAGGTCGGCGGGCAGGAAGTCGCGGCGGAGCACGGCCATCTCATCGGAGATCCAGCTGTAGTCCCGCGTGTTGTAACGCCAGAAATGATGGTGCGCATCAATTTTCATCGTCGATGACCTTTCTGCGGATGAGCTCGGCCCAGAATTCCGCGGGAGCATGATAATGTGCATAGGAAGCGTTCACGGGGATGCGGGCCGGATCGGATGTGTTCAGCGAAACGGCTGCGACGCCGGGCTGTCGGAACCCGTACTCGACGGCTGCGGCGGCCGGGTCGACGGAGAACTTCTTGCATACGGAGAGATAGTCTGCGCGTTTTTTGAAAAGCTCCGCGTCGCGGACCGGATCCGCCTTGCAGTAGTCGAGCATGGAGCCGCCTGTGAGGAATCCTCCGTTGAAGAGTGCGGAGTCGACAATGCCGACCAGATCGTCTTTGAGCTTGAGCATGAAATCGCGGAGTTCGCGCGGATGGCGGAGGATCGTCGGCGCGCAGGCGAACATGACCCAATCGAACGGGATGCTGGCGTAAAGGCCGCGGATGACGCGCCAGTCCTTGGCTCCGATGCCGACGCCGCGAACGCGCCCCGTTTTCTTGAGCTCGAACAGCGCACGGTATGCGCCCAGGATATCCTCCACGGTGCCGCCGCCCGCCAGAAATTCGTCGGGGTCGTGAACGGAAACGAGGTCAATGGCGCGATCTCCGCCGAGCAGTTCGACCGCCTCGTCGTAGCAGCGCATGATGCCGTGATAGGAGATGTCCTGTTCGGCGTCGTATTCGAGCCCAGCCCACACGCCCGGTTCGAACGTCGGTTCCGGGGCAGTGAGCGGTTTCCTGCGCCAGCCGAGCTTCACGCTGATCGTGATGCCGTCGGACAGGACAGCAAGGTCGCGAAGTGCGCATCCGATGGATTCGAGCGAAAGACCCGCGCCGTATTTCCCGGCGGAGTCGATCGTTGGCTTCGCGGCGGTGCGGAACCATGCTCTAGCGAGTTCGAGTTTCGTTTCGTATGGCAGGACGCGGTAGAGATTGCCGAGGCAGCTGGTCCCGAAAATGACCGGCGTGATTTCCAGTCCGTCCCGTGTCAGATAAGTTGTCATGTCGTTGTCGGTTCCGATTGTTTGTGGCAACAGGAAAGAGCGTTGATGATATATTATATATGCGGAACGCGAAAAAAACAAACGGGAGTTATTTTTTAACGTGAACTTAACGTTTCAAGACACGGATTCACAGGGAAAATGAGGAAAAAAAGGAGACAAAACGGAGGTTTCCGCGGCATGGGGTTCATGGCGACATAAAGAAATGTCTCTGCCCCGAAGAAACGCGGGCAGGAAGCTTGTCCCGTTTGTCAGCGTACGGAGCCGATCACAAACGTGGTGATGGAGTACGGTGCAAGCCGGACGGAAAGCTTTTTGTCCCGGACCGGGACGGGCGGAATATCCTCGTTCCAGTTTTCCCCCGCATTGACAGGGCCGCTGGTGCGGATGACATTCGCGGAATCCGCCGGAAGCCGGTCGAATGCGCCGAGGTCGAACGTCACGGGCTGTTCCGTGGCGGAAGCGTTGAGCGCGACAATCACGATCCTGCCGGATTCGCGGTTCCATGCGGCGAGCGTGGACGGCGAGGATGCGATGATGCGGTCGCCGGGGCGGATATAGCGCGTGAACTGTCCGAACGCGTAGTAGCGTTTGCCGAGGAGAAGCTTTTCCTCGAAATGATCGGCGATGCCGAGTCCCCAGTACGCGCCGCCGAGCGTCGTGTTGGAACGTTCCGCCGCATTGAAGCCGGAGCGGTGGCGGTCGATCACCTGCCAGATCACCCAGGCGGACGGCCGCATGCCGTTCATGTCCTCAATGATGCGGTTCGCGAGCCAGAGAGGACTGCCCATGTCGCCCGCTGCCCGTCCGCCGAGCGTGCCGTTTCCGTCGACTTCGCTCATCCAGAGGTGTTTCTTTTCCGTTTTTGCGAGCGATTCGATCTCCGCCCTGCGGCTGCCGCTGTAGGAATGCGTGTTGATGCGGCCGACGGCATTTTTCGCCTCGCGGGAAAGCGCTTTGTATGTGTCGATGGAGAGGTCCATGGAAGTTTCGTCGGCAACTGCGAGGATGAGTCCTTCGCGGACGCCCCGTCTGCGGAGCGCCTTGTCGAGGGCGAGGATAATCTCACTCTTGAACCGGTTGTCCCTGATGTCGCAGCCTTCCTGCTTGTTGCTGTACGCGCCCCAGAAACCGGAGGACGGCTCATTGAACGGATCGATGCTGTTCAGGCTGATATGGAGGTCGTCGCGCATGTGCCTTACGACGTCGGCGAGGAATTCGGCGAAGGGCCCGGCGTACTCCGGCTTCAGATTGTTGTCCTTGTGTGCGCCGCTGCCGCCGCCGGAACACCCGCTCCAGGTCATGAAGTACGGCGGGGAGTTGGAGAATGCCTCGACGAGAGTGTCCGGCGACCGTTTGAGGATCTTTGTCAGGACGTTCATCTGATTCTTGTCCCGAGTCCAGTCGTATTGGTACAGGATGATGCCGTCGTCGTCGACTTCGAATGCGCCGTCCCGGGTGCGGAGAGGCTGTGCGAATCCGGGCATATTGGAGTCGGAGCGTGTGATGTGGCGGTGAGAAGGATCGTCTCCGCCGCCGATGTTGTATCGCGCGATGTTGAGTCCGAGTCCTTTTTCGGGATCGAAGAAAGCGTCCACCGCCGCGTCCGTGAGCTTGTCGCTGTAGCCGATACGGTTCGCCCACCAGCAAAGAGAGGTGCCCCAGCCCTCGAAAACGCCGTCATTGAACGGGGAACTTTTTCCCGGATCGAGCTTAACCTGAATCTCCGTCTGAAGCGGGGACTGTCCGGAAAGAAGCGGGCAGAGCATAACTGAGCAAAGGATAAGACAGCGGACGATTTTTTCTTTCATGGGGCCCGTCCTCCCGGGAAAAATCAGCGGATTTCCTGACCGTTTTCGTCAATGGTGCGGGCGCTGATGACCTCGCATTCGATCGCATCGTCGCCAGATGAAGCCCTTTCGTCCGCGTTCCCGCCCCGCGGAGCGTGGTCCCGCTCCTGAATGCTGGAAGAGGCGTCCTTCCGGCCGGAAAACGAGGAGAAAAAACCGCCGGAAATGCCGCGGACAAGCCAGCAGGCCACAACGATGAGGAGGAACGGCACCACGATGACTGCGAGAACGACCGTGAGAAGAGCCAGCAGGATGGTCATTCCGATTGACAGATTCGTGCGTATAAACTTCATGTGCGTGTTATCCTGTTTTGTTTCCGGCATCCGGCATGGCGTCAGAGCCGGAAGAGACCGTACTGGAGAATGCAGCGGAACGCTGACACGCCGTCTTTCCAGTTGATCTTCTTGCCTTGCTGATAGTTTCTCGGATAGTAGGAGACGGGCACCTGCCAGACGCGCGGATGGAGCCGGGCGATTTTGAGCGTGAATTCAGGTTCGAAACCGAACCGTTTTTCCCTGAGCGTAATCTTTTGAAGGAAATCGCGCCGGACCATCTTGTAGCAGCATTCCATGTCGAAAAGCGAGAGGTCCGAAAAAATGTTGCAGAAGTGCGTGAGGATCTCGTTGATCCTGGAATGCCAGAAGGACATGACCTGGAGGCTTCCAGGCGCCCGCATGATCGGTTTGCGCGCGCCGAAGACGACGTCGGCCTGTCCGTCGAGAATGGGCTGAAGCACGGATGGAAGCTCCTCCGGGCAGTACTCGAAATCGGCGTCCTGGATCGTGACGACGCTGCCCGTCGCCATGGCAAAACCCGCATGGAGCGCCGCGCCCTTTCCTCCGTTTGCCTCACGGCGCTTGATCCTGACGCCGCGTGTCTCCCAGAGCTGAAGATGTTCCCATGTCTTGTCCGTGGAATGATCGTCCACTGCGATGTATTCCACCTCGACGCCCGGCTGGAAACGGACGGCGCAGACGCGTTCGAGGATGGAGTCGATATATTTTTCCTCGTTGTAAACGGGTATCACGATTGAGAGCTTGATGTTGTCTGACATGGATATCTTTCAATATTGAACAGGTGTTTTCCCGCCGGACAGGAACATGGGGCGGAGGACAAACACTTTTTTTAAAATAGTTTTACCGTTTATAAAATACGCCCGAAATGCTTTTTTTCAAGTCCGGGAGTATTTTTTTTCAAAATCCGCTTGATTTTCTCCCGTTTCCGAGTTAAATTTTTACGATATTTTCTTTTTTTTCAAAATAATCAAAAGACATGACCATCCGAAAGGCAAAATCGACATGAAACATCTTTTTTTCTCCGTCGTCCTTCTTGGCATTCTCTGTTCCTGCCGCACTACTGAAGAACCTCCTCTGTATTCCTGCCGGTTCCATGCGGAAAAAGACGCGTATATGCCGAACGGCTGGCGTTTCAGCGAGGACGGGTTCTTTTCCAAACCCGAATTCTTTCAGCTGAAACCGAACGGTGACAAATACGACGATTCCGCGAATCTTTTCACCGTGAAGACCGCCGGGACTCCGGCGATGAACTATTATTGCGGGTATTATGACATCAAGGACGATTCGATCGTCGACGTCGTAGCGGACGCCAACGGAACCGGCTCCTTTTCGCTCGGCGTTGTTTTCTGCGACGCCGACCGGAATTATATCGGCGAACGTCACCAGGGATTCAATCTCCTCCCCGTCAAGAGCGACAAGGACTTCAAGAACTACCGCTTCCGCCTGTTTTTCCTTGCCAATGAAAACAGCAAGGCCCGCTTTGTGCGCCTCATGTACACCGTCGATCCCTCCTCGACGCTGACACTCAAAAACATTTCGATCAACATCTCGCCTTACGAGATCGAGCACGAAGACAGCACTTACCTCAAGTTCAAGAAACAGGAAAAGAAGGAAGGATACCGGAAATAACCTCCGGCATCGTTTCCGTTTTTCCTTCGCGTCCGTCCGGACCATCCATTTTCAGGAGTAATCATTTATGCGTTGCCCACGATGCGGCTGCCAGGAAGACCGCGTGATCGATTCCCGCGCCTCGAAAGACGGCGCCGCCGTGCGCCGCCGCCGCGAATGTACGGCATGCGGGCACAGGTTCACCACGCACGAAGAGATCATCCAGGCGGAGCTGAAGGTCGTGAAACGCGACAACTCGCGGGAGGATTTCGACCCGAACAAGATCCGCGCCGGGATCGAGAAAGCCTGCTGGAAACGTGACGTGAAACCGGAGGCGATCGACATGATCGTGTCGCAGGTCACGAGCGGCCTGGAGGCGGACTATGAACGCGAAGTGCCGTCCAATGAAGTCGGCAACCGCACGATGGAGGCGCTCCGCCAGGTCGACAAGGTCGCGTATGTGCGGTTTGCCTCCGTGTACCGCGATTTCAAGGATATCGACGAGTTCATCGACGAGATCCGGAGCATGGGCAGCAACCGCGGGAACAAGACTCCCCGCGGCGGAAAGAGCAACTGAAAGAAAGCCCGTCCGTCATGCGTTTTTCCTTCTTTTCGTGGCTTCACGGCCGTTTTCTCCGCATCGTCAATCCGTTCCAGAAGACGCTCGGCGAACAGAACTACATCATCCTGCTGAGCGTTCTGGTCGGCCTGCTGTCCGGCGTGGCCGGGGCGCTGATGAAGACCGTGGAGCATTCCGTGCAGTCGCTCGTGGCGCTGATCCCTGCGGACGCGTCCTGGGCGATGTGGGTCCTGCCCGCCACGCCCGCGCTCGGCGTATTCTTCTGCATTTTCGTGACGCAGGTCATCATGCGCGGCAAGTACGAACGCGGGCTGGCCGGGGTCATCATGAGCGTGAAGAACCGCACGGGCGCGGTCCCGCTCCACAAGACGTTTTCCCATATCATCACCAGCGGCGTCAGCGTCGGGTTCGGCGTGTCCGCCGGTCTTGAGGCCCCCGTGGCGCAGACGGGTGCGGCAATCGGCAGCAATGTCGCCCGAAGCCTGCTCCTGAACCATGAAAACCGCATCCTGCTGCTGGCGTGCGGCGGCGCGGCAGGCATCTCCGCGATGTTCAATACGCCCGTCGCAGGGGCGTTCTTCGCCATGGAGATACTTCTCCCGAAAACCGCAAGCGCGATCCCGGCGATCATTCCCCTGATTCTGTCGTCCGCGACCGCTCTGCTGGTGTCGCAGCAGATTTACCCGCCGCGCCTCTACGCGTTCGACCTTCTTCAATGGAACATGCGCGCCGTGCCGTACTATGTGATCCTCGGCGCGGCCGCGGGACTTGTTTCCGTGTTCGTCATCAAGATGTACACGCGGATTTCGAAGCGGTACGGGCGCATGCGGAATCCGTGGGCGAGGGGGCTGATCGGAAGCGCGATCCTGTACTTTGCGATCCTGCTGTTTCCGGCGTTGCGCGGAGACGGCTATCACTTCATCAGCCGTCTGCTGTCCGAACCGGAGGCTCTGTACGGATCAAGTCCGCTTTCAACGGTCTTCTCGAATCCGTGGATATTCCTGCTCCTGACGTTCCTGCTGGTGTTTCTGAAGGCGATGACGTCGATCTCGAGCTTGGAAAGCGGCGCGGACGGCGGCATCTTCGCACCCTCGATGTTTATCGGCGCCTTCCTGGGCTACTCCATCTCGAGATTCATCCATATGGCCGGACTGCCTTTGGGTGGCTACATCAGCGAACTGAACTTCCTCGCCATCGGGATGGGCGGCGTGCTGGCGGGCGTGATGCACGCGCCGCTGACCGGCATCTTCCTGATCGCCGAGCTGACGGGCGGCTACCGGCTCTTCATCCCGCTGATGATCGTCTCCGCTCTCTCCACGTTCGTCTGCCGCAAGCTCTGCACGCACAACGTCTACAAGACGATGATCCTCTTTCACGGCGGCGATCCGGACGGCACGCGCGACGCCGACGCGCTCACGCGGGCGATCCCGGACGACCTGATCGAAAAAGACTGGCTGCCGCTGTCCGAATCCGACTCCATGCGGACCGTGCTGCATTCCGTCATGAAAACGCATCAGAACGTGTTCCCCGTGCTCGACAACGACGGACGTCTGGCGGGCGTCGTCTCGCTCGACAACATCCGCCACTACCTGCTCGAAACGTCGCTCTACGACGTCGCGCTGGTCTTCGATATCATGCGTCCCCCCGAAGCCGTGCTGAAGCCGGGCGACACGCTCGGCCGCGCGATTGCCATATTCGAGAAACATCACGAGACGGCTGTGCCCGTGGTGCGCGACAGCGTATGCCTCGGATTCGTCACCAAGGACCGCGTGCTGGACCGCTACCGTTACCTGATCGAAACGAAACCCGAACTTTTCTGAACGGAGAACGAGGAGCCGACGACATGATCGAACTTTCCGCACAGGCGATCTTCCTTCAGGATTCGCACGGATGCGCCGCGCCGTTCGACGCGGACGACCTCGCCGCCCGAATCCGGTCCGTCCTGCCCGGAAACGGAGCGGAATCCGATGCGCTCGCCCGCGACGCCGTCAGCGCGGTGGAATACGCCCTGCGCCACGCCGGAAAGCCGAAGTCCGGCCCGCTGCATGTGAAAGCGTCCGCGGTCGATGCGATGATCGCGAACATCCTTCAATCGGTCGGGTTCGACGAGGCCGCCGCGGCCTACGGACGCACGAAACGGATCGACAGCGAATCGGACCGTTTTCAGGACGCCCGGACCGCCGCGCTCCTGCATGAACATCTTTCCCTGAATGGCGAACGCCTCGCCGCAGTCGCGCGGAAAGTCGCCAATACGCTGCGTTCCATCGGCGCGGACGTCTCCTCCACCGAACTTGTGCTGGAACTTGCGAAGCATTTCGCCGGTTCGCTCGACGCGGTCGGCGCGGTGAATCTTGCTCTCCCGGAACCGGGCTGGAACGACAGGGGGTTCATCCTGCCGCCGGAGGAATTCGCGTGCCGGATTTCGGCATCGTCCGCGCGTCTGCTGGAGTCGCAGTGCCGCGCCGTGAAGGTCCAGCCGGTCGACCTGCGCGTGTTCCCCGCGCTCCGCGTTGAACTCCGCTTCTTCCCGCTTCTGCGCGGCTCCGGGCTGGAAACGCCTGTTACGGAACTGGCGTTCGCCCCGCTTCTGGGGCCTGTCGCGGCCTGCGTGGATGAGCTCTGCATCGCGGCGGACGGCGCCTGCGCCCGCCATGGCGCCGATGCCGTGACGCCACTGAAACTCCTGCTGCACTTCGCCGACGCCGAATCGTTCGCGACCGAGGCGATGGGCTGCGCCGGACGGAAAGCCGCCGGAGAAATTCTGAACGGCCTGGCGGCGTTTTTCACCGGCATGATCACGCGCCGCCCCGAAAAGATCACCTGCGGCTGACGGCCGATCCGTTTCCCTTTTCTTCGTTCCTTATAGATTCCGGCGGGGCAGGGCGGATGCTGCCGTCCGCCGATCACCCGGTCACTTCGTCTCGTGATAATCCCGCTCGGCGTTGACGTTCCAGACCGACGCCTTGTCTGTCTCTCCGAGCAGCGCACGGACAGCTTCGATGCCGCACATCATGGAGTGGTCCATGTTGTTGTAACGGTGCTGGCCGTTGCGTCCGATGCAGTAGAGGTTCGGGAATCCGTCGAGCCATTCGCGGACCCTGCCGAACTCCGCGTAACTGCCGAAATAGGCGGGATACGCCTTCTTCACTTTGATGCGGACGCTCCTGTGCACCGGTTCGTTTTCGGTGAGGATGCCGATTTGCCGCAGCTCCATTGTCGCCATGTCGACGAACGCCGCATCGCTCATGGTCCAGAGTTCGTCGCCCTCCGTGCAGAAGTATTCCAGGCCGATCCAGACATGTTTCGTGATGTCGTCGACCATATAGGGCGACCAGTTGTTGAATATCTGGATTCTGCCGATCCGGACGTCCCGTTCCTGAACATAGATCCAGGTGTCGGGCACGATGTCCCGTACGGTCTTCAGTGCGGTCGCGTTTTTGATGGCGAGTTTGTCCACGAGGAGCCCGACCGTGATGAAGTCGCGATAGGGCAGACCGGATGCGATCCGCGAGACATCATCCGGGACCGCGCCGAACGCCGCGACCAAGTCCTTGACGGACATGGATGAAAACACCGCGTCGCAGGGGATCCGCGATCCGTCGGCGAGGATGACGGCCGAAATGCTTCCCCGGTCGGTTCTGATCCCGGTCACGCAGGCGTTCATCCTGACCTCGATGTCCTCGTCCTGAAGCCGGGCGGCAAGCGTTTCCCAGAACTGTCCCGGACCGCGTTTGGGGTAGCTGAACTCCTCGATGAGAGACGTCTCTCTTTGTTCCTTCTGCGGGATAAAAACGCTGAGAAGCGCCTTCCCGAGCGAGAGCCCCTTGACGCGCTGGGCGCCCCATTCGGGCGATATCTCCGACGGGTGAACGCCCCATATCTTCCGTGTGTAGTCCTCGAAGAACATGGAGTAGAGGACCCTGCCGAACCGGTTGATGTAGAAGTCCTCCAGCGATTTCTCCTGTCGCTTGAAGACCGCGCTGTAGAGATAGCTGCATCCGGCCTTCACTGTCCGGGCAAGTCCCATGGCCAGAAACGTCGCGGGCTTGACGGAGATGGGGTAGTCGAAGAAATGGCGGAGATAGTAAATCCGGCTGACCCTGTGGCGGGACAGCATCACGACGTCTTCTGTTTCGGGGTCGGGACCGCCCGGGTTGAGATGGCATGCGCGGTTGAGGATGATGTCGTCTTTCGCGGGCTTGCCCTGGAGCGGCATGACCTCGTTCCATATCTCGTTGATCCGCGGCGACTGGGAGAAGAAGCGGTGCCCGCCGATGTCGATGCGGCAACCTTCATGGACCGCCGTGCGGGAAATGCCGCCGATCTCCGCGGATTCCTCCAAGACAATGATCCTCCAGTCGTTTGACCTGCGGCGGAGTTCATAGGCCGCGGTCAGTCCCGCGGGGCCGGCGCCGATGACGATGGCTGTTTTCATGGGATACGGATCGTTTGTTTGTCTTGTTCGTATCAAACAGATCCGCCGGAGCGGTGCGGCGGATCCGTCTGTTTCGGGAGATCAGAACGTGAGCGAGTTCAGGTAGCGGCAGGCGGCGAGCGCGGCGGTCGCGCCGTCGCCGATGGCGGTCGCGATCTGACGCACGCCCTTGGTGCGGCAGTCGCCCGCGACGAATACGCCCGGAGTCTTCGTGAGGCAGGCCTCGTCCGCGGTGATGAATCCGCCCGTATCGAGGTCGCAGACGCCCTGGAACGGCTTGTTGTCGGGCATCTGGCCGATGGCGACGAACACGCCGTCGAGCGTGAGCGTGGACTCCTCGTTGGCGGCGGTGTTTTTGACCTTGATCCCCGTGAGCTCGGAATCTCCGAGAAGCTCGGTCACGACCGTGTTGTAAATGATCTTCACGTTCGGGCGCGACTTCAGAATCTGGGCGAGGCTGGCCTCGCCCGTGAGCTTGGGAAGGTTCTGGACGATCGTGACAGTCTTCGCGGTCTCGGAGAGCAGGACGGCATCCTGGAGCGCGGTATTGCCGCCGCCGATGACCGCGATGTCCTTGTCCTTGTAGAAATCGCCGTCGCAGAGCGCGCAGTAGGAGATGCCGTGCCCGACGAGCTCATCCTCTCGGGAGAGTCCGAGAGGTCTGTGGCGGGACCCGGCGGCAACGATGACGGTCTTGCAGAGGTACTGCGTCCGCGTCGTGACGACGGACTTGATCCTGCCGTTGTCGTGGATGGCCGTGACTTCGTCGAGTTCAAGTTCCGCGCCGTGGTGGATCGCCTGGTCGACGAGCTTTTCACCGAACTCGCTGCCGGAAAGCGCGAGGAATCCGGGGTAGTTCTCGACCTTGGGCGAATAGACGATCTGCCCGCCGAAGGATTCGCGTTCCAGGACCATGACTGAACGGCCCGCGCGGCGCGCATAGACGGCGGCGGTGAGGCCGGCCGGGCCGGCTCCGACGATGATGATGTCGACCATAGCGGAAACCGCTCCTTCCCGTTACTGTGCCACGGCGGCGGATTCTTCGATGAAACGGCGGATGTTGGAGACGTTCTCGAACTTCTCCATCTTGCCGCCGCGGATCACGACGAGCGTGGGGGCCTGGCGGATGTCGTACAGGTCGACGGATGCGACGTCCTCGTTTGCGAGGATGATGTCGTAGGCGATCGAAGCCTGGTCGAGGAAGCGTTTCGCCATCTTGCAGTTCGGGCAGGTGCTCGTGGCGAAGAGGATCACGCGGTCGGGGCCGCCGGCGGGCGCGGGCTTCTCGACGGGGTGCGCCGGGTCTTCATGTACGGGACCGTCGTGATGCGTGACGGCGTGGTGCATGGACTTGCCGATGTCGTAGGTCTTGCGGTCCTTGTATTCCTGCGACTTGCCGTCGTTCCAGTTCTGGACGGGACGGTAGTAGCCGGTGATGCGGCTGTAGACTTCGGTCTTCTCGCCGCACTTGGAGCAGGTGTTCTTCTCCCCGGAGATGTAGCCGTGGTTCTTGCAGACGGAGTAGGTCGGGGACAGCGTGTAGTACGGGAGACGGTAGTTCTCGGCGATCTTGCGGACGAGGTTCGCGGCGCTCTTCCAGTCCGGAAGCTTCTCGCCGAGGAAGGCGTGGAAGACGGTGCCGGAGGTGTAGAGAGTCTGGAGCTTGTCCTGGATGTCGAGCGCGGAGAAGATGTCGTCCGTGTAGCCGACGGGCAGGTGGGAGCTGTTCGTGTAGTACGGGGCGTCGTCGTCGCCCTTGGACGCCGTGATGATTTCCGGGAAACGCTTGCGGTCGTGTTTGGCGAGACGGTAGGCGGTGGATTCGGCGGGCGTGGCTTCGAGGTTATACAGGTCGCCGTACTTCTCCTGATAGTCGGAGAGGCGTTCGCGCATGTGGTTGAGGACCTTCGCGGTGAAGTCCTGCGCCGCGGCGTCGGTGAGGTCGCGGCGGACCCAGTTCGCATTGAGGCAGGCCTCGTTCATGCCGACGAGCCCGATGGTGGAGAAGTGGTTGTCGAACTTGCCGAGGTAGCGTTTCGTGTAGGGATAGAGTCCTTCGTCGAGGAGACGCGTGATGACCTCGCGCTTGATCTTCAGCGAGCGCGCCGCGATGTCCATCATGTGGTCGAGGCGCTTGAAGAAGTCCTCTTCGTCCGTGGCGAGGTAGGCGATGCGCGGCATGTTGATGGTCACGACGCCGATGCTGCCGGTGCTTTCGCCGCTGCCGAAGAAGCCGCCGGATTTCTTGCGGAGTTCGCGGAGGTCGAGGCGGAGGCGGCAGCACATGCTTCGGATGTCGCTCGGCTCCATGTCGCTGTTCACATAGTTGGAAAAATACGGCGTGCCATACTTGGAGGTCATTTCGAAGAGGAGGCGGTTGTTCTCGGTCTCGCTCCAGTCGAAGTCGCGGGTGATGGAGTAGGTCGGGATCGGGTACTGGAAGCCGCGTCCGTTGGCGTCGCCCTCGATCATGGTCTCGATGAACGCCTTGTTGATGAGGTCCATTTCGGCCTTGCAGTCCTTGTACTTGAACGGCATTTCCTTGCCGCCGACGATGGCGGGCAGTTCGGCGAGGTCGTTCGGCACGGTCCAGTCGAGCGTGATGTTGGAGAAGGGCGCCTGCGTGCCCCAGCGGGACGGCGTGTTCACACCGAAGATGAACGACTCGATGCACTTCTTGACCTGGTTGTAGTCCAGATTGTCGGCCTTCACGAACGGCGCGAGGTAGGTGTCGAAGGAGGAGAACGCCTGCGCGCCCGCCCATTCGTTCTGCATGATACCGAGGAAGTTCACCATCTGGTTGCAGAGCGTGGCGAGGTGGGACGCGGGGGCGCTGGTGATCTTGCCGGGGACGCCGCCGAGTCCTTCCTGAATGAGCTGTTTGAGGGACCAGCCGGCGCAGTAGCCTGTGAGCATGGAGAGGTCGTGCAGGTGCAGGTCGGCGTTGCGGTGCGCGTTCGCGATTTCGTCGTCATAGATTTCGGAGAGCCAGTAGTTGGCGGTGAGCGCGCCGGAGTTGGAGAGGATGAGGCCGCCGACGGAGTAGGTCACAGTGGAGTTTTCCTTCACGCGCCAGTCGTTGATCTTCAGGTAGTCGTCGATGGTGGTCTTGAAGTCGATGATCGTGTTGGCGGTGTTGCGCAGTTTTTCGCGCTGGCGGCGGTACAGGATGTACGCCTTCGCGACGTCGGCGTAGCCCGCCTGCACGAGCACGGATTCGACGCAGTCCTGGATGTCCTCAACGGCGATCAGCCCTTCCTTGATCTTCGGTTCGAATTCGGCGGTGACCTTCAGCGCGAGAAAGTCGATGACGGACGGGTGGTAGTTCTTCTCCTGCGCCTCGAAAGCCAGCTTGATCGCGTTCGAAATCTTCTGGATGTCGAAATCGATGACTTTGCCGTTGCGTTTCTGGACTTGATACATGGTTCTTGCTGCTCCTGATTTGAAGATGTTATAAGGAAAAAATGGTTTAGGAATCCGTTTCCGTTGTTTCGACGCCGCGAAGCTGCGCGTTCGGGATGAACTCCCGGACGGCCTCCAGCGCGAGCGCCATTTCGTCGTCCGGCATCGCGCTCAGCCCTGCGCCGAGCAGGTCGCCGGAGTCCTTGAATTTCTGGAGGAAATAATGCTCGACTCCGGCATGCTCGCGGGCAAGCCCGGCCAGGTCGTCCACGGTGTGGAACTGGCGGACGACCGTCGTGCGGAGTTCGTAGTAGTCCAGCGGGGCGGTCTTGAGGTAGGCTGCGCTTTCCGCGACGCGTCCCGCCATGCCGGTCACCCCGGTCGTCTCGTCGTACTTCGCATAAGTGTTTTTCACGTCCATTGCCACGGCGTCTACGAGGCGGCGTTCCACAACATCCTGCAGACGGTCAGGGAAGGAACCGTTCGTATCGAGCTTGATGAGGAGCCTGTACGAGCGGAGAAGTTCCAGCAGCTCGGCGAGGTCGGGACGCATCACAGGTTCGCCGCCCGTGATGCATGCACCGTCCAGGATCTTTCCCCGCTTCGACAGGAAATCCTTCAGTTCGTCGAGCGTGAGCATGGCGGACTGCTCCTGCGGGACCACCACGAGCGAGGCGTTGTGGCAGAACGGGCAGCGGAAGTTGCATCCGTGCAGGAAAATGGTGCACGCGACCTTGCCGGGGTAATCCAGCAGAGTGAGCTTTTGCAGTCCAAAACGGGAGTCGGCGTTCATTTGAGCGGTGGTAGTGGTTGATGGCGGTAAAACAGCAGAAAAACCACAACATCTTGTGGTGTTCCGGTATAATATAATCAACACCTTGATAAATGCAATGCCGAAACGGAAAAATTTTCTCAAAAATTTTTCCAATATTTATTTATAATTTTCATTGTGCCGGAACGATATGTCCCGCCCGTCCCTTTTGAAATTATGAATATATTGATAATCAGCAAGATATGGATAGAATTAGTATCGAAGATATTTTCCGCAAAAAAAAAGGAAAAATGACTTGAAAAACAGGAAAGGCATGTCAGACGGCGAAAAAGCGCACGTCAGCCTTCGGGAACTCCGCGGGATGCGAGTCCCTTGTGGCGGGGCAGATATCCGAACTTGTAGTACAGGAGGCATGCGAGCATAAGCGCGGGGAAGAACGCGGCCGCGAGGAGCCCGGTTTTGAGGTCTCCGCCGAAGAACGATGCGATCTTTCCGACATATACCGGTCCAAGTCCGCAGCCGAAGTCGCCGGGCAGGGCGAGCAGCGCGAACATGGCGGTCCCTCCGAGGGGGATCGCGACCGATGCCGTGCTGAATACGCCGGCCCAGAGGATGCCCGCCGACCAGCCGACAAGCGCGCATCCGGCGAGCGCGAGGGCGGGATGCGGCGCAAAGACGGCGGTGAGGTAGGCGATGATGCTGAGCGTGCAGCTCGCGATGAGGCAGTTGACGAGGTTGAGACGCGTGCTGAAGACTGCGTAGAGCGTGCGGGAAAGCCCCATGAGGAATGCGAAGAGGCATGGTCCGGCGAGGTCGCCGACGCTTTTCCTGATGTTCAAAGTCGATTCCGCGAACGTTGACGCCCACTGGGTCATGCAGTGTTCGGCCGCGCCCGCGCAGAGCATCATCACGGACATGAGCCAGAAGACCGGGTGTTTGAACAGAGCGAGGATGCCGAGTCCTCGTTTTTCTCCGGCGATCAGCGGGCGCATCGGCACGAACATGAAGTAGATCCCGTCGAGGAGCGGGACGGCGGCCCAGATCAGCGCAAGGAATCGCCAGTTGTCCAGCCCGAAGCGGCGGAAGAAGAAGGTCGAACCGAGCACGACGATCATCAGTCCCCAGCAGTAGAAGGAATGCACCAGACTCATCGCGGCGGCTTTCCGTTTGAACGGGCATGCCTCGACCACGGGGCTGGTGACCGCTTCCACGACGCCGCCTCCGACTGCGTACAGAGCGACCGCGCAGGTCAGTCCGGCGAGCGGAGACGGCATGAGTTCGGGCAGGACGGTCATGAGCGCGAGTCCGGCGGCGGAGCAGAACTGCCCGATGACGAGCGTGAGGCGGCAGGAGATCATGTCCGCGAGTTTGGCGCAGGCGAACGCCACACACATCTGAATCCAGAAGTTTCCGAGGATCACGGGCCAGAGCTGTTCGCGTTCCAGTCCGTATGCGTCGTTGAACCACAGGAAGAGCAGCGGCGCGAATCCGTTGACGATGGCCTGCGTGACGTAGCTGATGTTGCACGCATGGAGCGTGTGAATATAATTGTCCCGGATGCTCATGGCAGAATGCTTCTGATCCAGCTGAAACAGTCCATGCCGTCGGGGACCTCGAAGGACTCCACGCCGTTTTGAGCTTGTTCGAACAGGAAGGCGGCGGCGAATTCCATCGATTCGAGGCCGAGCAGTTTCATAGTGCGGTCGGCGAACGGAGAGCGTTCTTCCGTCAGGATCACAATGACCCGTTCGGCGTCTCCCGCAGTCAGGACGGCATTCGCAAGCGAGAAGACGCGTTCGGGAAGGCGGTCGAATCCGGCCAGGGAGAAGATCGGGACTTTCATCCCGAAGTGGATGGAGGCGGTGCCGGGGACGGCGTTGTGGACGGAGCACGAGAACGAAATGGGGCCGATCTGGTCTTCCGGGAAGTCGATCAGGTCGTTCTGGAGCGCGGTGATGCGACTCTGCACGCCGAGCATGCTGCCGAACAGGAGCGGCACGTCGCCGGGGCGGCCTTCGAGCCGGTCGAGCGCGGAGAGGACTGCCGCGGTCATGCGGTCGGACCGCCGTCCGAGTCCGAGGCGGGCGCGTTCGGCGCGGAGAAAATTATCGTCCCAGCGCAAATCGGCGCCTGGCGAGGTGAAGGAGGATGCAAGCAGATGAAGCGCCATGATTCAACCCAGCCTTTCCGCGATGAGAACTGCGTCTGTGCCGCCGAACGCAAGCGAGGTCGAAGCCGCGAAACGCGTTTCCGCGGGAAGATCCAGCGGCGAGACCAACGGTGCGCAAGCGAGCGCGGGATCGGGCGTTTTGCAGCCCGGACTGGCCGGGACGAAACCGTCCCGCAGCATGAGCATGGCGAAGATGAATTCGAGCGTGCCGGCGGCGCCGAGCGTGTGTCCGGTGAAACGTTTCGTGGAGAGGAACGGTGGCGCGGCGAACCCGGCTTCTTCCGCCAGTCCGGCGAACGCCGCGGCCTCGCACCGGTCGTTCAGGACTGTTCCCGTGCCGTGCGCGTTGATAAAAGCGATGTCGCCAAGCGTAAGTCCGGCACGGACCAAAGCGTCCCTGAATGCGCGTCTCATTCCGTTTCCGGTTGCGTCCGGCGCGGTAATGTGCGATGCGTCGCATGACATGCCGAAACCGCGCAGGGCGAATTCCGGCTTCCCTCCGTGTTTCCGGGCACATTCGGGCGTTTCCAAAATCACGACGCCTACACCTTCGCCGAGGTTCAGTCCGGCGCGTGCGGAGTCGAACGGACGGCACGGGAAGGGCGAGGTCACGCCGAGTACGTGGAACCCGGCGACCGGGGTGCGGTGGAGTTCGTCCGCGCCGATCACGATCATGCGTTCGCACTGGCCGGAAAGAAGGCAGAGCGCGGCGATGGAAATGGCATCCGCGCCGGAGGAACATGCATTGGAGACCGTGTGCAGGGGGCCGGTCAGTCCGTATTCGCGGGCGACCGCCTCCGCCGGGTTGGAGTTCAGGAAGCGTTCCACCGGGGCATTTTCCTCCATGTCCGGGGCTTCCCTCAGCCGTGCGTAGTAGGCCGTATCCGTGAACTGCTGGGCAATCGTCGTGCCGACGACGCATCCCGTCACGGTCTCGCGGAGCATGCCGGGCGTGAGTCCGGCTGCCTCCAACGCCCGCGGCACGACGGCGCGGATCATGGAGAGCGTGCGCAGTTCGTCCTGCGCGTTTTGAAAGGAATCGACGAAAAACACCTGGTCGCGGATCGCCGAGTCGATCAGATCGCACGCGGGACGCGGCGTTTCAGGCGCCCGTTCGCCCCGGAACAGAGCGATCGCGTCCGCGTCGGTCTGCCCGGCACAGGAAAGATGTGCGAAGCCCGTCACGACAGGATCAAAAGCCATTCTGCGGATCATGCGCGGTCCTCCCATACGTTTTCAAACAGGAAACAATCATAAGGATGCCGCATGGCCATGCGTTCGAGCGTATCGGCATAAGCCTGGACATCCGCCTGAAACTTGATCCCGCCGCGCGCGCGGCGTTCGGGGCGCACGATGGTTCCGAATTCGAGCAGAAGCTCGCGATAGGACTTTCCCCGCGTCAGGAAGAACGGCACGACCGGAGCATGCGCCTTCGCCGCCAGGAAAAACGCCGCCGCGGGGAAATGCGCGGTCTCCCCGAAAAAGCGAACCGGCACGGAGCCGGACTCCAGGCAGCGGTCGCCCATAAGCCCGACCGCGCCGCCCGATTCGAGCGTTTCGAACGCCTCCAGCAGCCCGCCGAAAGCGCCCGCGGTGTCGATGATGTGCATCGGGGCGGCTTCGCCGCCGCTGAACGCCCTGCTTTTGTCGACGTCTGCGTTCCGGTCCGGCCTCGCGACGAACGCGACCTCTCGTCTTCCGGCGTTCACGCAGTGCATGGCGGCCTGCCATGCGCCGAAATGGGAGCAGAGGAAGACGAGTCCGCCGGGTGCATTCCGGCAAGGCAGAAAAACATCGGGATTCGTTTCCCGGACTTTCGCCTGACCGTTGGCAAGCGCCAGCGCCATGACAAGCGCCTCGCCCTGCGAGGTGAAGAGCCGCCAGACATGGCGTTTCATGCGGAATCCGCGTGCCTCGGGAAAACGGTGTTTCAGATAGGGCAGGGCGCGCTGCTGCGCCTGGCTGTCCGTGAGCGCATAGACGAGCGCGATGAACTTGACGAGGAAGCATGCGGCGCCCGGACCGAAGACGGACAGGATCCCGCGTACGATCGCGGAGCCCAGCTTCGTTCCTCGCGTGTCGCTCAGGTTTGCGGCGGGCTGTGCGGATGCGCGGTTCATGTGCGGACGCTCCTTCTGCGGATGACAGCGCGGCAGAGTTCGGCGGAACAATAAACGATGACGGCGAAGATCGCGGCGAATACCGGAGCGAGGATGATGCTGCCGAGAAGCCACTCGAACCAGCGCAGATGAATCTCCCTGACCGTGCTGTGGAAATTCAGGTCTTCCGGGAGCAGGAACCTGCCGTGCCGCAGGAAATAGCCAAGTTCGATGCAGAGGACCGGGCAGACCGGCGGCATGAACGGATGCTGCGCCATGACCGCCATCGCTTTGTTGAGGTGAAGGCGTGCGGCGACATAAAGGATCAGGATCGTGCAGAAGCCGTACGTCGGATACACGGCGAGGAGCGCGCCGACGAACGCGGAAAAAGCGAGACCGAGCGAGGACGTATTTTCCTTGACGAGCCATGCCCAGAGCTCTTTCGGTTTCCAGAGCCGCGGATATTCGCGGGGCGTCTCCCTGAGTCTTCTGACGCCGAACGGGACGAGGCGGCGGAGCACGAGGCGCGTGTGAAGCCAGGTCATGCGCCAGTTGTCGCGGAAGGGATGAAAATGCGAGACGCGTTCGCCGGGTGGGTCGTAGTGCGTGGAGATCGGGACTTCGGCGAGTTCGAGGCCGGCCCACATGCAGCGCGTGAGCAGTTCGGTCTCGAAGGTGTAATGAAGCGAAGAGCACCTGATCTGCGAGATATACTTGAGCGGGTAGGCGCGGAACCCGCTCTGCGAGTCGGAAATCTTCTTCCCTGTTTCGACTAGGAACCAGAAGTTGGAGAACATACGGCCGAATTTGCTTCGTCCGGGCACGTTCGGCACGGAAAAATCGCGGACTCCCGCGACAAGCGTCCAGTCGTTCCGTTCCAGCAGGGGCAGGAAACGCGGGATGTCCTCCGGATCGTGCTGGGCGTCGGCGTCGAGCGTGATCATGTAGTCGTAACCGCGCGGCGCGAGCGTGCGGATCGCGGTAAGGAGAGCCGCTCCCTTTCCCATGTTATGCGGATGCCGGATGACTTCGATGCCCGTTCCGGCAAAGTGTTCCGCGAGATTAAGGTCTTCCGATCCGTCGTCGATCACGAGGACATCCGGCATGACGGCGCGCGTCCGTTCGATCACGGCGGGGGCCGTAGAAGCATGGTTGAAAACGGGGATCACGCAGCAGCAGCGCATAGCGGGCACCTCTGACTCGTCCCCCCAGCGTCAATCGGCTCGGAAGACGCGCCGGGCGAGCGATTCGGGGTCGGAATCGTCCGGGATCTCAAGCGTTCCGCCGGGTTCCGCCAGAAGAACGGTCAGTTTGCCGGATCCGTAGTGGCAGATCATGACGCGCCGGATGCCGGGCATTTCGAAGAAGTTGGAGACTTCGTCCCAGAGAACGGGGAAACGTCCGAGTGTGTCCATGTAGAAGCACGGCCCCGTGAGCTTGAGGGAAATCGCGGCTTCGCACGGCGGCGTGGTCGGGAGCGTGCCGACGAAAAGATGTCCACGCCCGAGGTGGCGTCCGTGTTCGCGGTAGTCGTTGAAGTAGTTCAGGTTCTGTTCGTGGCAGCCTTCCCGTCCGAAGTCGACGATGGCTGTTTCCCTGATCGAATCGACTTCCGCGTCGCGGTGCGCGAGGACGGCGGCAAGAATGTAGGTGCGGACTTTCGCGTCGCCGCGCCGGAAATTGTCGAGCCCGTAGACGTGCGGGAAATCGTCCTGGACAGCCGAGACTTTCGCCTTGGCGTCCTGCGTATCCTCCGCCGTACAGACGAGGCCGCGGCGCCAGGTGCGGAAAGAAAGCCCTTCTGCCGTGACGCCTCCGATGATATGCCAGGGGTATGCGCTCATGATACGGCCTCCAGGATGATGACGGCGTTCAGGCCTCCGAAACCGGAGTTCATGCACAGGACGCGAGGTTTTTCGAGTTTGCGGATTTCGGTGGAGACATAGCGGGCGGCTTCCGGTTCGGGCGTAACGAGCGACGTCTGAGGCGGGATCAGACCTGTCTCCAGCATGCGGACGCCGACCACGGCTTCCACAAGCCCGGCGCCGGCGAGCGTATGTCCGTTTGCGCCCTTCACGGAAAGCATCGGCACGGAACGTTCGCCGAAGACGCGGTGGATCGCCTGAAGCTCCATGTCGTCGTTGTAGCGCGTCCCCGTGCCGTGCCCGATGACCGCGCCGATGTCGTCCGGCGTGAGTCCTGCTTCGTTGAGGGCGTGGACGATGGCTTCGGAAAGCGCTTCGCCGTGTGGCATGGGCGCCGTGATATGGACCGCGTCGCAGCTCATGCCGCCGGACGCCAGGATCGCGCGCGGTTTCAGGCCGAGTTCGGCGGCCTTTTTCGCGGAACAGATGTTCACGATGGACGCGGCGTCGCCAAGCAGAAGCCCGTCGCGGTTGCGGTCGTACGGACGGGCAATCGTGCGGGCAAGGGCGCGAAGCGTGGCGAACCCGGAGAAAATGAATTCGCTGACGTAATCGGTGCCGATCACGACCGCGGAGTCGAGGCGGCCGCTGCGGATGTGGCGGTTCAGCGAGACGAACGCGGAGTTCGAGGACGCGCAGGCGGCGGACACGATGCGGCCGCGTTCCTTGTCGCAGACCTTCAGGGCGCGTTCCAGCAGCATGTCGCAGGTGCAGCGGCGTTCGGGGTTGTCGATGTATTCGATCTCGCCGACCGTACTGGCGAGAAAAAGTTCGGCGTCGCGCGGCATCTTCTTCGCGGTCGGGGCGAGATAGTCCAGGAAGAATCCGGGAATCTCCTGCGTGCCGTTGACGTCCGCGCCGGGCGCCATTGCCGCCAGGGCGGTGGAAAATTTCTCGTTGTGGAACCGGGAGCAGTCGGAGAATGCGGCATGATTGTTCAGAAGCCCGTCCCAGCATGCCTCCACGCCGGGCCCGAACGCGGTGTACAGGTCGCAGCCGACGATCACGGGAGTACGGTCATCCATGATGGTATGCTCCTTCTTTCCAGCGTTTCAGAAACTCTTCCCAGAACAGCGGGACATGCCAGAGCGGCGTGAAGTCGCGGGCGTCGATGAAGACCTGCGTGGTGCATCCGGTCGCGGCAATGCGGCCGTCTTCCAGCCGGATCGCATATTCGATGTTGATACGCGGAGCATCGGTCCAGATGAGGGACGCCGAGGTGTGGAACAGGGCGTCGCAGGGAAGCGGGATGCGGTAGTCGTATTCGTCGTGGTAGAAGAGCGCGGAGACGTGTTCCGCCTCCAGACGGTCGTTGTCGAATCCGAAGCTGTGCGAAAGCTCGGTGTAGGCAGCCTCGAAAAACTTCGCGTAGTTGCCGTGCCAGGCGATTTTCAGCGGATCGGATTCGCTGAACTGGAGACGGCGCGCGACGCTGACTTCAAGCGGCTGAGGAGAACCGGGGGTGCGTTCAAAATACTGCTTGAACTCGGAATGTCTCATGATGCGCTTTCTTTGGGAGCGAGAACCAGTTTCGCGGCAGAGACGCGTCCGCCCTCTTCGTTCACAAATGAGGCGTTTGCCGCCCAGATACCTTCAGTTTCTCCTGGCTCAAGCTCCAGCGTGAGCGTGACCGGCATATCCGGCGTGATCAGGCGGAGATACTTGATGCGGCGGACGCCGGCAAGACGGAGCGGACGACCGAGGCGGCGTTCCGCCAGACGGCGAATGAAGGAAAGCTGGACGATTCCGGGCAGAATCGGATTGCCGGGGAAATGTCCGCGGTAGCCGGAGAATGTGCCGGGAACGGAGAACGTGCAGGGGCCTTCGCCGTTTTCTCCGGCCTGATTGTAGATCGAATCGATTTCATCCCAGATGCTCATGGTTCGCTGTCCTCAAAAAAGCTCCGATACCGACAGGATCAGCCGGTATCCGTGTTTATTATTGTCGTAGACGATGATTTCAGGAAAAAAAGTCGTATCTAATATAATATACCGGAAATACCAGGATTGCCAGTCAATAGTTTTGTTTTTAAAGTAATATTTGCTCATAACGGGCAATTTCGGCCCCCAAAACTCGCTGACGATCTCTCCGCCGTCGTCGCCGAAGGGTTCCCGGCGGATGATTTTGCTGTCGTCTTTTACAATTTCTGTCGCGCCGGGTTTTGTGCCGCGCCAAGGTTCCAGCCCTCCGAAAATGTTGAAAAAGTCTTCCAGGATGAATCCGGCCGCCTCCTGTTCGTGTCCTTCAAGGAAGTCGATCGGCATGAACCAGTAATCCGCGAGCTCGTCCGCTGTGCCAGCCAGTTCGAAGATCTTTCCGCCCGACGGAGAAAACGCCGCCACGCGCAGTTCGCCGGATTCGTCGTAGGAAACGGCGCAGAGCGTGGCCTGGGAGAAGAATCTGTATTCGAATGTGACGCGACCCTGGAATGCGAACGGCTGCATCGGCGCGGCAGGCGGCTGGACGGCGTCGCGGTAAAGCGGCCAGTCGGTTTCCGTCAGGGGCGGGATCGGGTCATATTCGTAGGGGAGGGAATGGCAGGCGGAAACATTGAGCAAAAGGAAGACGGGGGCCAGGGCGAAAAGGAGTGTTTTGAGCGGAGCGGCGGGTCTGTCTTTCGCGATTCCGCGGCGGATGGACGGCAGGAGCAGGGCGGCGGCGCCCCAGGCGGCAAGCACCCCTGGGACCAGGGCGAATCCGGCTTCGTGCAGGAGCGGATGCCCCGCGAACGCGACGGTGAGGCCGCCGGCGGCGGTCGTGAGCGCGGAGGCTGAGATCGCGCGGAAGACATACGGATTCGCCGCGGAACGTTCGCTGCCGATCACGAAGACGCCGTAGTCGATGGCGAGGCCGGATAGCAGAACCAGCGCGATTTCGGCGGCGAGATTCAGAGGTTTGCCGCAGACAGCGTACACGGCGCAGACGGCCAGGAGCGCCATCGCCACGGGGATCATCGCGCAGAGGCTGTCCCGGATGCCGCGGAAGAAGAGGAACGCGATCGCGAAGACCGAGAGAATGGCGAGGATCACGGGGAGCGTCGCGGCGGATTTCATATCGGACACGATCTGAGCGGGGATGTCCGCTCGGGAAATGGCGACGGCTCCTAAGATGTTGTACGGGACAGGCTGCCTGTTTCCGACTCCGGGTTGATGTTTGGCGAGTGCCAATTGCGGCAGGAAGATCGCCGCGTACCAGCCGTTGCCGTCCGCCGCCGGGCGCAGGATGCGGTTCAGTACGGGCGTAAAGACTTCGGGATAGGAATCAAGGTCGGGCGATTCGAGGCCGCGTTTGAGCGAGGTGAGGAACGGATCGAATGCGTCCGGTTCGAATCCTTCGTCTTCCGCGGCGGCACGGAGCGATTCCGCAAACTTGTCATAATCGAAGCCCTCGCGCCAGGAAGCAAGATGGATCTCTCGAATACTTTTCGCCGGAATCAGAAAAGACGGGGAGAACATCCTGCCCTCAAGCCCGGGATCCTTCACGAGAAAATCGTCGCAGATCAGGCTGGCGAACATCAGCGCTGTGTCCGCATCCTTGCCGGGCACGGCAAGCACGCTCTGCGCCGGGCCGTCGAGGAAGAGGCGTTCCACAGCGTCAGCCGTTTCGCTGAGCTTCTCCTGTGCGGCGTCGAACTGGCGGAGATCGGTGCGGACCGTGAGCCGCAGGATCGCGAGTGCGGCGAACATCGCCATGATGCCGAAGCAAATGCCGGATGCGAGTTTCGGGGAGATCGTTTTCAGGGGATGCGGTTTCGGCAGGGGCTTTTTCGTGCGGATCAGGATCGACGGGAACAGCAGAAGTGTGAGAAACAGGCTGGCGAGCAGGCTGGTCCCGATGAACACGCCGAACTGCCGCACGCCGGGGATCGGAGTCAGCGCGAGCAGAAGAAAGACGGCAGCCGAGGTCGCGGCACCCGTCAGCAGGGACGGCGCGATGCGGATCAGACGGCGCACGGGGCAGGGCGTCTGCATGGTCATGTACACATGGACGCCGTAATCGACTGCCAGCCCGATCACGAGCCCGCCGGTGGCCGTCACGAAGAGCAGGACGGGTTCACCGGGGATCGCGAGGAGTCCGACGGCGGCGAACGAGACGACCGCCGGGAAGACGGGGATCGCCAGCGCGCGCAGGTCGCGGCGGAACAGCAGCAGGATCGCGGGCAGGAAGAACAGGACAGAAAGGATGCACGCGAGTTTCACGTCCGATTTGATGACGCGTTCGTTTTCGATGGAGTGGGCGTGGGCGAGCAGAAGGTCGGCGCGGATGCCGGACAGGGGATGCTTCGCGAGGATGGCATCAAGATCGCCCATGAGCCGCCGTCCGCCCGCGGTATCCGCGGCGGAAACGTCCGTTTCGAGCAGAAGAAGCCGGTGGAGGCCGTCCGGGGAGACGATGGCCGTTTCGCCGTCCTTCAGCCGGAACGATGCGGCGGAGCGGAACTGTTCGAGCACGGCGAGTTTCGACGCGGCGAAGCCGGTCGGGTCGGCAAGCACAAGCGAGGCAAAGCCGCCAAGCAGAATCTTTCGCTTGACAGAAGATGCGATCGAGGCGGAATCAAGAGGTTCATAAGGCTGAAACTGCGGCAGCCATTCGGGAAGCGAAGAAAGGACCGCGGCAATGTCGTCCGGCAGAAAGCGGTTGTCGACGCGCGTCACGCCGGGGACGGACGCGATTTCGGAGGCAATGAGGTCGATTTCCGGAGACGCGGCATCCAGCTGTTCCGTTTTGTCGGCGGAGAAGAGGACGGCGGACTGATTGAAGAGACCGGAGTTCAGGAGCACGGCGCAGGCGCGTTCGGACTTGCTGCCGGAGGGGAGCATGCGCGTGATGTCGGCGCTGAACGACGCAAAGAGGAGCGGAAGGGCTGCGAGGACGAGCGCGAGAAGCGACAGGAACGCCGCGAGGACCGGGCGCCGAAGACCGAACAGAATGACGCGCCGCAAAAAGGATTTCATTTTTTCTGCTTCGCCTGCCAGAGATCGTCTGGGATATCGGAGTCGAAGACGGAATCGGAGTAGACGAGCTCGGTCACGTCGCCGTTTTTCTCGGATGCGCGGACTTTCACGATCTTCGTTTTCGAGTCGTCGAGCGCGAGTTCGACTTCGGTGATGAGCGAAGCTGCGAAACGTTCGGAACGCGGCTTCAGGACGACCGTGCCGTCCTTGCCCTGCGCCGCCTCGAAATCCTTCTCCAGCGCCTTCACGTCGCCGGACGCAAAAGCAGTCATGGCGTCGGACAGCATTTCCAGCATCGGATATTTGGAGAACGGCACGGAGACGGTCCTGTCGGAATCGGCGTCCCACTGGGTGAGCTTGCCGTCTGCGATGATGCAGGAATATTTGAGCGGTTTTTCAACGTGCCAGGCGAACCGCTTTCCGGGACGGTCGAGGCAGAGTTCGCCGTTCAGGACCATTGGCTTTTTGAAGGATTTGAGGTGTTTCGTCTGTACGAATTTCGTACGGAGCGTCCTGAAGTTCGCGATGTTCGCCAGGAGCTCCGCCGTGTCGCTGCCGGCAGGCCGTTCCGCCGCGGGTTCCGCATGGACTGGAGCCGCGGACTCCTCCGCGAAGACAGAGAAGACGCAGGCGGACAGAGCCGCCGTCAAAATTCGAAGGAAGGACGAAAACCTCATTTCTCGTAGTTGGTCAGAAACAGTTTCAGCGTGCCTTTCGCAGCGGGCTTCCCGTTGACGGATGCCTCGTACCCGATGCCGCGCCATTTGCCGAGGTCGTACTGGACATTGATCAGGATGTCTATCTTGTCGCCGACATGCGGGACGGCGGTGTACTCGGAGTCGACGACTTCGACCAGAAGTCCGCCGAAGGATTTGTCCTGCCGCTGGTAGGCGTCGAGCGCGGCTGCGGACTGGGCGGCGTATTCGATGAACGTTTCCGCGCCGGTGGAGCCGTCCGCGCCCGCCAGAGGATGGTCTGGATGCACCACGGAAGACGTCTTCCCGCCCTGGTCCCATTCATCGACGATCGTATCGATCAGCGCAAACGGTTCGCCGTGCGGGAGCAGTCCGGCGGCGGGGTAGGGCAGCTTGGCACGCAGTTCTTCGTGATTCAGGGGCGGCTTGTTTGTTTTCGGAGTTTCGGATTCGGCCATGATGATGGAATTCCTTATGTGCTGATATGTTATGTTCAAGTTGATTTTGCGGAAGAAAGAAAAAACGGATAGCGGCGTTCCTGTTTCCATGCGTCGATCTCGCGGTCGAGCGCGGCAGTCTCCTCTTCGAGGATGTGATGCACTTCCCGCTGGATGCGGAAATGCGGCTCGGAGGCGATGCGTTCCTGCGGGACCGGCTTCAGGACGCGCATGATGACGCGGCCGGGACGCATGCGGAAGGAACGGTCCGGGCAGTTCTCGTTGCCTGCGATGGCGACCGGGATCAGCGGGGCGCCGAGTTCCTTTGCGGCACGGAAGAACGCGCTGTGGAAAGGCGCCATGGTACGGGATCCGGAGCGCGTTCCTTCCGGGAAGACGTAGATGGTGCCGGAATTGCTCAGGGCACGCCGGGTCTGCTCCACGATCTGCTCGTAGGTGAGGTTGTTCACGTCGATGAAGCCGCCCATGCGCGCGAAAACGCCGAAGAACGGCATATGCAGCGCCCAGCCTTTCGCGGCGGCCATCGCGGCGCCCGCGGCGGGGATGATGGAGACCAGGAAGGGATCGGAAGAGGAACGGTGGTTCACGACGAAAATGCCGTGGTTTGCGCCGCCGGAGAAGTCGTCGAGACGGACCGGGACGTAGACGCCGTACCAGCAATGGACCATGAAGCGGCCGAAGGTGCGGATGAATTTCAGGACCGCGACGTTGAACGGCCTCCCTGTGAGGAGACAGAATATCCCCGCGATCAGGAAAAACGGCGAGGCCAGAATGCAGTAGAGCATGATGCAGACGACCATGTGCGTGTAAACGATCAGGGAGAACATCTCCGGCTCCTGTGTGGTGCTGGGCGGGGCAGATTGAATGCGGGTTATTGTCCGGGTTCCTGCGGAGGCTGTGCGGAGGCCGCCTGCGCCGCGGCCGCTTTCGCGGCTTCGGCCTGCGCCGTGAGCATCGCCTGGTTCCTCTCGAAGAAATCGTAGACGTCTCCGAGCGTGCGGACCTGTTTGATCTCCTCGTTGTCGCGGAGAGAGATGCCGAATTTGCGCTGGAGCCCGATCATGAGGTCGACCATGTCGAGGCTGTCGAGCCCGAGGTCCTCGAAAAAGGTCTTTTCGGGGGCGAGGTCGGCGGGGTCGAGTTCCATTTCGTTGACGAGGGCGCCGTTGACGGCCTCGATGATTTCGTCGCGTGTCAGATTCATATCAGGATTCCTCCGGGGAAGGTTGTTTATACGTTGAGCTTGCAGATCAGGGAGGCGTTGATGCCCCCGAACGCAAAGGAGTTTTTGAAGAAAATGCGGATTCGCTTTTCGCACGGGGCGGTCACATGGTCGATTCCGGCGCAGGCGGGGTCGACGTCGACGAGATTTCGGGTCGGGATCAGGATCCCGTGTCGCGCCATTTCGAAGACGGCGGCCATTTCCAGCGGACCGGACGCGCCGAGCGTGTGCCCGAGGTGGCCTTTGAGGCTGGATACGGGGACGTTCGCGCCGAACACTTCGCGGATGGCCGCGGCTTCGGCGGCGTCTCCCTGGAGCGTGGATGTGGCATGCGCGCTGATGTAGTCGATGTCCGTCGGCGCGATCCCGGCGGACTTGCAGGTGTCGTTCATGCATCGGGCGATGGCGGGCGCATCGGACTGGCTGAGGCCGTTTCCGCCGCTGTTCGAGGAATAACCGATGATCTCGCCGTAAATTATCGCACCGCGCCGGAGCGCATGCTCATATTCCTCCAGGCAGAAGACCGCGGCGCCCTCTCCGCAGACCAGCCCCTTGCGGTGCGCGGAGAAAGGCTGTGAACTTTCCGTCGGATCGCCTTCCGCGGGGGCGTGTGCGTACATCAGGGCGAACGACCCGGAGACTTCGGAGCCGGTCTCGTCCGCGCCGCCGCAGAACATGACCGTTTCCTGTCCGGCAGCGATGAGCGCGGCGCCGAGCCCCATGGACTGAAGCCCGGAGGCGCATGCGGAACACGGCGAGTAGATCGCGCCGTTGAGCCCGAGCGTGCGGGCGAGGTTGAATGCCGTGGTATGGGAGGCGCATTTGAAGAAGTGCATCGGGGAGAGCCTGTCGCTCTGCCCGAAAAGGACAAGGCCATAGCCTTCGCGCAGGGTGCTGACGGACCCCATGGTGGACCCGACCGCGCATCCGGCGTTCAGTTCGATCAATTCATCCTGCGTGAGCCCGGAGTCCCGCATGGCGGCAAGCCCGGCCATCGCAGTAAAACACGCAGCGGGAGCCATGGCGCGGCGGAGCGTGCGGGGAAGGACGCGGAAGCGTTCGGGATCGCGCGGGGCAGGGGCGGTCGGCAGGAAGTTTTCTTCTTTGCCGGCGGAGACGGCGGCGCTTTTTCCTGCGGCAAGATTGTCGAAAAGCTCGCCGGGGGTAAAGCCGAGCGCGCTGTAGATACCGCTTCCCGTGATGACGACTCGTTTCAGACCGTTCATGCGCCGCATCCCCCGTGAATCGTGAAATGACTCAGCATACGAGACCTCCGTTGACGCCGATCACCTGCCCGGTGATGTAGGCGGAATACGGTCCGGCAAGGAAGGACACGACGGACGCGACTTCCTCCGGTGCGCCTTTCCGTCCGAGGGGAATCAGCGGCAGGAGCTTTGCCATGTCCAGGTCGCGCGTCATTTCCGTGTCGATGACGCCGGGCGCGACGGCATTCACAAGGATGCTTCTGCGCCCAAGCTCTCCGGCGAGCGCCTTGACGGCGCCGATAAGCCCGGCTTTCGCGGCGGAATAATTGACCTGTCCGGGTCGTCCGACCTGGCCCGACGCGCTGCTGATGACGATGATGCGGCCCCGTTTCGCGGAGATCAGCGGCTGGACCAGCGGCTGGATGCAGTTGTAGAAACCGTCAAGCCCGGTCCGGATCACGTCATCCCATTCCGCGGAGGTCATCCAGGCAAAAAGGTCGTCTCTGGATATTCCGGCGTTGTAGACGACCGCATAGGGCGGCCTGTCGGAGAAAAGCTCCGTTATGGTGCGAATGCTTTCCGTCCGGTCGGTCACATCGAGCGAAACCGGCAGAAAGGACCGTCCCAGCGACTCGATCTGTTTGCGCAGGCCGTCGAGACGGGCCGTGTCGCCGCGGCATGAGGCCGCGACGTCGAAGCCGTCCTGAGCCAGACGCAAAGCCGTCGCGTAGCCGATGCCGCGCGACGCCCCGATGACAAAAGCGAGACGATCCGATGACATAAAACGATATAAACTCCTGAGAAGAAGAGGATTTGCATGAGATTCCGGCTGTGTGCCGCGCCGGACGTTCCATACTTTTTTATCTATATACTGTATCATGCTTTTCGTTTTTTTCAACCGGAATACGCGGAAATCTTTCGTGTCTTTTCGGGAGAAAAAGCCGAAGTCATGTTGCGGGACGGCCGACCGGTTTGCACGAACGGAACAAGAGTGCGAAAAAGCTGTGTTTCCTGCTTGATTTTCGGTCCTGTTCGTGGTATATTAATTATTTCATTCGTTTCGGATCTAAAGAAACCAGCCGTTTTGACAGCCTTTTTCTTGAACCCGTTTTCAACCCCGTCACCTTATCCGGAAATGCCCTGGCTGCATCCATGGACAACGATAACATCTTAAAAAACCGTGCCGAAAAGATCTTTTCGAACATCTGGATCTGTCTGGCCGCATATCTGATCCTGATCGCCGGGCCGGACTATCTGCCGCACCTTTTCGTGCATCACAATCAGGCGCCGCTGGAATGGGGCACTGCATTGTCCGCGTTTGCCGGATATCTCTTTCCTTTCGCGCCGCTGTTTCTTCTGCGCGGGATGTATTTCCGCATCTATGCCGCGGCGCTGATGTTTTTTGCCGCGCTCTGCTTCTTCGTCAGCGGTTATGTGGTCATGAGATTTCACATGCCGTTGCAGGCCGGCACCCTGCATCTGCTCTCCACGACCTCCTGGCGCGAGTCCCGCGAGTTCCTGCTGAGGGAAATAACTTCCCTTTCCGTCCTTTATTACGTCTTTGCGACCGCGGCGGGGCTTCTTCTTTTCCGCTTTTTCGGATTCCGGGTGAAACCTCTCTCAAACCGGAAAGTCTCCTCCGTCGCCGCCGTGCTCTGCGTCCTGCCGATGGCATGGGTCTATTTCTACTACTCGTGGATCGACTCTGATCCGGTCCAGCGGGAATCCGCCGCGTGGTTCGCCCTCCTTCCCAACCAGCTGGCGGACTCCCGAAAACAGATGGATGTCCTGCACGAATGCCTCGCATACCCGCAGATCCCGCAGGACCTGACCTGTGAAGGGCACGCGGACACGGCTGTGATCGTAATCGGCGAAAGCGCCGCCCGCGCCCACCTGTCACTTTACGGTTACGACCGCGAAACGACGCCGGAACTTGAGAAGAACCGGACGGAACTCGTCGTGTTCAGAAACGTGATCGCCGCGATGCCCGTCACGAACTATTCGCTGTACTATACCCTGACTTTCAAGACGCTGTCCGATCAGATGCATCCGCGGGCCACGATCATGTCCGTGCTTGACAGAGCGGGCTATCACATCGATGCCTTCTCCACGCAGGAAAATTTCGGCGAGAATTCCGTTTCCGCGCTTTTTGCGCAGTGGCATCCGAAATACCATGAAAACGAATTCGACGCCTGCCTGATCGACGATGTCCGCGAGGCACTGGCGAACAGGAAAGGACCGACTCTGATCATCCTTCACATCATGGGAAGCCACATCACTTACCGGAACCGTTATCCCGAGTCTTTCAACTATTTTTCCCAGGAAAAAAATGTCATTTCCGGGAAGGAGATCAATCCGCTTTTCCTGGAAAATATCAACACCTACGACAACTCCATCCGTTATACGGACTTCGTGCTCGGAAGCATCATCGAGGAATTGAAAAAGACTGGCGGGAAAAACCTGCTTTTCTATTTTTCGGATCATGGCGAAAACGTCGAAACGAGTTTCCTCCAGAACTACCGCGACGCGGAAAAACGCGATTCCTACGAGGTTCCTTTCCTCTTCTGGTTCTCGCCGGAATACCGGGAAACCTACCCGGACCGTGTCGCCGCCGCGGAGGCCGCGGTCGATAAGCCGATCCAGCTGGACCGCGCCGCCGAGGGTATCCTGTCCGTCTTCGGCGTCTCCTCGCGGCTTTACCCGGCGTCCGAAAACTTCCTTCTGCCGGACTTCGCCATCAAGCCGCGTTACATGATGGAAGGCCGCATCCTTTACCGGGAAGAAGACGTGCAATCCCTGTGATTCGCGATCCTTTCCGTTCCGTTCAAATAGTCCCGTTTTATGTCCGGACTGAGTGATAATGTCTTTTTTGCCGCAATTTATGTGTTTTTTTTAATATCAGCTTGAATTTCGCGCGCGAAATGCTATATTATTTCAAGCGCGAATATGAGCGCGCACTTTACATGAATTTCAACAGACAGACACGGGGGAAGTTTTCCCGTTGTCCGTCGAATTTCAGAAAAAGGATTTTGTCATGGCCGACGAATTCAAAGACTACATCTTTGAAAATAAACGCGAGACAAGCAATGATTTTGCTCTTGCGAACGGAGAGGTGACTTCCGTTCTCAGGAGAATCAGATACAACACGCCCTTTGCGTCTTTCGGAAAGCATCCTTCCTATACTTGGAACGGCACATCGGCAAAACGCTTGTGCTCCGTGGCAGGCGGACTTGCCGTTCTCCCGCAGGCTAAGACCGTTGAGCGCGAATGGAACAATCCTCTTTCCGTTTCGGGGCTTTCGTTCCCAGGAAAGGATGCGAAATCCGTCGGCATGCCGGTTTTCTCCTCTGCCGCCGGACGCAATTCCTCGAACGGCGAAGATTTGGATCTGAAAGCGCGGGAGACGCCTGTTTTCAGCGGACTTTTTGCAAAGCACGACCAGCCCGGTTCTTCCTCGCATGGAAACGGCAAGGCCTCCGTCATGCCCCCGGACGGTTTCACGCTTCCAACGGATGCTTCCTCAATAAAAACCACCGTGGCAGGAAACGGCATCGACCTTTCCGTGCTGTCCCATGGCGATTCCGAGCAGGATTCTTCCTCTGCCGCATCGTCGCGGAGAGCGGTCCGCCGCACGCTGACGGTCGGCGCCGACGACATGGCGAACTGCAGGACCTATCAGGTCGGCTATGATATCGAAGCCGGGGATTCCGGGATGGCGGCGCATTCCGCGGCGCACAACGGAACGTCGTATGACGGCGTTTCGGTGTCCGGGAAGAATTCCTGCTATGCGCCCGGACAGGATGCCGGCTTTATCCGTCCGGTCGGCGGCGATGTCATCACCATCGACGATCCCGAAATCGGCGGCTGGATCGGGATCCCGGAACGTCCCATCGGCGGCTGGATCGGGATCCCGGAACGTCCCATTGGCGGCTGGATCATCGTCGATCCCGTCGTCCCGTATCCGTTCGACGGATACGAATTCTTCGAAGAATATGACATTTTCGAGGAATACGGCATCGACCTGTCGAGCGACTGGACCGAATACACGGATTCCGATTTTTCGAAGATCGACCTGGCATACAGCTCGAAACTGAGCTTTACGGTCAGCGCCACGAATGCGGCGACGTTCACGGTCTACCGGTGCATCCAGGATGCGAACGGCGGATATACGCTGAAGGCGCTTCAGACGACCTCGCTCGTATTGAACGCGGAGAGCGGAGATTACGAGGCGACGACGAAGGCGCTCCTGCTGGAGGCCGGCCAGTACTGCCTCTACGTGCAGTCCGACGACCCGGTCAGTTCGGGCGATCCCGCCGCGTCCTACAAGTTCGATCTGAATCGCGAAGACAGCGACATTTTTGTGGACGGCGACAACTCGGACGACTGGACCGACCTTGGGACCGAGGGCGAATCCGGAGAAGTGGCCGATGCGGGCACACTGGACGAATCCAGCTTCGACGTTTTCAGCGACTGGGTCGGATTCGGCGACGAGATCGACTATGCCGGATTCACGCTCGACAGCACGGCGAAACTCAGTTTTTCGATCAATTCCACCGACGCGGCGAAATTCACGATCTACAAGCTCGTTCAGGACAGGAACGGCAAATACTCCCTGAAGGCGCTTCAGACGACCTCGCTGTCCTACGACAAGGAATTCGAAGAATACGACGCGAACACGAAATCGCTTCTTCTGGAGGCGGGCGAGTATTATTTCTCCGTTCAGTCGACCAATGCCGCGCAGGGCGGCAGCGCGTACTACGACATTTATGTCAATGAGGAAGACGACGCCACCGTGTTCTTTACGGAAGGCGACAATTCGGACGACTGGACCGACCTCAAGACCGAGGGCGCGGCGGGGCAGGTCGGAGACGTCGGCGTCATCGACGGAAACAGTTTCGACATCTGTACGAACTGGGTCGGCTTCGGCGACGAATTCGATTATGCGAAATTCACGCTGAACAGCGCGGCAAGTCTGAGCTTCACGATCGATGCCGACGGCGCGGCGAAGTTCACGATCTACAAACTCGTCCAGGACAAGAACGGCAAATACTCCCTGAAGACCCTTCAGACGACAAAGCTTTCCTACGACAGCGATTTCGAGGAATACGACGCGAACACGAAATCGCTTTTCCTGGAAGCGGGCGAGTATTATTTCTCCGTGCAGTCGACCGATGCCGCGCAGGGCGGCAGCGCGCACTACGACATCTACCTCAATCAGGAGGAAGAGGATTCCACCGTATTCTATACGGACGGCGACAATTCGGACGACTGGACCGACCTCGAAACGGAAGGCGAGTACGGCGCGGTCGCATACGCCGGGCTCGTCGATGAAACCAGATTCGATCTTCTCAGCGACTGGGTCGGCTTCGGCGACAGAATCGACTATGCCGGATTCACGCTCGACACCGCGGCGAGCCTGAGCTTCACGGTCAGCGCCGACGGCGCGGCGAAGTTCACGATCTACCAGCTCGTTCAGGACAAGAACGGCAAATACTCCCTGAAAACACTTCAGACGACCTCGCTGTCCTATGACAAGGAGTTCGGGGAATACGACGCGAACACGAAATCGCTGTTCCTCGCGCAGGGCGACTACTACATTTCCATGCAGTCGACCGATGCCGCAAAGGGCGGCGGCGCATGGTATAATATTTATATCAACAGCGACGACAGCACGTTCTTCACGTCCGGCGACGACTGGTCCGACCTTGAGACGCTCGGACCGGACGGATCGGTCGGAGACCTCGGCTTCGTGGACGAATTCAGCACGGAACTGACGACCGGCCAGGTCGGCGGAAAGGCCGCCGACTATGCGAAGATCACGCTGTTCGATGCCGCGAAGATCAGCTTCCTGCTCAATGCCGACGGCGCGGCGAAGTTCGCGATCTACCGGCTGGTCCAGGGCAAGAACGGAAAGTATTCCCTCGACACGCTCCAAGCGACCTCGCTGACGGTCAACGGACAGACCGGGGAATACGACGCGGCCACGAAGGCGCTCCTGCTCGAAGCGGGCGAATACTACATCTCGATGCAGTCCGCCGACGCCTCGCGGAGCGTCGAATACGGCATCTCCCTCAACGGAGACGGCAGCACGTTCTTCACCGAAGGCTGGAACTATGACGACTGGACCGACCTCAAGACTGCGGGCGAACTCGGAGAGGTCGGCTTCGTCGGCACGGTCAACGAATACGGCGGGGAGCTTCTCAGCGACTGGGTCGGCTTCGGCGACGAGATCGACTACATGGGATTCACGCTCGACAGCGCCGCGTCCCTGCGGTTCACGCTCGAAGCCACCGATGCGGCGACGTTCACGATCTACAGCCTCACGAAGACGAAGAGCGGGAAATACAAGCTGAATCCGATCCTGACGACCGCGCTGTCCCTGAACGGCTCTTCGGGAGAATACGAAGCGGTCACGAAGGCGCTCCTGCTCGAAGCGGGCGATTACTATTTCTCTGTTCAGTCGACCAATGCCGCACAGGGCGGAAACGCGTACTACAATGTGAGCGTGGATCCGTCCGACTGCGTCTTCTATACGCAGGGCAACAAATGCGATGACTGGACCGACCTCAAGACCGCTGGCGAATCCGGCATGGTCGGCTATGCCGGAGTGATCGACGAGAACACCATGGAACTCGTCGACGACTGGGTCGGCTTCGGCGATGCGATCGACTACGCCGGATTCACTCTGTTCAACGCCGCGAAACTCAGCTTCTCCATCTCCGCGGGCGATGCGACGACGTTCACGGTCTACCGTCTTGTCCAGGACAAGAACGGGATGTACTCCCTGAAGACGCTTCAGACGGCCGCGCTTGCGTTCAACAGGCAGACCGGGGAATACGATGCGGTCACGAAGGGACTCCTGCTCGAGGCGGGCGAATACTATTTCTCCGTCCGGTCGACGAATGCGGACCGGGGCGGCAGCGCGGTCTATCGAATCGAACTCAACGCAGGCGGCAGCCAGTTCTATACGGAAGGCGAGAATTACGACGACTGGACCGACCTCGAAACGGCCGGCATGTACGGCGAAGTCGGCAACATCGGCTATGTGGACAAATACAGCTCCGAACTTGCTTCCGGCTGGGTCGGATTCGGCGACGAAGTCGATTACGCGGGCTTCTCGCTTTTCGACGACGCGGATCTGAGCTTCTCGGTCGAGGCCGACGGCGCGGCGACGTTCACGGTCTACAGCCTGACCGAAGCCCGGAACGGCACGTTCAAGCTGAAAACGCTCCAGACGACCACACTCGTTTTTGATAAACAGTCGCAGAAATATGTCGCGGATACGAAAGCACTTTCGCTGGAAGCGGACGACTATTACTTCTCCATCCGCTCGGACGACGCGGGACAGGGCGGCGGCGCGCATTACAAGCTGAGCCTGAACGAAACCAGCGAATTCTTCCCGGACGACTCCGCCGGAGACGAAAACTGGGGCGCGATCGAATATGAGCCGGAGCCGATCTGCGGCGGCGACACGGTGCTGCCCGTCGAGTGGACCTGGACCTGCGGCTATCCCGCCTGCGACGCGCCGGAGCCGGTCATGGCCGCCGGAACGCCTGTCGACGACGTGCTGGCGTACACGACGAATGCCGCGGTTGCGGCGAACGGCGGTTCCGCCGGACTTGCCATATCTGAACTGACCGAAAACAAGCAGACAGATGTGCTGAAGGAGCTTTCCTCCCTCGCGTGATCCGGCGAAAGCATAAACGGTTCAGGACAGCACGCCTCCGGTTCCTTTGCGGGCCGGAGGCTTTTTTGCTGTTTCGTTGGTGCACGGTTCCTTTTCCGCTTGCATTCTCCGCGGAAAGATGTATTGTAATACCGGACAATGCCGTCTGACACAACAGAAAGAAAGGATGCTAGCCATGACGAAACAGGAACTCATCGAAACCGCAAAAGCCATGATCGCCGCGCCGTCCTGCTGCCAGGACCTGAAGACCGTCGCGCAGGCGTGGATCGACGCCGTCGGGACCGCCGGAGAGAAGGCCGCCGCGGACGCCCTGCTGGCGGAACTGAAGGAAGACGTCTGCACGATCGACGACGTGATCCCGTTCTTCGAATCGCCGCGCGCGGTGCAGTATTTCGGCGAGGAGAAAGCCAAAGAGCTCGCCGCGCTCGCGCACAAGGTGAAGGCGGACGGCGGCAAGTGGTGTTTCTGCGAAGCCTGCGCCGCAGGCGCGAAACTGATCGAGAACGAAGCCTCGTTCTTCTGATCCGCGCCGACTGGACTGAGTCTGTTATTTGTTCCGCAGGGGAAACGGTTCATGCCGTTCCCCTGTTTTTTTACGCCCTGAACCGTCTCATTTTCGTGTTCGACATACTTGCAGCCCTTTCAAGATGTTACTGATGGCTCACTTCTTTTCCCCGTCGAGAAGCTCCTGAAGCTCCTCCTTGATCAAATCGCGCATCTTTATATCGGAAAGCGTCGTATCTTTGAGCGTTTCCAGCAAGAGTATGTTCGCCTGAACCTTCAGGTCATCCTTGACGTCGCGGGGGATCAGTTCGTCGGCCGGCCGGCAGAACTTGACGAACATGTTGAAATGCTCCTTGTCCCGGTCCACGAACCTGTGGTTCGCCTCGTCCCATTCCTCCACCAGGATCAGGTTCGAAGTATGCGTGCGCTCTGCGAACGAATCCGTCTCGAAATACAGCCGGAACGCCTTTTCCCCCTCGGGATCGTACAGCTCCACGATGGAGCCGGGGTCCCCGTCCGTGTACACGGTTTCATAGAACAGTTTTCCGTTCGGGTGATACGCCTCCATCGGGCCGTCGGGACGCCCCGTTTTCCGGTTCATCGTGAACTTGCGGAAGATGCCGTCTTCTCCCGCGACCTCGATTCGGTTGAAACCGTCATCCCGTTTATCGACGGAAAGGACTCTTGTCCCGTCCCGGTCGAAGAGTTCGGTCCGTTCGTTTTCGGCTGTCCTGCAGCGGTATTTCAGGTAGAAACACTTGTCCTTCCGTTCGAAGAAGTTGTCGTTGGAGATCTCGGTCTTGACGTTGTCCCGGAGCAGGTAGATGGAAACCGTGGTGACGCCCTGCCGTTTTTTCGTTTCCCAGATGGCGGAATACTTCGGGACATACTTGGACCGCAGGTAATTCCCCGACAAAGACCTCCCGTCTTTATAATACAAGAAGAAGCGGGTGTTTTCCCCCGGCCCCGGAAACGGGTTTTTGTCCGCCGGCAAATCCAGATCTTCCCCCGTCTCCCACACATAACCGGTGTACGGCTGGTCCTCGCCCGCCTTGTACGCCCGGCCGTCCTTCACGACCAGCCGGGCGAAGGGCATGTAGGAAAACGTTTCCTTCGCGAGCTTCGGCGGCTTCACGGCATTTGCCGTTTTCTTCTTCGAAGCCGAAGTGTTTGATTCCTGCGCGGACAACCATCCGATCCCGCCGAAAAGGAAGACGGCAACGGTGATCGCGATGAATGCAGAAGCTTTTCGTCTCGTTTTCGTGTTCGACATGAGTTCAGGCCTTTCGTGGTGCTGGCGATGAAATGGACGGATCCGATCGTTCATAGAAATACTATAGTCCCATAGAAGAAAAAAACAAATGAAAAAGATACGAAAAGAAGAAAACAGGACCAATAGGACCGATAGAAAAAAGCGATGAAAAAAGCCTGTCCTTTGCAGAACAGGCCACACAGTGTGTGTCGGGTAGTGCTTGGCTTCGCTCAAGCACGTGCTCAAGCGAAGCTGAGAGCACTGCAGCAGTGGAGGCTCCGCCTCCTTACTCGGAGATCACGAAGATGTGCTGGTCGGAGTTGCACTTGAGTTCGGGAGCGTAGACGCCGCTGCCGCCAGCGGGGAGGGCGATGAAGCGTCCGGGGAGCTGCGCCCGCATCCGGTAGAACACGTTGGAATCGCCGCGCGCCATATTGCGGAGGTAGAACTTGGCGCCGCGTTCGCGGTATTCGCGGTAGATGGGGGCCTTTCCGGTCCAGTCATAGCCGCTGACGGGTTTTTCGAACTCGAATCCGGCGGGCATGCTGTCGGCGAAGCAGACGTAGTCGTAGTCGTTCTTCGCGGTGGAGATGAGCTCGACTTCGACGAGTTCGCCAGGGCGGATCACGTCGCCGGACTTCAGCGGGACGCGTTTGTACTTATCGCGCTTGAGGGTCTGGACGGAGCCCTGGAGGCCGGCTGCGAGCGCTTCCTGCACTTCGGGGACCAGGCGGTAGTAGTTGCGCTTGATCTTCATCTCGAGTCCGGCGGGCTCGATCTCGTCCTCCAGCGTGAAGTAGTTCAGCATGGAGTTCATGTAGAGGACGCCGGGTCCGTCGATGGAGATTTCGAGCTTGTGGTCGCCGGTTCCGAGGGCATCGGGCTTCGCGAGCGCGACGAACGGGCTGTCCCACATGGAGGTCTTGTCGACGTGGAAGTTCTTGATCTCCTTGCCGTCGAGGCAGACCTTCACGTTCATGTCGGGCGCGTCTTCGCCTGCGGTCCTGATGTAGCGGGCGAGGGAACGGACGACCGCGCCGAGTTCGCGGTTGCTGTTGCGCCACGGCGAATTGCGGATGTTCGTGACCAGGTAGTTCGCGAGCTTGCGGGCGTTCGGGTCGGACGGATCGCTGTCGAGCAGGAGGTCGAGGTAGGCGGCGTTCGTTTCGTTCTCGCTGCCGTACCAGAAGAACCTGCACGAGGTCGGGATGTTCAGGTAGGAGGTCTGGTTCTCGTCGTCGACCATGCGGAACTGCGTGAGGTTGCGGACGACCATGGCGCGTTCCTCGGACTTGGGATCGAGGGCGAGGCCGAGCATGGAGAGACCGTAGGGCGCGAGCTGGCTGCGGAGTTCGTAGAGGAATCCGTTCAGCTCCTTGTTGGGCTTTCCGGCCTTGGCGAGGACGCGTGCGACGAGGGCGTCGGTGTTGGAGACGCCTTTGAGCTTGCGGATATCGACGAGGCGTTCCTCGGCGTGTGCCTGGAGCCAGCCGATGCCGCGGTTCATGGCGCCGTCGACGGTCTTGTCGCCGAACGCGCTGACGTCCAGCAGGGCGTCGACCACATAGGCGGTGGTGTCGGGGAAGGAGTGTTCGCGGTAGCCGCCGAACCAGCCCCAGCCGCCGTCGGCATTGACCATGGTGAGGATCATCTTCAGGTTTTCCGCCATCACGCGGTTGAACGTCTTGGCGTCGAACGACGGATCGACCTTGCCGTCCTTCCAGCAGTATTTCTCCATATATTCGGTATAGAGCTTGTCGCGGGAAGTCTTCGCCGGGTGGACGTCATCGAAACTGACGCCGAGCTTGTTGAGGGCGTTCTTCGCGGCCATGGACGGCACGAAGCGGTTCACGACGCCGAACACGGTGGCTTCGCCGTCGGCGGCGAGGTAGGGCAGGAGTTCGACCATCGCCATCGCCGCGCCGGGGGCGAGGTTCACGGTGAGGAACGTCGTTTCGGGCTTGCGCTGTTCCGGGACCTTCAGCGTGACAGTAGCGGACTTGTTGTCCTTGTCGAGGTAGGCGAAGTTGTTCACCTGCTTGTCGATGCCCTTCACGAGGACGGGCAGGGCGAGCTGGAGCGCGTCGTCCTCGTCGCCGGCCTTCACGGAGAGCGTGATCTTGCTTTCGCCGACTGCCTTCGCGTTCAGAGTGAACGGGCAGGCGGTGTGGCTTCCGGCCTTGACGGTGATGGTCGCGGCGTTCTTCGCGGCGCCGACGGTGTCACCGTCGACGGTGAGCGTAACGTTCGCGGTGACGTCCTTTTCGGTGTAGTTGTGGACGTTCGCGACGGCGTTGACCGTGTCGCCGTTCACCAGGAAGCGCGGGAGCTCCAGGCGGGCGATGAGGTCCTTGCTGACGACGAATTCGGAATCGCCTTCGCCGACCGACGTGTCGGCAGTGAGGGACCACACGTGGACCTTCCATGTGGTGAGGTTGTCGGGAGCCGGGACGTCGATGGTGGTCTGGCCGTTCTCGTCAAGCTTCACGAGCCCGGCGAAGTACGCGGCGTCGAGGAAGTTGGAGCGGACGAAGGAATCGCCGCCGCCAATGCCGCCGTTCATGCCGCCGCCCATTTCCATTTCGACGGCCTCTTCCGCCATCGCCATGTCGGCGCTTGCGGCTTTCATCGCCATGCGGGCACCGCCGGGCGCCGCAGTGGGAGCGGCTTCCATGACGGCGTCGTCCATGCTGTTCATGGCAGCGCCGAAACTCATGACCGCGCCGCCTGCGCCGCCGCCGAAACCGCCCATACCGCCACCGAAGCCGCGGGACATGGCGCTGCTGCTTTTGCGGACGATGCCTCCGTCGAAGTAGACGCTTTCGCCGTAGCCGAGATTGAACGGGAAGATGTGTCCGCTCATGGAGAGGTTGTCGTTCATGAAGTGGATCCCGCGTGCGGGATTGTTGTGGAGGCTGGTCCCCTGGTCGAGGTTCACGGTCCAGTCGGCGTAGTGCGAACGCTTCCAGTTCCAGAAGAAGGAATTGATCGCCGGGATGCGGCTGGACGCGATGGCGTCGAGGGACTTGTCATAGACCGTGAGCGTGACCGCGCCGGAGACGGGCTTGCCGGTGCCGTCCTTCACGGTGATCGTCATCGGGACGTTCTGGCGCGGCTTGACGGGCTTCTTCGGGCCCGCGATGTCGACGTCGAGCATCTTGGAGACCGGCGGGACGGCGATCATCTTGGAAAGGCGCTGGACTTCGCCGTTTCCGACCGCGATCACGGAGACATAGGTGTTCGGGCGGTCGCCGGGGAGGAAGTCCATCTTGAACTCGTGCGAGTATTCCTTGTCGCCGAGGGTGACGCATTCGTACTGCGTCTCGCGTTCCTGGCGCGTGAAGAAGTAGAGGGTGGCGCCGGGCTTCTTCATGGAGACGAGGATGCCGGCGGATTCGCCGGGCATGTACTCGCTCTTGTCGGTGGTGATCTCGAGCGGGAGCTGGCTGAAGAGGTCGCCGGACTTGTCGAACCCGGCCACGAAGAGCGGATAGGAGCCTTCGCAGGTCACGGGATCTTTGCCGCCGTTCGCCTTCAGCGAGGCGTCGGAGGTGATGCTGGAGACGACTTCGTAGACGCCCTGGCGGTCGATCACGAAGCTCACGCCGTTCTCGTCGCCCGCGGTCACGTCCATGACTTTCACGGGCTGGCCGACGCGGTGCGGCACGCCGTCCTTGTCGAGGTCGCGGAGATAGATGGAGACGGTTCCCTTGCCCGCGACGGGCTTGCCGTCCGGGGTGGTGGCCTTCACGACGAGCGTGACGGGCTTGCCGGTGCGTGCGAATCCGGTCTTGGCGGACGAGGAGACGTAGAACGGCTGGGCGGCGGTCACGACGGAGCCGGAGCCGTTGACCACGCGGTTGGATTCGTCGGAGACTTCGGCGTCGATGATGTAGCGGAAGTCGAGGTTGCCGAAGCGGCGGAGCGCATCGCCCGTGTCGATCGGCACGGTCAGGCAGCCGTCGTCGTCCGCGACGCCCTCGGCCTGCGTGATGAGGTCGCGTCCATAGGTGACCTGGCGGATGCTCTCGTCGCGGTAGGCGGTGGAGCAGATCCAGTAGCCTTCGCCGAAGAGCCAGTCGAAGCGGCCGCGGAACGGGAAGATGCGGCGTGCCTGTTCGCGGTGGACGGTGTACTTGATCTTCGCGCCGGACATGGGCGCGCCGAAATAGTATTTCGCCTTGATCTTCGCCTCGAAGATGCCGCCGGTCTTCACCTGCGTCTCGGGCATTTCCACGTCAAGCAGATATTCGGGCTTCTTGTATTCCTCGACGGAGAACGAGACGCCGCCGTTGCCGGTGCTCAGGCTGAAGCTTCCGAGTGAGACGTCGTCCGGGAGCTTGAACTCCTCGGTGGCGGCGGCCAGCATCGGGTCGCCGGAGATGTTCTGCTCGTACAGCTTCTTGCCGCGGGCGTCGGTGCCGGTGAGCTTCAGCTTGTATTCCGTCCGCTTCTGCGGTTCCTTCTCGTCGTAGGAGGCGCGGCGAGTGTAGACGGTGTATTTCACCGTGTCGCCGGGACGGTACACGGGGCGGTCGGTGATGATGTAGTCGCGGTCGCGTTCGTAGAAACGGCCCGCGTTGATGGTGGAGTAGTAGGCGTGCGGAAGGAAGGTGAGCCCGTCCTCGGATTCGGAGAGGATGAGCGTGCGGTCGTTGAGTTTTTCGGGGAAGATGACCGCGCCGTCCTTGCCGGTCGTGACCTCGAATTCCTTCACGATGATGCGGTAGCGACGTCCGCCGAACTCGTTCTGGTTGCGGTTGTTCGCGTATTCCGTCCGGTAGTTCATGATCTTGAGCTTGCGATCGGCGAGCGGTTCGCCGGTCTTCGAGTCGTTGAGCGTGAGGAAACGGCCCTTGGTGACGGATTCCTTCGAGAGGATCTCCGGGGTGATCCAGACCAGATTTTCATACCAGGAATCCCTGGAGTAGGTGCCTTCCGTGCCTTCGGGCAGGGTACGGACGATGTACGCGCCGGGCTCGGTGATGGGCAGCGTGACCTCGGTGTCGGTCTCCCAGTGGTGCGGCTTCGGCGTCACGTCGAACGTGAATTCGGAAATCTTTTCCTTGATTGCGGGGCCCCAGCCCTTGAACCCGGTGTTCAGCTGGTAGGCGTTGTCGGTCTCATAGGAGCGGTCGCCGCCCTCGCGGAGGCTCTTCAGCATGATCTCGACGGCGGTCTTCGCGTCGGCCTTCGTGACGACCGCGCGGACCTTCGTGGTGTTGCGGCTGCGGTACGCCAGGACGGGCTTCGTACCGTACGGGACGACCTGGATGCCCTGCGTGGAGCCCCAGTTGCAGAGGATCTGCTGGACCATCTCGTTTTCATTGGCCTTCTTGAACCAGTCGGCGGCGGATTCGTACTGCATGCGGGCGAGGTAGAGGTAACCGAGCTGCAGCGCGGACTGCTGTTTGTAGAGGCCTGCCTTGTCGTCATTGGCGAGTTCCTTGAAGATGCGGAAATAGCTGAACTCCTCGGGGAGCGCGATCTTGCGGACGCCGTCCGCGAGCTCGGCGACGGTCTCGACGTCCTTCAGTTCATAGAGATAATCGCGGTACTTGTCGGAGGTCTGGTATTCGTTCTTGACGCTCCAGTCGATCTGCGAGAAATCGAACTCGTTGGCGAGGAAGGACGCCCAGTCGTATTTGCTCTGATAATCGCCGAGCGCGATGGCCTGTTCCAGCGCCCAGCGGAAGCGTTCGCCGTCGCACTTCGCGGACGCGAAATCCTTCGGGCAGGAATAGAGGACCGGGGAGCCGTCCTTGTTCACCGGCGGACGCGAGGAGCTGCCGAAATCGCCGTCGTCGTAGTCAGGCAGGACGGTCAGATCGGTGAGCGACTGGAGCTTGTAGGACTGTCCGCCTGTCTGGTTGCGACAGAGCAGGGAGGCGAGGGCGCGGTAGTATTTGATCTGAAGCGGCTTCGAAACGTTCTTCGCCTCTTCGGACGCGGACGCCATGAACCGAAGGTTTTCGACGCGGTCGCGGGCGGTGCTGTTCACGCGACGTCCGGCGTTGCCGCGGTTGGAACCGCGCGTGAAGGAGTTGTTGAAGAAGAAGCCGTAGCTGGTGACGTTGGCGTTCAGCTCGGCGGCCAGCGAGACGTTCTTCGGGAAGCGCGCGGTCACGAAGGCGAACGCCTCGTCGTATTCCTTCACGCGGTTGTTGCTGACGAGGCTGGCGCGGTAGCAGTTCCACAGCGGGCCGACGGCTTCGCTCTGGGACTTCGCGGGGATGGCTTCCAGCGCGGCGCGCGCGGCGTCGGCGGATTCCTTGAAGTTGCCTTCTTCCATGAGTCTGCGGATCTTGGCGATCGTCTCTTTTTCAGCGGGGGTCTGCGCCGTTTCGGCAGACTGTTTTTCGTCCTGCGCCAACGCCGCCGGAAGGGCGAAGAACGCCGGGAGAACGGCCGCCGCGGTCAGGAGGAAGCGGATGTTTCGGTTCATGGGAAAATCCTTTCTCTGGTGGTCCGGGAGCGTTGACACGGCGGACAAAAATGAGCAGTCCGCCCCGCCGTATGCTTCCGGGCAATAAAAAAATGATTGTTGAATTCGTTCGTTTCTGACAATTTGACGCGGGACGGAAGAATATCTTAGCGAAAAAAAGGAAGAACAATCTTTTTTTTCAGATTATTCTTCGATTTCTTCACTTTCTTCTTCCGCATCGTCATCCGCGTTGTCGTCCGCGTTATCGTCCGACTCTTCATGAGGCTCTTCGCCGGCGGAACGCAGAATCCGGACGACGGTGTTCACGTCGCGCGGATCGAACATCAGGACGAGCGTGCCGCCGTCGCCGGGTTCGATGCGTTTGAACGCCGAAAGCGCGGTGCGGACTTTTTCCCGGCTCATCGCATCCTTCTCGACCCATCGCGCCATTTTTTCCATAGCGCGCTGCGACATCGGGAGTTTGCCGATGGAGCCGGAACCGGGAACGATCGAGAGTTGACCGTCGTCGACGTACGGCGTCAGCTCGGCGAAGAGGTTTGCGGCCTTGCCGAATCTGAGCGAACCGGAGAAAAAGAGCCTGATTTTGCCGTCCTCCCAGATTGCGGCGTAGGGGACCGTCTCCGGCGCGTTCGGCCGGTCGTCGCGCATCATGGCGTTCAGGAGCGTCTGCACTTCGTTCTGCGTAAGATGAAGTTCGGCGGTCTCGACCACGCGGCCCTCCTTGTCGACCAGCGAACGCGCCAGACGGGTGATGACGCCCGCCATCACGCCTTTGTCGCGGCCGTCGAACGTCGGGGCGGGATAGGACACCGGATTGCCGATCGCGAGCAGGACGAGCACGATCAGGAGGACGATCAGGAGGATCAGAAGGACAAGGAACGATTTCAGCAGTCTGATGAAACAGCCTTTTTTCGATGCCATGGCGATCCTCCCGTCAAACGGTCAGTCGTTGTCGTCGTCGAGACGCATGGACCAGTAGTTGCCCGCGTTCCAGCGGCTGAGCCCCTGGTCCTTGCGGATGGTGGCGCGCGGATACATGATCTTCACATGGCCGTCGGCGAACGCGTAGTTCCACATGCTGCTGTGAAGCGTGGTGGTCGCCTTGTCGAAGGAGGACGATCCTCCGGCCGACTCGTCGCCGCCCCAGGCTTCGGACTGCTGGGATGGGCAGGAAATGGTGGACCACCAGGCGGAGAAGAATCCCGTGCGTGTGGAACGGCTGTGGTTTGCGCTGGGAACATATTCCACGAAATAGATCATGCGCGACGGCATCGGTATCTTGCCGTATTTCAGGCCGACCCAGTGGCCGTTTCCGGTGTTGCTGTCGTTGCAGATGGATTTTCCGCTTTCCGATCCGGGCTCGCCGACTTTTTCCTCGTTGCCGGTTCCGCCGCCAGGGGAATGGTTCATGGCGTAGGTGCGGATCGGAAGCCCCTCGGCATTCGGACCGCGCGGTTCCTTGTCGGCGGGGCACTGGAAGAATTTCAGTGAGGCGAATTCCTTTTTGCTTTTGCAGGGCGGAACGCCGTGAGTCCCGACCTCGAAATTGCTGTGCGGCGTGTAGCGCAGGAGGAGGCGTTCCCACAGGGAACCGTAGTCGCCGCCGCCCGACTTCGCAGGCGTGACGAATGTCGTGTCATGGGCATACTGAAGCGCGCAGACCATCATCTGCTTCATGTTGCTGGCGCAGAGGGCCGTGTAGGCGGTGCGTTTCGCGGACTGGAGCGCGGGCAGAAGAAGCGATGCAAGGATCGCGATGATCGCGATGACGATCAGAAGTTCGATCAGGGTGAAGCCTCGGAACGTGCAAATGGTATTGCTGTTTGTGCGTTTCATGGGGGGTGCCTCCTCGGTTATTTTACCTATTTCACTATAATCTAAAACTTGCCGGAAGAAAAATCAAGATGACGAATCGGGAAAACGGGGAAAAATAGCGTTACTTAACGAAAAGAGACGTTAATAACGTAAAACAAGCTCAAAAAAGATCATGTCCGGAAAAAAAAGAAAGCAATTGAGGATGTCGGCGATTTGTCGAAATAAAAAACGGCCTTTGCCGTTCCGTGCTTTTTCCGGCTTTTTTTCGAAAAAAAAGCTTGACAGGAAGCGCAACCATGTGCTATGGTAAGTAAGAGACTCTCCCGAAGCCACCCCTACACCCCAGCAACACAGGAGCAATACCTATGGGACACTATCTCGGCGAAGAAATCCGCAAACTCGGATTCGGCATGATGCGTCTGCCGAAAAACGGCGAAGCGATCGACATCGAAACGACCAAGATCATGGTCGACAAGTTTCTGGCCGCAGGCTTTACCTATTTCGATACGGCGTGGATTTATCAAGGCAGCGAGGATGCCACGCGGCAGGCCCTGGTGGAACGCTATCCGCGGGAGAGTTTCCAGCTCGCGACGAAGAACGCCGCATGGTGCGAATGCAAGACGCGCGAGGACGCGATCGCCCAGTTCGAAACGTCGCTGAAGCGGCTCGGGACCGATTATATCGACTTCTATCTGCTCCACAACCTCGGCGACAAGCGCACGGAGGTGTTCGAGGATTTCGATCTGTGGAATTTCGCGCTGGAACAGAAAAAGCTCGGCAGGATCCGGCACGTCGGATTCTCGTTCCACTCCACCGCCGACCAGCTCGACGAAATCCTCACGAAACATCCGGAGACGGAATTCGTCCAGCTTCAGATCAACTACGCCGACTGGGACCACAAGTTCATCCAGTCGCGCCTGAACTACGAAACCTGCCGCAAGCACAATGTGCCCGTCATCATCATGGAACCCGTGAAGGGCGGCATGCTGGCGACGCCGCCGGAATCCGTCGTGAAGATCTTCCGCGACGCGAATCCCGACCTGTCCCCGGCGGCCTGGGCGATCCGGTTCAACGCGAGCCTGCCGGGCGTGATCACGGTCCTGTCCGGAATGAGCACGCCGGAACAGATGGACGACAATCTGAAGTCGATGAAGGATTTCCATGCGCTGACCGACGCGGAGAAGGAGACCGTGTTCAAGGCGCAGGAAGCGCTCGCCAAAGTCCCGATGATCCCCTGTACCTCCTGCGACTACTGCGCGAAGGTCTGCCCGATGAACATCGGCATCTCCGGCTCGTTCAACGGACGGAACCTGCTGACGCTGTACAGCAACGTCGAGAGCGCGAAGGTCCAGATTTTCTGGGCGGTCGCGAACATGGGCAAGAAGGACGCCATCGAGTGCATCGGCTGCGGCAAGTGCGAGGAAGTCTGCCCGCAGCACCTCGAAATCCGCAAGCTCTTGGCGGAAACAGCGAAAGCCTTCGATCAGAAGAAATCCACCCCAGAGGGGTGACGTGCTGCGCGACGGCGCGATGTCTGTTATCGGGCTAAAAAAGCTTTGCGTTCCGGCTCGGGATAATGTTCGATCGCGTACCGGAGCGTCGTGCGGGACATGACCGCCTTGTTTTTCTGCAAGTAGTCGGTCAGGGCGGCGCGGTCGCGTTTGCCGATCTCGCGGAGCATCCAGCCGCATGCCTTATGCATGAGGTCGTGCGGATGCTCCAGGAACCGGTCGACCATGCGGAACGGTTCGTCCAGCTGCTTCGTGCGGATGAACGGGAACATGGAGAGGACGGCGATACGTTCCTCCCAAAGATGTCCGGATGAAATGAAGCGTTCCAGCGTGTCTGCACCGTGTTCGAACGCATAGGCTCCGGTGATATCGGGCGCGGTCAGGTCGACCAGGTCCCAGTTATTCACGAATCCGCGCCGGGCAAGTTCGGCGTACTGTTCGAAAATGGCGGCGCGCTCTTTCTCTCCGGTCTTTTTCGACTGATATTTGTCCGTCAGGATGAGCAGGGCGCAGAGGCGTATCTCATGCCATTCGGAATGCGCGGCGCGGACGGCTTCCAGGACGGGAATATTCCGAAACGCCTTCGCCGTGCGGCGGGTCACCGGGTTTTTGCAGCCGAGGAACCTGTCGCCTTCGCCATACTGGCCCGGTCCGGTCTTGAAGAAACGCTGAAGGATTTCGGCGTCGGCGGGATTCGCCTGCGCGAGCATGGCGCGTTCGAGGTCGGCGGCGGTGGCGTTTGCGCCGGAATCGGCGGGGAAAACAGGGGTATTCATGCGGTCTGCCCTGTGGATGCGAGGCGTCCGGCGAGGAACGACAGCGCGAATTCTACGCGGAGGATGTGCGGGCCGAACGTGACGGGCGCATAGCCGTTGGTGCGGAACACGGCGACCTCATCGGGGGTGAAACCGCCCTCGGGCCCGATCGCGAGGACCACTTTGCCGGGGAGGGCGACGGGGCAGGGCGCGGCGTCGACGGGATGCCCGATGATCGCGGTCGCATCCCTCGTGAGCTCGGTGGAGAGTCCCGAGTTGAAGAACTCGCGGAGAGACCGTACGAATGTGAGCTCCGGCAGAATGGTCGTGCAGCCCTGTTCCAGCCCCTCGATCAGCACGGACCGGATCGCGTCCTGTGCCATGCACGAGCTGGTCCAGTAGCTTTTTTCGGTCTTCGCGGCATGGAAAAACACGGCGCGGCGAATGCCGGACGATGCGATGAAGTGAAGCGTCTTCTTGAAACTCTGCGGACGGGGCAGGGCGATGACGGGGAGAATGTTCGAAGGCGGGGGAGGCGGATTGGACGTGTCTTCCAGCCGGAGCCGGGCGGAATGCCGGGACGTTTCGAGGATGCGCGCCGTACCGATGCCACCGCCGAGGATCCCGGCGCGAATGGTGTCGCCGGGCTTCGCGTGAAGGATGCAGAAGATGTGTTCGGCGTGATCGTCGCCAACCGTGAATTCGCGTTCGGGCGACAGGTCGCGTTCCTCGACGATCAGCAGGTTCATGCGGAGAACGCCCGGATCGCTTCGAGGATGTCGGCGGGCTCGGCCATGCGTCCCTTGCCGGACGTGCCGCAGGCGAGGTGTCCGGTGTCGGGGCCGACGGTGCGGACGCCGAGCTTTTCCGCGAGCTTCGCGAGGTTGTCCTGCACGATCGGGCTGTTCCACATATGTTCGTTCATGGCGGGCGCGAGCAGAACGGGCCCGCGGAACGCCAACGCCGTGGTGGACAGCGCATCGTCTGCGATGCCGGACGCGTACTTGCCGATGAAGTTCGCGGTGGCGGGCGCGACGGCGAGGAGATCGGCCCATTCCGCCCAGTCGACATGTTCCGGGCGCGGCTGATACTCTTCGAACAGGTCGGTCAGCACGCGGTTTTTCGAGAGCGTGAGGAATATCTGCGAGGAGATGAGCCGGAGCGCGTTTGCAGTCATGACGACGCGCACGTCGTATCCGGCGGAAACGAGTTTGGAGCAGAGGTCGGCGGATTTGTAGACGGCGATGCCGCCCGTGACGCCGAGGATGATGTTTTTTCCGTTCATGTACATACTCCGGGGTGGTGGTCAGATATTGGATGTGCGTTTCGGATCGTTGCGGAGACCGAGGATCAGGTCGGTGAATTCCCGTGCAGCCCGCGCGAGGTCGTCGTTCACGATGATATGGTCGTATTCATGCGCGTGCTCCATTTCGCCCTTTGCGTTGGCGAGACGGCGGAGGATGGACTCCTCGGTTTCCGTGCCGCGCGTGCGGAGACGCCGTTCGAGTTCCTCGAAAGATGGCGGCATGATGAAGATGAACTCGCATGCCTCGCAGAATTCGGGGGAGTCGGAACAGAGCGCGCGGAGCTGCGCGGCGCCCTGGACGTCGATATCGAGCAGGACGTCGATCCCGCGCCGGATGCGGTCGAGGAGTTCGGTCTTGAGCGTGCCGTAGCAGTTGCCGTGTACCTCGGCATGTTCCGCGAAGGCGTTTTCCGCGACGAGTGCATCGAACTTCTCCCGGGAGATGAAGTAATAGTCTTTTCCGTCGACCTCGCCGGGACGCGGCTGCCGCGTGGTGCAGGACACGGAGAATTCGATGCCGCCGAGGTCGCCGATGGCGGCTTTGTAAATGGAGGATTTTCCCGAGCCGCTGGGACCGGAGAGGATCAGGATCATGCCGGTGCGGCCCGGCTGTTCTGCTGCGGGTGCGGTGTTCATGAGCGTGCGCTGTGTTGGAAAAGCCTGGCGGCATTGACCGCCGTGAAGTAAAGGTCGTCAGCGGCGGCCGCCATGGCTTCGTCGAGCGTGCGGCGTCCTGTGGACGAACTGAAAGCGAAATCGTAGGTCTTTGCGATCTCTTCCGGGGCGCCCTCAATCGCGCCGGAGAGCAGCAGAACGGGGACATTCTCGCGGTGTGCGGCCTGCGCGACCGCACAGCAGAGCTTGCCTTCCGCAGTCTGGGAGTCGGTCCGGCCTTCGCCCGTCACGACAAGGTCGGCGTCCGCGATCTGGCGCCGGAAGGAAATGGCGTCGAGGATGAGCTCCGCGCCGGATTTCGGCTGTGCGCCGCAGAAGGCGCGGAGACCTGCGCCGAGCCCGCCCGCCGCGCCGTCGCCGGGCATTTCCTTCGGCAGGAGCATGGACTGGCGTTCCCAGACTGCAACGAGGTGGCGGAGATTGTGGTCGAGCTTCGCGACCATGTCGGGCGTGGCGCCCTTCTGCGGTCCGTAGACCTGCGCCGCGCCGAACGGGCCGGAAAGCGGGTTGCGGACGTCGCATGCGGTCGTGATGCGCGTTTCCTGAAGGCGCGGATCCGCTCCGGCGATGGCGATGCGCGACAGCATATGAAGCGAGCCGCCGCCCCGGGGGAGTTCGCGTCCGCGCGGGTCGAGCAGGCTGTAGCCGAGCGCCTGCGCCATGCCCGCGCCGCCGTCGACCGTGGCGGACCCGCCGAGTCCGATCAGAATATCGCGGACGCCGAGGTCCAGGATGGCGCGGATGACTTCGCCCGTGCCGTAAGTCGTGGCGGTCATCGGGTCGCGCTTGATCGGTTGGACCAGATAAAGTCCGCTGGCGGACGCCATTTCGAATACGGCGGTCAGGCCGTTGTTGATGAGGGCGAACTCGGCTTCGACGGAATTGCCGTCCGGGCCGGTAACCCTGACCGTGTGGATCTCCCCGTGCAGGGCGTCGGCCAGTGCGCGCGTCATGCCTTCGCCGCCGTCGGAAACCGGAACTGAAACGAGTTCGGCGTCCGGGAAGACGGTGCGGAAAGCCTTCTGCATGACACGGCAGACCGTGGAGCTTTTCATGCACATCTTGAATTTGTCGGGCGCGAACACGATTTTCATGGTCAGAGCTCCTTTTTCAGAATTCCCGAGATGATCTTCGCGGCGGATTCCGCGGGGACCGGACGCGGCGCGGAAGCGAGCTTCATCGGATTCTTGACCGCGTCGGCCGCGATCTTGTCGACCATGGCGGCGTTGAAGCAGGAAAGCGCGGAGAGTTTCGGGACGCCGGCATATTGCGCGATGAAAGCCGCAGCGGCATTCACGACGTCGTCCGGGGTCTTCTGCGGCGCCTCCGACGGGAAGACGCCGGCGAGCAGCATGGTGCGTTCCGCGACGGCCTTTTCCGCGAGGTAATAACGCCAGAATGGCGGAAGGAGCATGGCTGCGGCGATCCCGTGCGGGACTTTGCCGTAGAACGAGAAACTGCCGAGGTGCGGAAGCGAGGTCGGACGGTCGGCGATCTGCATGCCGCCGATGGTCGCTGCGGCGCAGAGGCGTTCGCGGACGTTCACGTCATTCGGATCGCGGAATACGAGCGGCAGATTCCCGACGATGAGGCGGACTGCGCACACGGCGTTTTGGTTCGTGGCGAACTTCGTTTCCGGCGCGCCCGTGTTCAGCATGGATTCGATGTTGTGCGTGAGGGCGTCAAGCGCGGTTGCGGCGGTGAGGCTGTCCGGCATGGAGCGTCCGTAATACGGATCGATGAGCGCCATGCGCGGAACGATCTGTTTGTCGGCGATAAGCCGTTTGACGCCTGCGGCGCGGTCAACGATGTTCGAATACGGCGTGACCTCGGAACCGGTGCCCGCGGTGGTCGGAACCGCGATGATGCGTTTGAACTCTTTCCCGGGGAACTTCTCCGAAATCCTGCCGGACCCGAAGAGTTCGGAGACGTCGAGCCCGGTCTGATGCGCGATCCAGGCGGCTTTCGCGGCGTCGATGACGCTGCCGCCGCCGATGGCGACGACTTCCGACGAACCGCTCTGTTCGATGGCCTCGCGGATGCGGGCGACGTCGTCCAGGTCGGGTTCGGCGGGGATGTCGCACACGATGCGGGACTCGAATTCATAATGGAGCACCATGTTCGTCATGTCGGCCCGCGCGCCGGATTTCGTGATGGACTTGTTTCCGATCACGAACGTGACGACGGGTTTTTCATCGGAGAGCAGGAACTCCGCGGAAAGGTCGGTGAGAACGCCCGGCCCGAGGTCGATGCAGACCGGCTCGTACTGTTCGAACAGTTCAATGTAATCTTGTTCGCTGGTCATGGGATGTTCACTTTGCTACGATGTTGACGAGGCGGCCAGGGACGGCGATGACCTTCACGACGGTCTTCCCCGCAAGCGCGGCGGAAACGGCGGAATCCTCCAGAGCCTTCTTCTGCATTTCCTCGGCGGAGAGGGAGGCGGGCATCATGATGCGCGCCTTCGGCTTGCCGCAGACCTGCACGAGGATCTCGTGTTCCTCGACCTGCAAATGGGCTTCGTCGACGGACGGCCACTGTGCCAGGGAGACGGGCGCCTGTTTTCCGAGCCCTTCCCACATTTCCTCCGCGATGTGCGGGGCGTAGGGGGCGAGCAGCAGGACGTATGTTTCGGCGGCTTCGCGCGGCATCTTTTCGAGCTTGGAGAAGTCGTTGAGGAAGATCATCATCTGGCTGATGGCGGTATTGAAGTTGAGCGTGTCCGTGTCTTCCGTGACTTTCTTGATCGTGGCGTGGAGCAGGCGGCGGAGATTGGCGGGAACGGGCTCGTCCACGACCGGCGTCTGCATGATCATGCGCCAGGATCGTTTGAGGAACCGGAAGACGCCTTCGACGCCGCGGGTGTTCCACGGCTTGACGGCCTCCAGCGGCCCCATGAACATTTCATAGAGGCGCATGCTGTCGGCGCCGTATTCGCGGATCACGTCGTCGGGGTTGACGACGTTGCGGAGCGATTTGGACATCTTTGCGGGGAATTCGACGAGCTTCTCGCCGGTCTCCTTGTGCTTCGGTTCGGGTCCTGTGAGGTCGACGAGGTTGGTCGGGACCAGCGCGCCGCGGGCGTCCTTGTAGGACGTGCCGAGGATCATGCCCTGGTTGACGAGCTTCTGGAACGGTTCCTTCGTGGAGACGAGCCCCAGATCGAAGAGGACCTTGTGCCAGAACCGGGCGTAAAGCAGATGCAGCACGGCATGTTCCGCACCGCCGACATACAGGTCGACCGGCATCCAGTATTTTTCCTTCGCCGGGTCGATGAACGCCTGGTCGTTGTGCGGGTCGATGTAGCGGAGGTAGTACCAGCAGGAACCGGCCCACTGCGGCATGGTGTTGGTCTCGCGGCGGCCGTGTTCGCCGGTCTTCGGATCGACGTAGTCCACCCAGTCCTTCGCGTTCGCGAGCGGGGATTCGCCGTTTCCGGAGGGCTTGAAGTCCTTCATTTCGGGGAGGGTGAGCGGGAGTTCGTCTTCCGGGACCATGCGGATCTCGCCGCTGTCCATGATGATGATCGGGAAGGGCTCGCCCCAGTAACGCTGGCGGCTGAAGAGCCAGTCGCGGAGCTTGTAGTTCACGGTGCGCTTGCCGATGCCCTTCGATTCCAGCCAGTCGATGATGCGCTTCTTTGCGGCGTCCACATGCAGGCCGTTCAGATCGAGGCCGTCGGCGTTCGCGGAATTCATGAGCGGACCGTCGCCGATCCAGCAGACTTTGCCCGCGAGCACGCCGTCGATGTCGACCTTGTCCTTCGCGGCGGCGGCCTCGTCGGGACGGATCACGCAGATAACCGGGATATTGAACTTCTGCGCGAACGCGAAGTCGCGGTCGTCGTGCGCGGGGACCGCCATGATCGCACCCGTGCCGTAGGAAGCCAGCACATAGTCGGAGATCCAGATCGGGATGCGCGCGCCGTTCACCGGGTCGATGGCGTATGCGCCGGTGAACGCGCCGGTCTTCTCGTTGTTGAGCCCGGTGCGCTCGAGGTCGCTCATGGATGCCGTGCGCTTCTTGTAGGCGGCGACTTCCTCGGCGTGCTCCGGCGTGGTGATCTCGTCGACGAGCTCGTGCTCGGGGCAGAGGACCATGTAGGTCGCACCGAAGAGCGTGTCCGGGCGCGTGGTGAACACGGTCAGGGACTTGCCGGGATGTCCGTCGAGCTGGAACACGACCTCGGCGCCTTCGCTGCGGCCGATCCAGTTCCGCTGCATTTCCTTGATGCCCTCCGGCCAGTCGAGGCCGTCGAGGTCGGCGAGGAGGCGTTCGGCATAGGCGGTGATCTTCAGGACCCACTGCTTCATGGGGCGGCGGATGACCGGATGGTTGCCGCGTTCGCTTCGGCCGTCGATGACCTCTTCGTTCGCAAGCACGGTCCCGAGCGCGGGACACCAGTTCACGGGCACTTCGTCGATGTAGGCGAGTCCCTTCTTGTAGAGCTGAAGGAAGATCCACTGGGTCCAGCGGAAGTATTTCGGATCGGTGGTGTTGATCTCGCGACTCCAGTCATAGCTGAAACCGAGCGATTTGATCTGGCGTTTGAAGTTCGCGACGTTCTTCGCGGTCGTCACGGACGGATGCGTGCCGGTCTCGATGGCGAACTGTTCGGCGGGGAGTCCGAACGCGTCCCAGCCCATCGGGTGCAGGACGTTGAAGCCGTTCATGCGTTTGAAGCGCGAATAGATGTCCGTGGCGGTGTATCCTTCCGGGTGACCGACGTGAAGTCCGGCGCCGCTGGGATAGGGGAACATGTCTAGGACATAGAGTTTCTTTTTCGAGGGGTCTTCTTTCGCCTGGAACGTCTGATGTTCGTCCCAGTATTTCTGCCATTTCGATTCGATGGCGGTAAAATCGTAGTCCATGATTCGGGGATTCTCCGTTTCTGTGTGATTCTTGGTAAAAAAGTCCATCTAAATATAAAGCACATGCGCGCGTTTTGCAAGCGGGCGAGGCTTTTTTTCCGCAAAAAGGAGGGCAGGCCCGACGAAAACGGACCGCCCTCAAAGCGGCGACACGCGTACATGCCGCCGGAAGGTGTGACGTGGAAAGGTTACTTCGCGAGTTTGAGCGTAAGGACTTTCGATGCCAGCGTACGGCTGTCGTGCCCGAAGAAGATCTCGACGTCGTCCTTCGGCATGAACCAGCGTCCCTGCGCGTCGACGAGCTGGAACGCCTCGGCGGGAATCTCGAACGACACGCGGGCGGTCCCGCCTTTTTCGAGATGGATCCGTTTGAACCCCTTCAATTCGACAAGCGGGGCTTCCACGCCGGGGTCCGTGTGGCTGATGTACAGCTGGACCACCTCGTCGCCCGCGCAGTCGCCGACGTTCGTGACTGTCGCGGAAACGGTCGCGCGCCTCTTCTTCGCCAGGGAATCGACGACGCGGGCGTTGGAATACGCGAACTCGGTGTAGCTGAGTCCGAACCCGAACGGGAAAAGGATGTTGTCCTTCATGTAGCGGTAGGTGCGGTTCGCCATGCTGTAGTCGTGGTAATCCGGGAGTTTTTTCGGGTTCTTCGGGATGGTGAACGGGAGACGGCCCGAGGGGCAGGTTTTTCCGAAGAGGACTTCGGCTATGGCCGTTCCGCCCGCCTCGCCGGGATAGGAGGCGTACACGATTGCCGCAGCCTTCTTCAAGTCTTCGCGGAGGTCGATGGGAGAGCCGGCCATAACGACGAGGACGACTTGGAAGCCTTCCTTGTAAAGGTAGTCGAGCATGGACCGCTGGGAGGCGGGCAGGGCGATGGAGTTGCGTTCGGTGCTGTCGCTTTCCTCGCCCTCGATGGACTCGTCGAGCCCGACGACCGCGATGACCGGATATTTTTTGTCGTAGAGCCAGCTCCGGGTGGAGAGGTCGACTGCGGGCCCGTTCAGGGGCACGCTGTTGCGCGGCTCGAAGCTGGTGGCGGGATCGGCGTTGGCGGCGATGCCTTCCAGGACGGTGGTCATATGGTCGGAAAAGCCGTTGTAGTTGCCCCAGAGCGCGGGCAGGCTGGTCAGATTAGGACCGGTGAGATTGAGTTTCGCCGTGGACTTGAGCGGGAGGATGCCGTCGTTTTTGAGGAGGACGACGGACTTCCGCGCGGCCTCGAGCGCAATGGCGCGGTGTTCGGCGCAGTGGACCTTCGAGATCGGCATCTTCGCCAGCGGCACAAGCTCGTCGCGGTCGAAACAGCCGAGTTTCATGCGGGTCATCAGCACATGGCGCAGGGCATCGTCGAGGTCGGATTCCCGGATCATTTTCTTCTCGTATGCGTCGAGGAGCTTTTCGTAGGAGCAGCCGCAGTTGAGATTGCAGCCGTTCTTCAGCGCGTAGGCGGCGGAGGCGGTCTGGTCGGACGTGACCTTGTGGTGCTGGTGGAAGTCCATGATGGCCCAGCAGTCGGAGACGAAATGTCCCCGGAAGCCCCATTTCTTGCGGAGGAGTTCCTTGATGTACTTCGCGCTGCCGCAGCAAACCTGTCCGTTGGTGCGGTTATATGCGCCCATGACGGATTCGACTTTCGCCTCGGTCACGAGCTTTTTGAACGCGGGCAGATAGGTCTGCGCGGCGTCGCGCTTGCTGATCTTCGCATCGAATTGATGGCGTTCGGATTCGGGTCCGCTGTGCCCCCAGAAATGTTTCGCGCAGGCTGCCAGCTTGAGGTATTTCGGATCGTCGCCCTGAAGTGCGCGGACGAACACGGCGCCCATTTCCCCGGTCAGATACGGGTCCTCGCCGAAGGTTTCCTGCCCGCGTCCCCAGCGCGGATCGCGGAAGATGTTGATGTTCGGACTCCAGAAAGTCAGCCCGCGGTAGATCGGGGTGCTGCCGTCGCCGGAGAACCTGCGCGAAGCGGCATTTTTCGCGCGCGCCTCGACGGCGATCGCGCACCCCATGCGGTACTCCAGGTCGGTATCGAACGTGGCGGCCATGCCGATGGCCTGCGGAAACACCGTCGCCATGCCGGCTCGGGCGACGCCGTGCAGACATTCGCTCCAGTAGTTATAGGCGGGAATGCCGAGGCGTTCGACTGCCGGGGCGTCGTGAAGCAGCTGGCTGACCTTTTCCTTTACGGTCATGGCCCTGATGATCGCTTCCACGCGCTCCTCGAACGGGAGGCTGTCGTCGTACCACACGAATTTACTGCGTTTCGCCTGAAGTTTGTTCATGGTCTTTCTCCTGATGGGCGAGTTCCGAACGAAACATGCTGATGTTCCGTCTTTGTTGCATGGGGATAATCCGGAAAGGAAATCAAAATAATATATGCTGTGCTCCGCCGGTTGCAACCCGTTTTCTCAAAAAAGACGCAGGATTTTTTACTGAAAAACTTTTCTGATCGCATGACACGATTTCGCGGTTGTCAGAAGAATACAAAAAGGCCGGCGGATGTGCGATCCGCCAGCCTGAAAAGTTATAATCCCGAGGGAAGAACGAACAGAAGTTACTTGTCTTTCTTCTCGTCTTTCTTCTCGTCCTTCTTCGCATCGCCGGACTTCTTTTCGGCGAACTCGACGTAGTCCAGATAAACGTCGGCTTTCGACGCAGTGTACTGGCTGTTCGAGGAAATGCTGAGAGCCCAGCCGGACGGGATCTTCTTGAAGATCTTCTTCATGTCGTCGCGGACGTTGACTTCCTCCTCGAACCATGTGTCCATCTTGTCGTTCTTGTCGCGCAGGGTGAACCAGTCGACATCAACGACCCAGTTGTAGGTGGAACTGCCGGATTTCCCCTTTGGGGTCTCGGTCTGCCAGTTGTAGGAGATGCTGCTCTGCGTGAGCTTGCCGTATCCGACGTAGACGGCGATGCCCTGGTCGTCCTTGGACTTGACCGTGGCGTCCGCGCCGGTGGGAAGCGTGACTGCTTTCCAGCGCCAGCGCATGATCGGGTATTTCTCCAGATCGACGTCGGAGCAGTCGACCATGATGACGCCGGACGCCTTGTCGGAGGTGATGTGCAGGACCTTGTGTTTCAGCTCCTTGTCCTCGACGATCTCATACTTCACGTCGGGGGTGCCGGGTTTGCCGCGGTAGCTCCAGCCGTCCGGGATCTTGTCGCTGTCGAGTTTCGAATTCTGGAAATCCCAGTGGCGTACGGGCTCTTTGTCCTTTGCGTCCAGTCCTGAGGAGAGGAACACACAGGGGGCGAGCAGGGCAGCGAGCAGGGCGGGGGATTTCATCAGGCGGAAACGTTTGTTCATTTGAGTTTCTCCCATTTCCAGTCATGTTCATATTGTTCGCGCCGTTCGAGGATATCCCGGACGTATTTGCGCGTGGATTCGATGTCGATGTTCGGCAGGACCTTGCCGTCGTGCAGAAGCGGCTTCCACGATTCGGCGCGCTGGATGCCTGCATTGTATTCGCAGAGCGCGAGCGCTTCCGCCTCGTTGTAGTCTTTCCATCTGTCCAGCGCACGGCCGAGGAACCATGAACCGATCTCGATGTTCAGTTCGGGATCCATCAGCGCACCGTCGGACGGCACATGGCGGTGAAACGTGTTCTCCCAGTCCTTCACGGCGGACTGCGGCATGACCTGCATCAGCCCGATCTCACCCTTGCTGCCGCGGGCCGAGGCGTCGAACCTGCTTTCCTTCCAGATGACTGCCTTCAGAAGAGGCGGATACACGCCGTTTCGGCGTCCGGCGTTCACGATCAGCTTGTCGTAGCGGGTGGCCCGGTCCGAGTAGTTGAGCAGGAAAGAGCCTGCCTTCCAGACGCCGATGCCCATCAGGATGCCGATCAGGGCAAACAGCAGGAGCAGGAAGACCGCCTGCGTCCGGTGGACGGAAATCTGCAGCGTGCTGCGCTGCGGATTCGTCTTTTTGGACTTTTGTCCGGCGGTTTTCCGCTTGATGGTCTGTTTCGTCCTTTTGGCTGGCATGCCGGTCCTCCGTTGTTGCGGCAGGGCAGGCGGCCCGGGGCGGGTTCAGTTCTGCTCCGGAGCCGCGGATGCGTTCATGGCGGCGGCAGCTGCTTCCGCGGCGCGGATGCGTTCTGCTTCCGCCAGGAGTTTCTTGAAGGTCTCTTCGTATTTGAGCTCCTGCGGGACGGGGATCACGCGGAGTTCGCGCAGCTGTTTCATGTCGACTGCCGCCGGGGCGTTCATCATCAGGTCTTCGGCCTGCTGGTTGAACGGGAAGGCGATGACTTCGCGGATGTTCGGGGCATCGGCGAGGAGCATGGCCATGCGGTCGACGCCGGGGGCGATGCCTCCGTGCGGCGGCGCGCCGAGCTTGAACGCGCGGATCATGCCGCCGAACTTGTCGTCGACGACCTCGCGGGTGTAGCCGCACATCTCGAAGAGCTTGTACATGAGTTCGGGCTGGTGGTTGCGGATCGCGCCGGAGGAGAGTTCGATGCCATTGCACACGATGTCGTACTGATACGCCACGATGTCCAGCGGGTCCTGCGTTTCGACGGCCTTCATCCCGCCCTGCGGCATGGAGAAGGGGTTGTGGCAGAAGATCAGCGCGCCGGTCTCCTCGTCGGTCTCGAACATCGGGAAATCGACGATCCAGCAGAACTTGAAGACGTTCGGGTCGATGAGGCCGAGGCGGCGTCCGAGTTCGCCGATCACCTTGCCGCCCACGGAGTTCACGAGGGCGCGCTTGTCGGCAAGGAAGAACAGCACGTCGCCGTCCTGGATGCCTGCCTTTTCGGCGAGCGCGGGCAGTTCGTTCCCGGTGAGGAACTTCACGATCGGGCTCTTCGTCTCGCCCGCGCTCCAGATGATGTACGCCATGCCCTTCGCGCCGCATTCCTGCGCGAACGCGATCATTTCGTCGTAGAAACGGCGCGGCTGCGGATTGTCCGCCTTCGCGATGCCGGAGACCTTGATCGCCTTCACGACGCCGCCCGCGGCGACCGTCTTGGAGAACGCCTGGAATCCGCTGTCCTTGAAGACGTCGGTGACGTCGATCATTTCAAGCGGGTTGCGGAGGTCGGGCTTGTCCGTGCCGTAGCGTTCCATGGATTCGCGGAACGGAATGCGCGGGAACGGGGCGGGGCTGATCTGCTTATCCGTGAACTTCGGGAAGATGTCCGTGAGGAGGTCTTCCAGGATCGCGAAGATGTCGTCCTGCGTGGCATAGCTCATCTCGATGTCGAGCTGGTAGAACTCGCCAGGGGAACGGTCGGCACGCGCGTCTTCGTCGCGGAAGCACGGCGCGATCTGGAAATAGCGATCGAACCCGGCGACCATCAGAAGCTGCTTGAACTGCTGCGGAGCCTGGGGCAGGGCGTAGAACTTGCCGGGGTGAACGCGGCTCGGCACGAGGTAGTCGCGCGCGCCTTCCGGGGAGCTGCTGGTCAGGATCGGGGTCTGGTACTCGGTAAACCCGAGGTCCCACATCTTGCGGCGCAGGGACTCGATGAGCTTGGCACGCATCACGATGTGGTTGTGGAGCTCGTCGCGGCGGAGGTCCAGAAAACGGTATTTGAGGCGGAGCGCTTCCGGCGCGTCCTCGTCTTTCGCCACGAGGAACGGCAGCTGCTCGGTCTCGCCGAGCACGGTCATTTCATCGGCCACGAGTTCGATCTCGCCGGTCGAGATCTTCGGATTCACGGTTTCCGGCGTGCGGGCCACGACTTTGCCCGTGAAGCACACGACCGTCTCGACGCGCCAGCGTTCGAGTTCCTGATAGAAATCCTTGGTCGGGTCGATCACGACCTGGGTCTTGCCGTAATGGTCGCGCAGGTCGATGAAGATGATGCCGCCGTGGTCGCGCACGCTGTGGATCCAGCCGGAAAGGCGTGCATTGATTCCGACGTCGCTTTTTCTCAGTTCTCCGCAGGTATGCGTTCTGAACTCATGCATGATAGGTTCTCCGTTGTATCTGAATGGTTTGAAAAAACGGGAAAACATGGGCGATGACGGGTTCGAACCGCCGACATTCACGGTGTAAGCATGACGCTCTAACCAGCTGAGCTAATCGCCCATAACATTTAACACAAATTATAATATACCCCGCTGAACTGGAAAATGCAAGCATGGCGCGGGATTTTTCTTTCATATGCGCAATCCAAAAAAAGCCGGACAAAACGTTTTCCGCTTGACTTTTGACCGGATCGATGTATAGTCTGATAAAACGAATCACAGCGGCTCCTCTTTCAATCCGAAGGATATTCCATGAAGCGGCATCCCCACCATCTCTTTGCTTTTGCTCCCGCCGGATCGAACTCGGCATCGCCCCGGCATTTCGCTGATTTCCGAACCACCGGCGTCAACCGGGAACCGATGCATGCGCCCGTCTACGGGACGTTCTTCGATGAATCCTCTGCCGAAGCATACCGGATGACGCCGTCGAACTACACGCTGGACCTGAACGGGACATGGAAATTTCAGCTGTTCGGCAGACCGGACGAAGCGCCGGACGGTTTCGTTCAAACTGAATTCGACGATGCGGACTGGTTCGATATGGCCGTGCCGTCGAACTGGCAAAGCGACATGCGGATCCCGGACCGCGGCGTCTACCTCAACAACATCTACTTGTTCCAGAAGGAAGCGAATCCGCCGCTCCTGCCGGATGCCAATCCGACCGGATGCTACCGCCGCACGTTCGAGGTCCCGGAGGAGTGGCTGGAACGCGACGTGCGGATCGTGTTCGACGGCGTGGACAGCGCGTACGACTTCTGGATCAACGGACAGTACGCGGGGTATGCGGAGGACAGCCGCCTGCCGTCCGAATTCGCCGTCACGAATCTCCTGAAGCCCGGCAGAAACATGCTCGCGGTGAAGGTGTACCGGTTCTCGACCGGGTCGTACCTGGAATGCCAGGACGTCTGGCGCATGAGCGGCATTTATCGCGGCGTCCGCCTGATGGCGCTGTCCCCGGTGCATCTGCGCGACTGGTCGGTCAGAACGACGTTCATCGACCCGGCGGAGAACGAACGGCACGGCAAATCCGACGCGAATCTGGACATTACGGCCTATGTGGAGACGCGCGCCCTGCCGCGCCAGCCCGTCGGGGACGTCGCGACGTCATGGTATCCCGGCGTCCGCGTGAAGGCGCGTCTGCTGGACGCGGACAACAGGCTCGTCGCGGAGAGCGAACCGGTGAAGTTCTGCGGCCAGACCAGCATGTACGGACCGCCGACCGAACGCGGCGCGGCCGCGATCTCCATGAAGGTCGCCGCGCCCGAACAGTGGTCCCCGGATTCACCGTACCTTTACAAGCTCTTTCTGCATCTCGTCGATGACGAAGGCATGACGATGGAAGTCCAGTATGTGCCGGTCGGATTCCGTCAGATCGAGATCCGGGGAAGGGACGTCCTGCTGAACGGGCGGCGGCTCATCGTGCGCGGCGTGGACCGCCACGATTTCAGCGCGAAGCACGCATTTGCCGTGACCGAGGAGGACATGCGTCTCGACATCAAGACGATGAAGAAACTCAACTTCAACGCCGTCCGCACCAGCCACTATCCGAACAACAACCGCTGGTACGAACTTTGCAACGAATACGGCCTGCTGCTCGCCGACGAGACCGACATCGAGACGCACGGCCTGGGCTCACAGCTCGCGAAAACCCCCGCCTGGGGGCCGGTCTTTCTGGAACGTGCCGAACGCATGGTGCTCCGCGACCGCAACAACCCGTGCGTCGGGTTCTGGTCGCTCGGCAACGAATCGGGCTGCGGCGCGAACCATGCCGCCATGGCGAACTGGATCCGCTTCACCGACCCGACCCGGCCCGTGCAGTACGAAAGCTGCAATCCGCCCCCGTCCGTCAGCGACATCCGCTGCCCCATGTATCCGCGCGTCGAACACGTCCGGGCGGTCATGGACGATCCGGACGAGACGCGTCCCTTCATCATGTGCGAATACGCCTACGCGAAGGGCAACGCCACGGGCGACCTCTTCCAATACTGGGACCTCGTGCACGAAAACCGCGGATTCCACGGCGGATTCGTGTGGGACTGGGCGGACAAGGCGCTCCTGAACGTCATTGCGAAGACCGGCGAAGTTAACTACGGCTACGGAAACGACTTCTGTGAAAACTTCGACTATCCGGGCAACCGGCAGCATCCCACGCAGGTCCTGAACGGCATCGTGGATGCTTCCCTCAAGCCGCATCCCGGCGCACAGGAAGTCCGCGTGTGCCAGTCGCCAATCCGCTTCAAGTTTGATGGAACGAAGCTGACCGTCATCAACGAACGCAACAACGCTTCGACCGCCGACCTGACATTCCGCTGGGAAGTCACGCGGAACGGCTATGTCGTCAGCTCCGGCGCGCTGGACGTCCCCGTGACCGATTGCTTCGAATCCTCGGTCGTAAATGCGCCGTTCCGGGATGAGATCGCAGACCGGGAGGACATGTGGTTCCTGAACCTCTACTGCGACGGACCGTCGCACGAGATCACGCGCGAACAGTTCCCGCTCAGCGATGCCGCCCGGAAGCTCGTCGCGCCCGCCCGGCTCAAAGGGAAATCCCGTTGGGTCGAATCAAAGATTTCCATGGAGGCGGCGGAGACGGAAGAAACTCTCACGATCGGGCAGTTCGCATGGTCCAAAAAGGACGGACGCCTGATCTCCCTGAATCGGCCTGACGGGACGGAACTGCTCGCCGCGCCCGCCGAAGAGATATTCTTCCGCGCGCCGACCTGCAACGACCGGATGCTGGACGCGGACGGCACGTTCGCGAAGGACTGGGCACCACTCTATCATGCAAACCGCAAGCTATTGGAATTCAAATGGAAACAGACGCCCCGCGCCGGGGATTATCATGTTTATGTGACCACGCGCATCGCGGACCGGATCGACTCCCGGGTCGAATGGACCGTCTCCTCCGGGCAGAACAGGTTTCTGGAGTATCAGCAGGAAGCGAGCTTCCGCGACGAGGACCTGCATTCCGTGGCGCGCGTCGGCATGATCTTCCCGCTCGTCGAGGGATTCGAAAAAGTGAAGTATTTCGGACGCGGCCCGTACGAGAATTACCCTGACCGTCAGCGCGCCTCGCTCGTCGGACGCTGGGAAACCGCCATATCCGCCATGCTCGAGAACTATCTCGTGCCGTCCGAATGCGGCGGGCGCGGAGACGTGTTCTCGCTGGAACTTTCCGGCGACGCGGCGAAGAAACTGCGCGTCGTATGCGGCGGGGGAATCCAGTTCTCCGCGCTGCACGTTTCTCCGTGGGACCTGATGGCCGCGGACCACAGCTGGGAGCTGAAACCCGGCAAAAGGACATGGCTGATTGTGGACGGCGCGCACATGGGCGTCGGCGGCGACGACGGCTGGACGGTCAACGTACACGAGGAATACCGGCTGGGGCCGGGAACTCATCATACGGAATTTACGCTCGATCTCCTCGGGACGGAAGACGCGAAAGGCAATCTGCCGGAATCCTGATGCGGGGGAGGCTCCTCCTCACTGTACCGTTTCGGAGCCGGGCGCTGCTCAACACACTCCGTGTGTCCGAGCGCAGCCGGACACTGCCGCAGTGGAGACTTCGTTTCCCTACTCTTCGAATCCGGCGGAAACGCAGGTCAGGTCGGTCAGGTAAAACGACCCGTCCGGCAGACGCATGGCGCTGCTCGCGGGCGCTTCGATCATCGCCTCGTCCAGCGTGCGCCAGAAGAACGCCGCATCGACGTTGCCCGAAGCCGGGGGCATCGATTCCAGTCCGGCGGGCAGAGGCTCCAGCCAGAGTTCGTCGGGGCGCGCGAACGCAGCGACACGACGGTGCCTGACCCGGAGCATCTGAAGATAGATGCTGCGCAGATAGAGACATTCCGCCTCTGCTTCGTCTTCCGCACGAAGGAGTTCGAATCCGGCGGCGGGCATCCCGTGCGCGGTGTCTTCCTTCGGGAGAAGCGGACGCCCCAGGGCATCTTTCCTCAGGAGCATCGTGCGGTCCGGGGCATCGGGATGGGGAAGGGCGTCGGCGAACTTCGGATATCCGCTCAGCGCCTGTCCGCTGCGTTTCTCCCAGGTCTCGATGAGATGCTGCGCCGTGCGCCGGATCTCGGCGAAAAAGAACGTTTCCGCTTCGGTATCCGTCTCCGCTGCGCCTATTTCGCGGATGGCATGAAGCATCTGCGCACGGGTCAGGCCCTCGCGGAGCGTGACGATGCACCGGCTCATGAGTCTGCGGGCGGCAGGCTCGACGTGCCCCGGATGCTCGATCGCGATCAGGTCGACCCATGCGAGCGAATGCGTGCCGGAATTGTAGAGGATGTTTCCGAAATGGAGGTCGCCGTGATAGAATCCGGCGTCGAAAAACTTCTTCAGGAACGCCGCGATCTCCGACACAAGGACGTCGGCGTTCCCGCCGCCGTAGACGATCTGTTCGTAATAGTATTTGTCAAGCGGAATATATCCGGGCAGGGCGCGCGTGATCAGCACGTTCGTGCCGCCGAGCTTGCCCCAGCCGAGACATTTCACAGCCGGGATCCCCGCCGCCGCCAGATTCAGCCCGATTTCGTATTCCACGCGCGACTTCTGGCGTATGCTTTTCCGGAAGGCCGACCAGAGATTCGGGGAACGCTCGAACTTCAGGTAATAGTCGCCGCAGCGGTATACGGAACGCACGGGCGTGCTTTTCACGAGGTGCGGAGCGGTCAGCACGAGCGAGCGGACGGCATCCGCCGTCTTTTCGGACGGGATGTGCCATTGCCAGCGTTTCGACTTAAGAAGATCCGGGGGCAGGGAAGCCGTTTTTTTCATGGTATTCTGAATCCTGTATTGTTTCCTGCAAAAACTATAGCACCGGAAAGAGAAATATCAAGTACACAGACCTAAAAACAGATGTTGGAAACCATAAAAAAACACCCTGTGCGGTTTTTCGCACAGAGTGTGTCGGGTAGTGCCTTGCTTCTCAACGGCACAGGATTCAATCAATCACTTGCAGTACTTCTCGAGGTAGGGACGGATGGCGTCCGCCCAGATCTGATAGCCCTTGGCGGTCGGATGCAGGAAGTCGGCCATAATGTCGCGTTCGAGAACGCCGGTCGGAGTCAGGAACTTCGGGCCGAGGTCTTCATAGAAGACGGTCTTGTTGTCGGCGAAGTCCTTGATGATCTCGTTCGTGGCGGCGATCTTCGGGCGGTTCTGGTCGTTGGGCGTGTTGCCCGCGGGGAAAATGCCGAGAAGCAGGATCCTGGCGTTCGGAGCCTTTTCCCTGATGGCGTTGACACAAAGACGGATGCCTTCGGCGGTGGCGGCGGGGGCGTCCTGTTTCGATTTGAGATTGTTGACGCCAATCAGGAGCATGACGAGCTGCGGGTCGATCTTGGAGAAGATGTCGGTCTTCTCAATGACGTACAGGCAGTTCTGCGTGCGGTCGCTGGAAAAACCGAGATTCAGCGGATGATACTGGGCGAATTCGATGTCCATGACGTCCTTGCCGGTCTTTTCCCAGAAATGGATGATGGAGTCACCGACCATGACGAATTTGATGTCCTTGCCTTCCTTCTCGGCCTGCGCGGTCTTTTCCTGGATGCGCTGGATATGCTTCCGATTGAGTTCGGGCGTGCTGACGCGTATATAGCTGAATTCCCATTTTCCTCCGGACACGGAGGTGTCCAGTGTGTGAACTCCTAATGCAAGAAGCAGTGCGACAGCCGCGACCGCGAAAAACGAGAAGAAATATTTCATAAAAAATGATATTAAATCAAAAAAAGGACCTACAGGTCGTATAGGTCCTTTTTGTGTTTAGATGATCGAATCGCGGAAATTAATTCCCGCGGGACTGTACTTACTTGCAGTACTTTTCGAGGTAGGGACGGATGGCGTCGGCCCAGATCTGATATCCCTTGGCCGTCGGATGCAGGAAGTCCGCCATGATGTCGCGTTCGAGGACGCCGGTCGGAGTCAGGAACTTCGGACCGAGGTCTTCGTAGAAGACTGTCTTGTTGTCGGCGAAGCCCTTGATGATCTCGTTCGTGGCGGCGATCTTCGGGCGGTTCTGGTCGTTGGGCGTGTTGCCCGCGGGGAAGATGCCGAGAAGCAGGATCTTGGCGTTCGGGGCCTTTTCCCTGATGGCGTTGACGCAGAGACGGATGCCTTCGGCGGTGGCGACGGGGCCGCCCTGGTTCCAGCCGAAGTTGTTGACGCCGATCAGGAGCATGACGAGCTTCGGATCGATCTTGGAGAAGATGTCGGTCTTCTCAATGACGTACAGGCAGTTCTGCGTGCGGTCGCCGGCGAATCCGAGGTCCAGCGGATGGTACTGGGCGAATTCGGCGTCCATGACGGCCTTGCCGGCCTGTTCCCAGAAGTGGGTGATGGAGTCGCCGACCATGACGAACTTGATGTCCTTGCCTTCCTTCTCGGCCTGCGCGGTCTTTTCCTGGATGCGCTGGACGTAGTTCCGGCTGAGTTCGGGCGTGGTGACGCGCTGGTATCCGAAATCCTGTTCCGCGCCGGGCACGGGCGTGTTCAGCGTGGAGACGACTTCGGGTTCCGTGGCGCATGCCGCGAGGAGCAGGGCTGCCGCCGCGGCAGCGAAAAACGAAAAGATGTGTTTCATAGAAAATCTCTTGCAGGATTGCTTTTTTAATAGGACCTATAGGTCTTATATGTCTTATAGGTCCTATTCTTTTTTTTGTTGATCAGACAGGAGAGAGCTTTCTTACTTGATACCATGCTGGTCGGCAAACGCCTTGATGGAGTCACCCCAGATCTTGTAGCCCGGCTCCGCCGGATGCAGGCGGTCGAAGTTCATCACGCCCTGGATGAGGTTGCCCTGTTCGTCGGTGAACTTCGGGGTGAGGTCTTCATAGAAGACGGTCTTGTTGTCGGCGAAGTCCTTGATGATCTCGTTCGTCTCAGCGCACTTGTTTCCGAGGCCGTCGCCGCGCGGGAAGATACCGTAGAGCAGGATCTTGGCGTTCGGAGCCTTTTCCTTGATGGCGAGGACGATCTGGCGGATGGCTTCGGCAGTGGCGACAGGTTCGGATTCATGCATGCCGAAGTTGTTCGTGCCGATCATGACCGTGACGAGCTGAGGATCGATAAGCTCGAAGATGCCCTCGTTCTTGACCACGTGAAGGATGTTCTCGGTGCGGTCGCCGGAGAATCCGAGGTTCAGCGGATGATACACTGCGAGTTTGCTCCAGCTGTTCTCGCTGGGCTGGGCGTTCTGGTTGTTCTGGCCGCCGCCGAAGCCGCCGCCGAAACCACCGCCGAAACCGCCAAAGCCGCCGAATCCACCGAAGCCGCCGCCGAAACCTCCGAAGCCGCCGCCTTCCCAGAAATGGGTGATGGAGTCGCCGACGAGCACGAGCTTGATGTCCTTGCCTTCCTTCTCGGCCTGCTGTTTCTTCTCAGCGATGCGCTGGACGAAGTTCTGGCTGAGGGCGGGCGTGGTTACCTTCTGATATCCGGGATCCTGTTCCGCGCCGGGGACTGCCCTGTAGAGCGTGCAGTTTTCGGGCACTGCGTTGACGGTGTTGACGCAAGAGGCGAGGACGGCGAGCACAGCCGCCGCGGCGAACGAGGAAAGAATACGTTTCATGGTGATTCCTGTCCTTTGGTTGATTGGTTGGAAAGGTTGAAAATGATAAGGCGATATAAACTATTTTACGTTAATATAACCTGCCCGAAGCGAAAATCAATCCCGTCCGGCATTTTTTTTCGCGTTTGTTCGTTACTTTCTCAATCATTCCGGGCGGACGCCTCCGAACCGAAAAGAAAAGAGCCGCGCGGAATCAAGGGGGATTCCGCGCGGCCCGAGGTTTTTGTTCGGGCTGTCTTACGCCAGCAGCGCGTTCAGAACGGCGGATTTGTTACCGTCGAGGCCCGCCAGCGAGGATGCGGAGGCATCCGCGAGGACATCCGCATCATACTGACAAAAGCTCAGGCTGTCGGTCATGGCGAGTTCGTCGGAAGACTCCGGCATGGCGAGCGGGCAGGCGTCGGAAGCGGTCTCCGGCATGGCGAGCGCATCCTTGAGGACCACGGATTTGATCTCGGCTGTTCCGACTTTGACCGAAATCTTGTAGTCGGCGTTGCCGCCCTTCTTCGCGTCCGGGGACTCCATGCTGAAGTAGTATTCGCCCGCGTCGAGCTGAATCTGGCCGGTCGTCGTTCCGTACCGGTATTCGCCCCAGTAGTTGTCCTCGATGCTTGTCTTCTGAAGGGAGACCAGTTTCTTCTTCTTCGCGTCGTATTTCCAGACCGTGAATTTCGTGACTTCCGAAGACTGGATCTCGAAGCGGAAACTCGCTTTTTCTCCCACGGTGAATTTCCGGTAGTCGACGCTGTCATCGTAGCCGACCCAGTCCCTCACGATGTTGTCCCTGTTTTCGCTCAGTGTCCCGAGATCGTAGTCGTCGGTGAGTTCCTTCCATTTGTCGTCCTTGTTGTTGGGCGTCCCGAAGAACTTGGTGTTGCTGCTGCCGAGGTACACGTAGTAATACGCGTTGCCGCCCTTCGAAGCGTTCGTGGACTCCACCGAGAGGTAATAGTCCTTGCCGCCCTCGAGGATGATGCCCTTCGTTTCGACATAGTATTCCGTCAGGGAGGGGCCGATGCTCCCCTTTGCCCCGCTTTCCTGCTGCTCTCTCAGCGCGGTCGACTGTTTCGACACCATCTTCGAGCCGTTCCACTCCCAGATCGTGAACTTCGCGGCTTCCGTGGCGGTGATCTGAAAGCTCAGCATGGCCGTGCCGTCCAGATAGATTTTTTTGAAGTCGATCTCGTCCGTGAATCCGACATAGTTTTTGTAGTTGTAGGGAGCATACGTCATGGGGCCGTTCGTGTCGAACTCGATACTGCTGTACATCTCTTTATTGAACTTGAGCGCTTCGGAATTCAGGACTGCGTCGGTGACCGTTTTTTTCTTCTTGTCCTTCCATCCGTTCCCGGTTTCCTTATCCGTGTCGCTGTGATCGCTGTCCGGGGACACGGCTTCCTGGGCCTTGATCTTCTTCACGGTCGCGCCTTTTTCCGCGATGATGAGGGAGCCGTAGCTGCTCGTGACGTTGGTGACTTTCGCGCCCTTGCTGACGTAAAGGCGTGCGCCGTATTGCAGCGTGATGTCGGAGAGGACCGCGCCGCTGGATGCATTAATGTATCCGCCCTGACGGTAGAAGGCGCTGTATACGGTGGCGTCGTCCAGTCTTCCGCCGCTGCCAACGATTGCGGAACCGCCCGAATCGACCGTAACGCCGCTTGCGGAACCGCCGGCGACATAAATATCTCCATCTTCGTTGATCGTGACATCCGTCGCCGTGCCGCCGTAGACGGCAAGCTCGCCGCCGTTGACCGTGACGCCGTTTGCGGAACCGCCGTTGTAGACATACATCGCGCCGCCGTCGCAGATGGTCGTGCTGTCCGCAGTGCCGCCGTCGAACATGTACATGCTCCCATTGTTTCCGACGATGATGCTTTTCGCCTTGCCATCGGACATCACGTACATCTCCTCACTGACGGAGTATTTGATCCCCATGTCGACATCGCCGATCGTGCGGCCTTCCACCTTGTCCGTCTCCGTGTCGAGCATCCCGTTGGTCCCGATGTACACGCCTGTGAGTTCGTTGGCGAACGTGACATGCGCACCCTCCCAGACTTCCAACTCACCGTTGAACGGCGTCCATTCGACGTCCGTCGCCGTGCCGTATGTGATGCCGAGTCCGCCCCCGGACTCAATTTTGATGCCGGACGCAGTGCCGCGGGAAATGTACATGTTCCCGCCGCTGCAGATCGTGACGTCGCCTGCCTTGCCGCCGGAGTAGATTTGCAGTCCGCCGTGTTCGAAGACCGTGACGTCGCTTGCAATTCCGCCGCTGGAGACCTGCATGTAGGAATAATAGTCCTCTCCAATCCCGAGCTGGATCTGCAGCGCCTTGCCGCCGTTCCAGACA
>JBGUKN010000079.1:0-6648 GCA_045114455.1 Victivallales bacterium
CACCGCGCTCCCGGTCGACGAGATCAAACGCCTCTGCGCCCCCGGCGGCAACATCAACCGCGCCAAGGAGATCCTCGCCTACGAGGCCACCGCGCTCGCGCACGGCAAAGCCGAGGCGGAAAAGGTCTTCTGCGCCGCCGGCACCAAGTTCGGATTCGCCGACGAGGCAGGCGCGATCCCGACCTCCAGCGAAATTGCGAAGATCGACCTCGCCGCCGTCCGCCGTGTCGCCGCCGCCGACCTCCCGACGTTCAACCTCGAACTCCCCGCCGAGGGCATCAACATCATCACGCTCCTCGTGCAGGCGGGCCTCTGCAAGACGAACAGCGAAGCGCGCCGTCTGATCCAGGGCGGCGGAGCTTACTGCGGCGACGAACGCATCGCCACGATCGACCGCATGGTCACGGCCGCCGATTTTACCGACGGCGCCCTGATCCTGAAGGCAGGCAAGAAAAACCTCAAACGGGTGGTCATCGGATAATTCATCGACTCTACTCCGCTTTTCCAGAAGAAAGGACCGCTTCATGGCCGTGTTCAGACATCCGGTGACGGACGTGCGGAACGCTGTATGCGGTCCTTCCTTTTTGCCCGTGAATTGTCCGATTTCGGCTCAGGCGGAGGCCGCATCATGAAGGAAAACGGCTGTCTGCTGAGGTTCGACGAAGGCACGGTCGTGCTGGAAGGCTCCCCCGAAGCGGCGGCGCTGGTCTCCGACCTCGTGACCCATGACCCGCGCATCGGCGCCTGGCGGGCGGAAGCATGCCGTTACGAGGCAATCATGCGGCGGCTGTACGCGGGCGGCATTCAGCCCGATGACCGTGCCCGGGACTACACCGTGTTCGGCGCGCCGCTCCGCACGAAGTTCAAGCCGATGCCCCACCAGAGCGCCGCGCTGTCCGCATGGCTCGCCGCCAAATGCCGCGGCATCGTGGCCATGCCCACCGGCTCCGGCAAGACCTTCCTCGCGTTTCTGGCGATCTCCTCCGTCCGGCGTTCCACGCTGGTCGTGGTGCCCACGATCGACCTGCTGCACCAGTGGGCGTCCCAGCTCGAACGCGCCTTCGAGGTCCCGGTCGGCATGCTCGGCGGCGGCAGCAGCGACGTCCGGCAGATCACGGTCAGTACCTACGATTCCGCCGTGCTCCGCATGCCGCAGATCGGAAACAAGTTCGGACTGGCGATCTATGACGAATGCCATCATTTGCCCGGCGAAGTGAACCGTCTGTCCGCCTCGCTCTGCCTCGCTCCGTACCGCCTGGGGCTGTCCGCCACGCCGGACACCGGGGATACGTTCTCCGTCATGTGCGACCTGATCGGCCAGCCGGTGTACCGGACCGAGATCAACGAACTTGAAGGCGGCGTGCTGTCGCCCTACCGCACCGTCCGGCTCCGCCTCGGACTCACCCCGGAGGAGACCGCCGAATACAATACCGCGCATTCCAAATACGTGGCGTTCCTGCGCGCCAACAACATCCGGTTCCAGGACAACTCCGCCTGGAGCGACTTCATCGCGCTGTGCGCCCGGCGTCCCGGCGGACGCGAGGCGTATCAGGCGTATCTGCGCCAGCGCGCCATCGCCCGCTGCGGCTCCGCCAAGCTCCGCGAAGTCTGGCGCATCATCCGCGAAAACCCGTCCGCGCGCACCATCGTGTTCACTGCGGACAACGACACCGCGTACCGCATCGGCGAAACGCTCTGCCTGCCCGTGCTGACCCACAAGACCCGGGCCGCCGAACGCAAGGACTTTCTGGAGCGGTTCCGGCAGGGCGAATACCCGGTCCTCGTCACGAGCAAGGTGCTGAACGAGGGCGTGGACGTCCCCGAGGCCAACATCGGCATCGTGGTCTCCGGCAGCGGCTGCACCCGCGAACACGTCCAGCGGCTCGGACGCATCCTGCGCCGCGCCGAGGGCAAGGAGGCCGTCCTTTACGAACTCGTGAGCGACGGGACCAGCGAGATGAGCGTGAGCGACCGCCGCCGCAAAAACAGCGCGTATTCCCGGAGGTATCGCTGATGCTGACGAAGGATCTCATTCGCGCCCGGCTCTCCGGCGATACCGTGAAACCGCAGTTCGTCAAAACGGACGACCCGGAAATCCTGCATTACGCCGAGGCGCTGATCCTGCTCTACGGGGAAGGGGTGGGGACGACCGCCGCCGAACTCGACGAATCCGCCGCCGCGCTTGCCGCCGCCTTCCGCGACAAAAAGCTTGCCGAAGGACTGCACAAGACCGTCCGTGACCGCGCCGAATTCTCCCTGCCGGCCGACTGCGACTACCCCGCCGCCCGCGTCGAACTTTTCCGCGGGACCGCCGCGCTGCTGCGTTCCGGCAGTGCGCCCGAATCGCTGGAGGACGTCCGGACCGCCGTGTTCGCCGCGGTCCCGTCCGCCGCCGAAACGTTCGCGCAGGGAATCTACTGCGACCTGCCGGAGTGCGAACGCCTCCTGCCGATGAAGAAAATGCTGGTGCGCGAGGTGCCGGAACGCTACAACGTCTCGCTGGTGCAGTCCCTGCTGCTCTTCGCGTCGAAGCTGACCGTAACCATCCCGGCGAAGGAGGATCCGGCATTTCTGCGCCGTCTCTTCCGCTACATGAAGTTCTTCCGCCTGCTCTTCACGGCCGAAATGACCGGCAAGGACGCCATCCGCCTCACGTTCGACGGCCCGGCGAGCGTGCTGGAACACAGCGCGAAATACGGCCTTCAGATCGCATCGTTCTTTCCCGCCGTCTGCCAGCTTCCGCACTGGAGCATCGCCGCCGAGGTCATGTGGAAGGAACACTATCGCAAGCTCAAACTGGACGAGACCAGCGGCCTTGTGAGCCACTACGCCAACTTCGTCGCCTACCGGCCGGAGGAGATCCGCATGTTCTCCGACTATTTCCGCACCTCGCAGACCGGCTGGACACTCGACGATATGCCCGGCTGGATCCCGCTTGGCGGACAGTCCCTGCTGTTCCCCGATTTTGTGTTCCGCAACGATGCCTCCGGCCGCGAATACCCGATGGAGCTGTTCCATCTCTGGCACGCGGCGCAGCTGGAACAGCGCCTGACCTGGTGCGAGGAGCGCCCGGACCGCGGCCTGCTGCTCGGCGTCGACCGCGCCCTGCTGAAAAAAGACGGCGTGCTGAAGGAACGCCTCGAGGAGAGCGACTATTTCCAGTCGCACGGATTCCTGTTCCGGGATTTCCCGGGCGTGGAAAAAGTCTCGAATCTGCTGGATTCCCTTTCCTGAACCTCTTTTGCCCCATTCTCCGCACAAAAAAACGGGACCGCACAAATTGTACAGTCCCGGATAACCCCGTGCGCGAACGGAAGCCGTGCACACCGCAAGCGGTGCTGATACAGTGCGTGGCTTGCGCTTACGCACATCTTCTGACGTATTGATTAAGAGCGGATCACGGCGAGGATCTCGTCGCGCTTGGCTTCCATGGTGGCCTTGTCCTTGGCCTCGACGATGAGGCGGAGGAGCGGCTCGGTGTTGGATGCGCGGATGTTGAACCACCAGTCGGAATACTCCACGCTGATGCCGTCGAGCTCGAACATGCGGCCGTCGGCGTATTTGGAACGGATCTTGTCGAGGATGGGCTTGACGTCGGGCACCTTGGAGTTGATCTCGCCGCTCTGGTAGTATTTCTTGAGGGGCTGCACGAGTTCGCTGACGCGCTTGTTCGACTTGCAGATCAGGTTCGCGAGCTTGATGATGGCGAGTCCCTGGGATTCCGCCACGTAGTTTTCGCGGAAATAGTAGTGGCCGGAGAGCTCGCCCGCCATGACCGCGTTTTCCTTGCGCATCTGGTTCTTGATGAACGCGTGCCCCACGCGGGACATGCTTGGCTTGCCGCCGTGGTCGCGGATGGCTTCGCGGACGGCCCAGCTGCTGCGCAGGTCGTAAAGAATGGTGGCGCGGCCGCAGCCGGGTTCGCCGAGGATGTCCATGGCGATCAGGGCGGTGAAGAGGTCCATCGGGATGATCTCGCCCTTGTCGTCGATGAATCCGCAGCGGTCGGCGTCGCCGTCGAATGCCGCGCCGAAGTCCGCGCCGACCTCCACGACTTTTTTGCGGATGGCGTCGAGCGTGTTCGCCTGAAGCGGGTTGGCGAGGTGGTTCGGGAACGTGCCGTCGAGCGTGTCGTACAGCGGGACGACCTCGAAAAAGTCCTTGATGCCGGCAAATTCATAAAGGCCCATGGCGTTCGCGTAGTCCACTACGACTTTGAGCTTGCGATCCATCTTCGCGTAGGAGCGCAGGAACCGGGTGTATTCCGGGGCGATGTCGTACTGCGTGACCTTGCCCGGCTTGTCGACGGACGGGAAATTGTTTGCCTCGACGAGCATCTGGATGTCCGCGATGCCGGTGTCGCCGCTGATTGGAACCGCCTGCGCCTTGCAGAGCTTGAAGCCGTTCCATTCGCCCGGATTGTGGGACGCCGTGATCATCACGCTGCCGTCCGCGCCGAGGAATCCGTTGGCATGGTAGGACATCGGAGTGGAGCAGAGGCCGATGTCGATCACGTCCGCGCCCTGTTTCGTGATGCCGCGGGTGAGGCCTTCGAACAGGGGGGCGGAGTGCGGACGCATGTCGCGCCCCACGACGATCTTCTTCGCGCCGGTGAAAACGACGAATGCGCGTCCGATCTTTTCCGCGAGATCCTCGTTGATTTGATCCGGGTAAATGCCGCGGATGTCGTAGGCTTTGAAAATTCCAGACATGGCTGTGCTCCTCAAAAAAGGTTGAATATGTGTGCAGAAAACGGCCGTTTCGCGCTTCTCTTTCCGCACGTCCCGGGCATTCAAACAATAAAAATAACACCGGGTATCCGGAAAGTCAATCCGAAAAATAAAAAAACAGAGGAAAAAGAATGTTTCCGCCAGTCGGGCTGGGGGACCCTCCCTGCCTGTGTGGAACGGCGGATGCTTCAGGCAATTCCGGAAGGAAAAGTTTCGGCGGCGTTTTTTTCCGAAACATTCCCGGATTCGTCTTGATTTCGGCGGGTTTCGAGTGTATATTATATAGATTTACCGAAACGACTCAACCAACTATTCCTTACAACCCCAAAACCATAGGAAGTTCCACTATGAAAGAACTCAATGCCGCCCCCAATGCGCCGAAGCTGGTCGCATGGGTGAAAGAATGGGCAACCCTCTGCGAACCCGACAACCTCTACTGGTGCGACGGTTCCCGCGAAGAGTATGACCGCCTCTGCAACGAAATGGTCGAATCCGGTCTCGCGATCCGCCTCAACCCGGTGAAGCGCCCGAACTGCCTCCTGTTCCGCTCCGATCCGTCCGACGTCGCCCGCGTTGAAGCCCGCACCTTCATCGCCGCGAAGACGAAGGAAGAAGCCGGCCCGACCAACAACTGGATCGACCCGGTCGAACTGAAGCAGACGCTCCGCGGCCTCTACAAGGGCTGCATGCACGGTCGCACCATGTATGTGATCCCGTTCTCCATGGGCCCCGTCGGCTCCCCGATCGCCAAGATCGGCGTCGAGATCACCGACTCCCCGTACGTCGTTGCGAACATGGAGATCATGACCCGCGTCGGCACGAAGGTCCTCGAAGTCCTGAACGACGGCGAGTTCGTCCCCTGCATCCACTCCGTCGGCAAGCCGCTTGAAAACGGCGCCAGCGACAACGGCGTCTGGCCGTGCGCCCCGCTCGACAAGAAGTACATCGCACAGTTCCCCGAGACCCGCGAGATCTGGTCCTACGGCAGCGGTTACGGCGGAAACGCCCTCCTCGGCAAGAAGTGCCTCGCGCTCCGCATCGCCTCCGTTCAGGCCCGCGACGAGGGCTGGATGGCCGAGCACATGCTCATCCTCAAGCTCACGCGTGAATCCGACGGCAAAGTCAAATACATCACCGGCGCGTTCCCGTCCGCCTGCGGCAAGACCAACCTCGCCATGCTCATTCCGACCATCAAGGGCTGGAAGGTCGAGACTGTCGGCGACGATATCTCCTGGATGAAGTTCGGCGCGGACGGCCAGCTCTACGCCATCAACCCGGAAGCCGGTTTCTTCGGCGTCGCGCCCGGCACCAGCATGCAGTCCAACCCGAACGCCATGCTCTCCTGCGCCAAGGACACCATCTTCACGAACGTCGCCCTCACGGACGACGGCGATGTGTGGTGGGAAGGCATCGGAACCGAAGCTCCCGCGCACCTCATCGACTGGAAGGGCCAGGATTGGAAGCCCGGTCAGGTCGACGCCGACGGCAAGCCCGTCAAGGCCGCTCACCCGAACGCCCGCTTCACCGCCCGCGCCTGCAACTGCCCGGCCATCGCTTCCAACTGGGAAGATCCTGCCGGCGTTCCGATCGCCGCATTCCTCTTCGGCGGCCGCCGTCCCAGCACACTCCCGCTTGTTTACCAGTCCAAGAACTGGGAACACGGCGTGTTCATCGGCTCCACGGTCGGTTCCGAAGTGACCGCCGCCGCCCTCGACGTGAAGGCCGGCACCGTCCGCCGCGACCCGTTCGCCATGCTGCCCTTCTGCGGCTACAACATGGGCGACTACTTCAAGCACTGGCTTGAGATCGGCAAGAAGGAAGGCGCCAAGCTGCCGAAGATTTTCTGCGTGAACTGGTTCCGCAAGACCGCCGACGGCAAGTGGCTCTGGCCCGGCTACGGCGACAACAGCCGCGTCCT
>JBGUKN010000080.1:0-7851 GCA_045114455.1 Victivallales bacterium
CAGAAACGCGGGATTCAGTTCGCCCTTCACGCCCATATGGATCAGTCCCGTGGCGTCGCCGCCGTCGTCCACGATCTGGTCCGGGCCCTTGCCGTCCGGCCAGACCATCGCCTTCATGACGAACTGCCAGTATTCCGGGATGCTTTCTCCCTTGTACGCGAAAATGGGGATGCCGCGTTTCGCGATCGCCGCGGCGGCATGGTCCTGCGTCGAGAAGATGTTGCAGGAGCACCAGCGGAGGTCGGCGCCTAGTTCCGCGAGGGTTTCGATGAGGACAGCCGTCTGGATGGTCATGTGCAGGCAGCCCATGATGCGGACCCCGGCAAGAGGCTTGGACTTGCTGTATTGTTTGCGAAGGGCCATGAGGCCGGGCATTTCGTACTCGGCGATTTCGATTTCCTTGCGTCCGAAGTCGGCCAGTCCGATGTCGCGGATAAGATATTCGCCTTTTGTTTTCCGGGAAGATTTCGCAGTCATGAGAGAAATTCCTTGTCGTTGATTATGGAGAAGTAATAAGTTCAAAGCATGGCCCGTATGCGTCCGCGCAGTTCCCGCCAGCGGTCTTCCGGTAGACGCGCGCCGAAATTCGACACGGCGGCCGCGCCAAGGATGGATCCGATACGTCCGCAGACTTCCGGTTCGGCGTGATGCAGCCACCCGAACAGGAATCCCGCCTGCCAGAGGTCGCCCGCACCCGTCGCATCGACCGGATCGGCGGGTTCCGGCGTGATTCTGACCGTGCGGCCGTTCATGCGGACGAGCGAGCCGAGGGAGCCGAGTTTGACTGCGGCGACGGGACAGAGCCGGGCGAGGGCGTCAAGCATGGCTTCCGGTTCGTTTGTCCCGGCGAATTCCGCCGCTTCCAGCTCGTTTGCAAAGACGATGTCGACGTATTGCTCCAAATACTCGCGGAGTCCGGCGCGGTATTTCCGAACGATCCCGTAGGACGCCAGGTCGAAACTCACAGGGATTCCCGCATTTTTCGCCTGTTCAAGGAGGCGTGACAGGAACGTATTGTCATTCAGTCCGCACAGATAGCCCTCCGTATGCAGAAGCCGTGTGCCTTCCAGATCGGAAAGCAGAATTTCGTCCGCGCGCATTTCGGCGGAGGCGCCGAGGTCGGTCACCATGGAGCGGTCGGCGTCGGGCGAGACCAGGCTCAGGCAGCGGCCAGTATGCTTCGACGGATGGTACTTGAAGGAACGGATGTCGCCGCCCGATCCGGCAAATGTGTCGCGGTAGTATACGCCGTCGTCGTCGAGTCCGAGCCAGCCGAGGAAACGTGTGCCGCAACCGAGTTCGGAAAGCCCGCACAGGAGATTCCCGGTCGAGCCGCCGGGCGCTTTTTCGAGACGGAATCCGCGTTCCTGAAGGCATCGGATCAGTTCGTCCAGGCGGGCGGCGTCGACCCAGGTCGTGTTGCCTCGTCCGTCGGGCAGTTCCTGCGCCAGAAACCTGTCGTCGACGCGGACCAGCAGATCGACGATCGCGGTTCCCGCACCGGCGACTGCGGCAGACTGGCTGTTCATCACGGATCGTCCCGCGCGGATTCAGTCCGCGTATTTCTTTGCAGCGGCGAGGAGCGCGTCCACCTTGTCGGTGGCCTCCCACGGGAAGCCGCCGCGTCCGAAGTGTCCGTATGCCGCCGTCTGGCGGTAAGTCCACCCCTTGCGTTCCTTCAGGCCGAGTGCAGCGGTGATGCCCGCCGGAGTCATGTCGAAGACGTCACGGATGGTTTTTACCATTGCCTGGTTGCTGATCCTGCCGGTTCCGAAGGTGTCGACGAAAATGGAGACCGGTTCGGTCACGCCGATGGCGTAAGCCACCTGGATCTGGCAGCGGTCAGCCAGACCTGCCTTCACGATGTTCTTGGCGATATAGCGGCACATGTACGCCGCGGAACGGTCCACTTTCGAGGGGTCCTTGCCGGAGAAGCAGCCGCCGCCGTGAAGTCCGCGTCCGCCGTAGGTGTCCACGACGATCTTGCGTCCGGTCAGTCCGGTGTCGCCGGCGGGACCGCCGATCACGAAGTTCCCGGTCGGATTCACGAAGAAGACGGTCTTTTCCGTGAGGAAACCTGCGGGGACCACGTCCGCCACGACTTTCCGCACGAGGGCTTCGATCTGTGCGTGCGGCGTATCCTTCGTATGCTGGGTGGAAACGACCACGGCGTCGATCGCCACGGGTTTGTCGTCCACATAGCGCACGGATACCTGGCTCTTCGCGTCGGGGCGGAGGAACCCGTATTGTTCAGGCTCGGCCTTGCGGAGACGGGCCAGTTCGGCGACGATACGGTGCGCGTAGTAGATCGGGGCGGGCATCAGCGCGTCGGTCTCGGTGCAGGCGAATCCGAACATCATGCCCTGGTCGCCCGCGCCCTGCGCCTTGTTCTCTCCGGCGTCGACACCCTGCGCGATGTCGGGCGACTGCTGATGGATCTTCAGGAGAATTTCGGCCGTGTCAGCGGAGAATCCGAGTTCGGGATCGGTGTAGCCGATGTCGCGTACGACACCGCGGGCGATCCCTTCCCAGTCCACTTGCGCCTTTGTCCGGATCTCGCCCGCGAGCAGGATGAAATCCGTGGTGCAGAGCGTTTCCAGCGCTACGCGGCTTTCCTTGTCCTGCTCCATGCAGGCGTCGAGTATGGCGTCGGAGATCTGGTCCGCGACTTTGTCGGGATGCCCCTCCGAGACGGATTCCGAGGTGAAAAGATATTCTTTTTTGAGCTGGCTCATGATGGATTCGCTATGGGTAAAAGTAGGAAAAACGAATGGCGGAATACAGCCGGCACATCAAAAAAACCGGCATCTATTAATATAGCATGCCCCCGCCCGCGATACAAATTCATGACGTGAATAATTTTGTTTTTTACGCGGTCTCGCCGGATTGCCGGAGATGACGGAGATGACGGAGTATGCCGGAGAGCATGCGCGCTGCGCTGCGTCAGATGCTGAAAAGGGAGCCGATCTTCTTTCCGAGCAGGACGGACGCGGCGGCGAGGATGGACGCAAGGAAGCACATCGACCATACGCCGAACGCCGCAGCGGTGTACGGTCCGGACCCGAGATACTGCGACAACTCGTAGATGGCTTTCGTGATCGGGTAGAATTCGGCTTTCTGCGCGAGGATCAGGGAGTCGGAGACCTCCATCATGGAGAAGCTGAACGCGAACAGGGCGCCGACGACCAGGTTCGCCGCCACCAGCGGGAGCGTGATCTTCAGCAGCGTGCGGCCGCAGCCCGCCCCGGCGTTCCGCGATGCGCGTTCGAGTTCCTCCGGCGTCTGGTCCAGTCCCCCCGCGACGGACCGCAGGACGTATGGCACGCGCCGGACAGCGTAGGCGACGGCGAGCAGGAAAACCGGGTTCGCGACCGGGTCGAACAGCCTGTCCGCCCACTGGTAGCGGATGGACATGCCGAGGAAGCCGACTGCCATCACGACGCCGGGGATCATGAGCGGGGTCATGGCAACGAGATCGAGCATCCAGCCGAACCTGAGCTTCGCGCGGCGGGTCAGGAATGCCGTCAGCACGCCCGCGGCCAGCGCCAGGACCGTGGCAAGAAGAGCATATTTCAGGCTGTTCACGATGCTCGGCACGACCAGATGGTCGCCGAGGGCGTTCCGGTAGTGCATCAGCGAGAAGTGTTCCGGCAGAACGGTCCCGCTCCAGCTTGAGGAGGACGCGATCAGCACGAGGCAGATGTGCGGCAGGGAAGCGATGAACGTGAATCCGGTGAAGACCGCAAGCGGGGTCCAGCGGGCGGGGCCGTTCAGCTTCCGCGCGGATGCGCCCGGCGTGCCTTTTGCAGCCGAAGCCGCCGTGCCGTGCCCGAGCAGGAGTTTCGCGCCGAGATAGAGCAGGCAGGAGACGGCGAGCGTGACGATCACGAGGGAATACGCCGCGGGATTGGTGCCGAGCTCGGTGACGCCGTTGAAGATCTGAACCGGGGTCACGGTGTTGTACCCGAACATGAGCGGGGTGCCGAGTTCGGTGAACGCCCAGATGAGGACGATGCTGCCGCCCGCGAGGAGGCCGGGCTTGAGCATGGGCAACGTGATGCGGCGGAACCTCTGCCACGGTCCGGCTCCGGCGTTGCGGGCGGATTCGAGCAGTGACGGGTCGATGTTCGCGAACGCCGTGATGAGGTTGAGATAGGCGATCGGGTACAGGTGCAGAGCCTGGATCACGCAGACGCTCCAGAACCTGCCGCTGCCGCCGAGCCAGTCGACCGGGGGCAGCCCGAGCGCGCCGAGCAGGCTGTTCAGGAGGCCGTAGTGGCCGAGGAGCTGCTGGAATCCGAGCGCGCCGACGAACGGCGGCAGGATCATCGGCGCCATCATCATCACGGAACACGCGGTCTTGCCCGGGAAATCGTATTTGTCGTAGAGCGCGGCGAGCGGAATGGAGATCAGGAAGACGATCGCCGTAGTCACGACCGCAATGGCGAGCGAATTCGCCATGCCCTGGAGATACAGGCGGCTGCGGAAGACTTCACGCATGACCGCCGGGTCGCAACCCTCCGCCACGACCGTGAAGAGCGGCAGGAAAAGGAACAGTGCGAAGAAGGTCAGGACCGCCAGCACGAGAAAAATGGAGAGAAAACGTTTCATTTCGGTGCGGTTCCTTTTTTCCGGGCAAGTTCCTCTGCTCGCAGATAGCTTGCACGTGCGGCTTCGGTCCAGCGGGTGCGGGCGGCTGCGGCTTCGGCGGGCGTGCCGCCCAGCGACTTCGATTCGTCCGCGGCGTTCTCATAGGGGACGGGGAGCGTCAGGAGTTCTGCCATGGCCTCGGGATTGGCTTCCGGTCCGCCGTTGTCCAGGATGGCCTTCCATGCGGCGCGGAGGTCGTCCTCCGGGTCGAGCGCGACGCATTTGATGAGCACGCGGATTAGGCTGAAATAACGCCCGGTCCAGTCGGACCGGTATTCGAACGTGCCGCCGAGGTCGTAGGGACGGTAGTCGGGGATGCTCTGGTATTCCGCCGGGATCTCGCGCGGGCTGTCCTTGCGGACGGTCGGTCGGAGCTGGGCGTACCGGATGGGCCCGCCGGGCGTTCCGGGCTTCTGAAGCCAGATCGCCGCGCCTTCCTTCGACAGCAGGAAGTCGATGAAATCCTTTGCGGCGCCGGGGTTGGGCGCGCCGCGCAGGAGCTGAACGGGGTCCGCGGTGACGGCGGTGCCGCCGCGCGGCATGACATAGGTCATGGTCGGCGCGCCGGTGGTCTGGCGGGACCAGTCGGCCTCGCTGAATCCGTAGAAGTCGATACAGACGCCTGCCGCGGCCTCGCCGGACGAGACGTCGCGGACGACCTTGCCCGCGGCGTCGGCGATGGAACGCGCGTTCGCTGCGAGGAGTTTGACGCGGCGGAACCCTTCCAGCCAGCCCTGTTCCGGGCCGAGCTCGGTCATGGCCTGCTGGATGATCATTTCGTAGCACTTGTTGATGGAGCCGGATTTGGTCGGATCGGCGAGCACGAGCGTACCGGAATACGCCGGATCGGTGAGGTCGGCCCAGTTCTGCGGCGGCTCGATGCCGAGCTCGCGGATTCGCCGGAAATTGTATGCGATGCCGAACGAGGACAGGCAGTAGCCGTAGTAGCGGCCCTGCGGATCGTAGATCTGTTCGCCCGCGAAGTACATGGGGATGACGTCGTCGGTAAACCAGTCCGGGTGGCGTTCCTTCACGCCCGCGCCGACCGCGTAGCCGATCGAGGCGAATTTGCTCTGGTCGTAGGTGCCGCCGCCGAAGAAGAGATCGATGTCGATCCCGATGTCGGATTCGAGGAAGAGTTTGCGGGCAGGATGGTCGGCGGCCGTGAGCTTGGGATCCTTGAACGCCGCCGCCGTTTCGCGGTCCCATTCCAGTCCGTTCTCAAGCGCGTACAGGCGGAATTCCGCCTCGAACCGGTCGTTGATGTACCGGACGATGTCGCTGGTGCCGCCGGGGCTGCGCCAGTCGAACATGATGTCGCGTCCGCGGTGTTCCCTGTACCACTTGCGGAACGCCTGCTCGAACTCGTATTTGATCTGCTCCGAGTTCGCCGTGATGACCACAAGGCGTTCCGGCGCGGACGGGCTCCAGTCGGCGGACGGACGGAGCACGAGAGGGAGGATGACAAGCAGGACCGGGACGATCAGCGCGAGCGCAAGACGTTTCATGGCGGTTCGCTCCGGCTTCAGGAGGCTTTGTCCGGCGGAAGGATGGCGACTGCTTCCGGCGGGACGGCGCATGTGATCCTGTCGCCGGGACGGCGTTCTGGGGCGGCGGATTCGCTTGCGTGGAGCATGAAGCCGGAAGCGTCCAGCGTGAGCCCCGTGCTTTCGCCGAGGAAGACGCTGTTTCGGACGACGCACGGAACCGCGTTGACGGATGCGGGATCGGCGCCGGGGCGGACGGCCTCCGGGCGGATCATAAGCGTGCAGACGTCGCCCGGCGCGGGATGGACAGGCTGTCCGTCCAGACGGACGCGAAGTTCGCCCATCGGCGTGCTGAAGACCGCGAGGCCGTTTTCGGTCCGCAGGCACTTTGCCTCCGGGAAATCGGCGTCGCCGAGGAAGGCCGCGGTGAACTTGTTCGCCGGGCGGGTGTACAGAGTGCGGGGAGCGTCAAGCTGGAGGATCACACCGTCCTTCATGACGGCGATGCGGTCGCCCACGCTGAGGGCTTCGCGCCGGTCGTGAGTGACGTAGAGCGCAGTCAGGCGGCGTTCCTTGCAGATGCGGCGGATTTCGGTGCGCATGAGGTCGCGGAGGCGGGCGTCGAGGTTCGAAAGCGGTTCGTCGAGGAGAAGGATGTCGCCTTTGAGCGCGAGCGCACGGGCGAGGGCGACGCGCTGCTGCTGTCCGCCGGAAAGCTCGTTGACCTTGCGTTTCGCGAAGTCGGACATGCCGACGACTTCGAGCATCTCGTCGACGGTCTTCCTGACTTCCGCACGGGGGAGCTTTTTGATCTTCAGGCCGAATTCGATGTTTTCGGCGACGTTCAGATGCGGCCAGAGCGCGTAATTCTGAAACACCATCGGCGTATTGCGGGATTCCGGGGGCAGGGCGGAGATGTCGCGTCCGCCGAGAACGACGGTCCCGGCATCCTGCCGGATGAGCCCGGAGACGATGCGCAGGAGCGTGGATTTGCCGCAGCCGGAGGGGCCGAGCAGGAACATGAGTTCGCCGGTTTCGACGGAAAGGTCGATGCCGCGCAGGACGGGCGTGCTTCCGTAGGCCTTGGAGACGCCGCGGATTTCAAGCATAGCCATGATCGCGCCCCCGCTCAGCGGAAATTTTCGAACGTGAGGTCGTCGTCGCTGATGTCGAGGAAGAAGAAGCCCAGCACGGCGTCCAGGATCTCGACCGGGTGGATCGAAACGTCCGCCTCAATGACGCCGAGCCCGAGCGAGCCGCCGATCTCCCAGAAGTCGATCGCGCCTTCCTTCGGCAGGAAGATCTCGTCGGACGGGGAGATGAGCCCCTCCTTGTCCCACCAGTATTCCTTTGCGAGCAGAAATGCCGGGCGGCGTTCCATGTTCGTGGCGACGATCGGGCCGATTTCGCTGTACGCGCCGTTCCTGCGGGCGAACCCGTACTGGCGGTTGTAGTCCTTGATCATCTGCGCAGTGGCGGAGAAGCCGCCGCCGATCTCGACCTCATGCGTGGCGCGGAGTGCGGCGTGCGCGGTCAGCCCCACGCCGATGTTGAGGGAGAAAACGTCCAGAATATCCAGAATGCGGTTCGGAAAGTAAAGCGTGACCTTGTCCATCCACTGCGACTGCGCGTGAACGGACGCCGAGGCGCTGAAGAGCATGCCGATGCCGAGCAGGATCGCGGCCAGACGGTGTTTCATGTGTTTCATGGGCGT
>JBGUKN010000081.1:0-10936 GCA_045114455.1 Victivallales bacterium
CACCGGCCCTTTGCAGAACCGATATCATATAAAATACACCCGAATCCCCCCTTTGTCAAGCCCGTTTCGCGAAAAAACACAAAAAAACATCTCGCAGACATCGTTCGCGCAAATTGCGGAATACAGCTTCATGCGCATGCGCGTTAAACAGACCAAATGTTGACATGCATAAATCACAAATCGCGGTTGAATTCAAAACCATTCTGTGATACATTATTATGGTAATCGGAAGACCGGAAGCAATCAAATCTGAAATTCAACATATCGTCGGCCGGAGCAGGCATATAATGTTAAACGCGATCAGGATGCCCCAGATGGGCGTTGCAGACGAAAGCGCAATTCTGTCCAAATGGCTGGTGCGGGAAGGAGACCGCATCCGCAAAGGACAGCCGGTTTTCTCGCTCGAAACCGACAAGGCGACATTTCAATATGAGGCTGAATCGGACGGATGTCTCGTGCGGATCCTGACCGGAGAAGGCGAGGAAGCAGCAGTCGGAAGCCCGGTCGGGATCTTATCGGATTCCGCGTTTTTCGAAGAATCCGAGCTGGAATCGATATCCGGCGAACAGAAAACGCCTGATATAAAAACGCAATCTCCGACCGGATCAAGGACGGGCTTTCCATGCGAAAACGATATGAAACCCGAAACGGAATACGTTTCTGTTCAATCCCTCCATGAGACGAAACGGAAGATATCGCCACGGGCAAGAAGGAAAGCCGGTGAGCTTGGCGTGAACTTTGAGACGCTTTATTCGGGGAGCGGACCGGGCGGAAGGATCATTGAACGCGACGTACAGCATTCTGTTCAAGCGAACCGCGCCGGCGCATCCGAACGGAAAACAAAAGGAATCTGCCCCGGTCGTCCGCTGACGACTGCCGACCGCATCAGCAAGAGACCGGTTCACGCAGAAGCCGCCGGACAAACCGGGTTCGTCAGCAGAACGATCAACGCGCGAGGAATCCTGGCGGCATGCACGCCTCAAAACAAGTTCAAACCAAGCACAATCATCTGCCATGAACTGGCGCAGCTTCTTGTCCGCATGCCTAAACTAAACGCGCGACGCCACGGCGACCGTATTTACGAATACAATACCGTGCATCTGCGTTTGTTTGCCGGAACGGCATTCGGCACGCTGAAACCGGTCATCCGATGTGCGGAAACGTACACGCCGGACGAACTCGCCGTACTGATCCGGAACGCCGCCGACCGCTGCAAAAAGTTCGCCTCGAAACCGCAGGAATTTCAGGAGGGGACATTCGGCGTGGAAGATTTGAGCCCCTATGGGACGGATTTCTTTACGCCGGAGCTCACGCCGCCTGAACTCTGCACGCTCGGCATCGGCGCCGTCACCATACAGGCGGGAAACGATGAACGAGGCGGAATCAGGACATATCCGGTGATCCGGCTGACGCTCGTTTATGACCGCGCCGGCATCGACGCACCCCTGGCGGCAGAATTTCTGAACGAACTCGCGGTCCGGCTTGAGGCAGGCGGGAAGCCGCAATAAAACAAACATCATCAACTTTACATAAGGACATAAAACATGACATACGATCTACTGATCCTGGGCGGCGGACCCGCGGGATTCCGCGCGGCGGAACGCGCCGGGCATTTCGGCCTGAGCGCGGCGATTTTCGAAGGGAAGGCTCTGGGCGGCGTCTGCCTCAATGAAGGGTGCATCCCGACCAAGACGATGCTGTATTCGGCAAAACTGTACGACTATGCGAAAGGCGGGGCGGAGAAATACGGCGTGACCTCCAGGGAAGCGGCTCTGGACCACGAATTCGTTTTGGCCCGCAAGGACAAGATCGTGAAGAAGCTCATCGCGGGCGTGGAGATGCAGATGAAAAAAGCCCGCGCGGACGTCATACGGAAAAATGGCGTGCTGGCCGGCAGAAATGAGGGGGGCGAATTCATAATCGAAGCGGGCGGCGAACGATTCGCCGGTAAAAACGTGCTGATCGCGACGGGAGCTTCGGCCGCGGTTCCGCCGATCCCCGGCCTGAAGGAAGCGCTCGCGGACGGACTCGCGGTCACGAACCGGGAAATCCTGTCGATGAAGGAAATCCCCGCAAGACTGGTCGTAATGGGCGCGGGGGCGGTCGGACTGGAAATGGCGTCGTATTTCAATTCCGCCGGATCGGACGTGACGGTTGTCGAAATGCTCGACCGGGTCGGCGGACGAATCGACCGCGACATCGCGGCTCTGCTCCAGCGGAACTGCACGGCTCGCGGGATCAAAATCCTGACCGGAAGCCGCGTCCAGGCGATTGAGAACGGACACGTCCGCGGCGTGAAGGCAAGCGGAGACGAATTCGAGCTGGAAGCGGACAGGATCCTGGTCGCCGCCGGACGCAAACCGAACGTGCAGGGCATCGGGCTGGAATCCCTCGGGATCGAGCTGGGCGCCAACGGCGGCATCCGCACGGACGAACATATGCAAACGAACGTGGCCGGCGTCTTTGCAGCGGGGGACGCGAACGGCGTTTCCATGCTGGCGCACACGGCTTACCGCGAGGCGGAAACAGCTGTCAACGTGATCCGGGGCGTGGACGACACGATGCGCTATGACGCAATCCCGTCGGTCATCTACACGAATCCCGAGGCGGCATCCGTCGGCGAGACGGAAGAGAGCGCGACGGAAAAAGGCATGACCGTGAAGACGCTCAAACTGCCGTTGCTTTTCAGCGGACGATACCAGGCGGAAAATGAGGGCGGGAACGGCATTCTGAAGCTGGTCCTGGACGGAGAGAAACGTATCCTCGGCGCCTGCATGCTCGGCAATCCGGCGTCGGAAATCATCCCGGCGATGGCCATGGCCGTCACGCAGCGCATGACCGCCGCAGAACTCGCACAGACGGTGTTCCCGCATCCGACCGTGGCGGAAGTCCTGCGCGACGCCGTCCTGATGGAACTCTAACCGCGGACGAACACGATGCCGAAGACACAGATCATCCATCCGGCGGATTTGAGGCGGGCGGGACAACTGGAAATGCCCGGAATCCCGCTGAACCGATACAGCAGAAGCTTCGAGGAGGAACACATGGCATTCTCCCCGGAGGAACTGAGGAGCATTTACCTCGACATGCGGTACATCCGCGAAGTCGAGACCATGATCTACGGCGTCCGCACGGTCAAAAACTACAACGGGATCGAATACTGCTACACCGGCCCGGCACACCTCTCAACCGGACAGGAGGCGGCGGCCGTCGGTATGGCGTTCACCCTGAACAGCGACGACATCATATTCGGTTCGCACCGGAGCCACGGCGAGTTTCTGGCGCGCGGATTCCGCGCAATCCGGACGCTGAGCGAGACCGAGCTCGACGAAATCATGAAATCGCGTCCGGACATCCTGCGCATCGTAGAGAAAGAGTGCGACGGGAATGACATCCGCGAACTCGCGTCCGATTTCCTGCTCTACGGGTTCATCTGCGAAGTCTTCGGACGCGCGAACGGATTCAACCGAGGTCACGGAAATTCCATGCACGTCTTTTTCCCGCCGTTCGGCATCTACCCGAACAACGCCATCGTGGGCGGTTCGGCAAGCATCGCGGCGGGCGCAGCTCTTTGGAAGAAAGTGAGCCGGAGCGGCGGGCTCGTGGTGTGCAATTTCGGGGACGGCGCGCTCGGACGCGGTCCGGTGTGGGAAGCCATGAACTTCGCCGCAATGGACCAGTACAATGCGCTGTGGGAAGAAGGATACCGGGGCGGCCTGCCGGTCATTTTCAACTGCATCAACAACTGCTACGGCATGGGCGGGCAGACTTCGGGCGAGACGATGGCCTACGGATGCGCCGCGCGCGTGGCCGCCGGGGTGAATCCGGAAGCCATGCACGCGGAACGGATCGACGGCTACAATCCGCTCGCCGTGATCGACGCCTTCCGTCGCAAACGCGCGTTTATTGAGGAGAACCGCGGCCCGGTCTTCCTCGAAACGATCACATACCGTTATGCGGGGCATTCCGCCACGGACGCGAATTCGTACCGTTCGCTGGAGGAGATCGAAGAGTGGCGCAAGGCGGATTCGATCCCGGCGTTGCGGAAGAATATGGAATCGGCGGGACTTGTTTCCTCTGCCGAATTCGAAGATATGGACGCCGCGATCGTCGAACGCGTCACGCGGCTCACGCGGCTGGCGGCGGACACGGACGTCTCGCCGCGGCCCGATCCCGTGCGGGAGCCCGACGCGTTCCGCAAATACAATTTCTCGAACGGACGAAGCGAAACGCGCCCGCCTGTCATCGGGCAGGACGTCACGCAGCCGATCGAGGAAAACGCGAGGAAGAAAAAGCTCGCGGGAAAAACAAGGTTTTATCTGGATGCCGCGGGCAATCCGGTCTCCAAGCTGAAGGCGTTCACGCTGCGGGACGCGCTGTTCGAGGCGGTCCTGAGCAGGGTTTACGCCGACGACAGGCTCATCATCTACGGGGAGGACAACCGGGACTGGGGCGGCGCGTACGGCGTCTACACAGGACTTACGGAAGCCCTGCCCTATCACCGGCTCTTCAACGCGCCGATCTCCGAGGCGGCGATTATCGGCACGGCGGTCGGATGCGGGATATGCGGCGGACACGCGCTGATCGAGCTCATGTACAGCGATTTCATCGGATGCGCCGGGGACGAGGTGTTCAACCAGCTGTCGAAATGGCAGGCGATGTCGGCCGGCATGCTGCAGATGCCCGTGGTCCTGCGTGTGTCCGTCGGGGCAAAATACGGCGCGCAGCATGCGCAGGACTGGACCGCGCTCTGCACGCACATCCCCGGCCTGAAGGTCGTCTATCCGGCGACGCCGTACGATGCGAAGGGCATGCTGGCGGCGGCGCTCGCGGGAACCGATCCGGTGGTATTTTTCGAGAGCCAGCGCCTGTACGATACGCCGGAGATGTTCCATGCGGACGGCGTGCCGGAGAAGGACTACGAAATCCCGCTCGGGACGCCCGATGTGAAGCACGCCGGAAACGACCTCACGATCCTGACCATCGGCCCGGCGCTTTATCCGGCGATGCAGGCGGCGGAACTCCTCGAACGGGACTTCCATCTGTCAGCCGAGGTCATCGACGCGCGGTCGCTCGTGCCGTTTGACTTCGAACCCGTGGTGCGGTCCGTGCGGAAGACCGGACGCATCCTGATCGTGTCGGACGCATGCGAACGCGGCTCCTGGCCGCAGACGCTGGCCGCCCGCATCGCGCGGTACTGTTTCGACGACTTGGACGCGCCGCCCGTCGCGATCGGCGCGCCGAATGAGATTTCGCCGTGCCCCGAACTGGAGCGGAGCTACTATCCGCAGCCGGAATGGATCCTGGACGCAGTCCATACGCTCGTTCTGCCGCTGGACGGCTACACGGCGCACATGGATTTCGGCGACGCGGAGCTGATACGGCAGGACCGTCTGGGAATCTGACGACGGCATTCTCCCAAGCCATCCCGTCACGGCCTGTTTCTCCCGCTCATTCTCTCGGCAAAAACGCACATTTTGGGGAAACCGGGTGGAAAGTTTCGCGCACACGGTGTATATTATATGCTCCAATATTTTTTTGGACAACCGCAACCGTGCGCGAGAACGCACCAAGGAGACTACCATGAGAAAAGTCCTCATTCCTACCAAACTCGACAAGGTCGTTGAAAAAATCCTGAGCGAACACGGCTTCACCGTGGTCCAGAACCCGGACGTCCAGCTGGCCGATCTGGCCTCCGAGAACTCCGACGCCTCCGCGATCATCGTCCGCAGCGAGAAGGTCACGCCCGAGATCATGGACGGACTGAAGGACCTGAAGCTGGTCGTCCGCGCCGGCGCCGGTTTCGACAACATCGACATCCGCCATGCCCGCAAGCTCGGCATCGACGTCATGAACACCCCGGGCGCGAACTCCAACGCGGTCGCCGAGGAAGTCATCGCCCTGATTCTGGCCGCCTACCGCAAGCTCGTTCCCGCCGACCAGTCCACCCGCGCCGGCAAATGGGAGAAGAAGAGCTTCATGGGCCGCGAACTGACCGGCAAGACCGTCGGCATCCTCGGCCTCGGCAACATCGGCCGCCTGCTCATCAAGCGTCTCTCCGGCTTCGACGTGAAGATCCTCGCCTACGACCCGATCCTGTCCGCCGACCTGGCCGCCCACCTCGGCGCCCAGCTCTGCACAGTCGAGGAAGTCTTCGCGCAGTCCGACATCGTCTCCCTGCACATCCCGGAAAATGACAAAACCCGCGGCATGGTCAACGCCAAGCTGCTCGGCCTCATGAAGAAGGGCGCCATGCTCGTGAACTGCGCCCGCGCCGGCATCGTCGACGAGGAGGCCATCCGCACCGCCAAGAAGGAAAACGACCTGATCTTCTGCAACGACGTCTACGCGAAGGACGCGGCGGGCGACAAGTCCGTGGCCGACATCGCCGACATCATGCTCCCGCACCTCGGCGCCAGCACCAAGGAAGCCAACTTCCTCGCCGCCAAGCGCGCCGCAGACCAGACCGTCGCCTACTTCGAGGACGGCGTGACCGCCTGCGTCGTGAACAAGGGCGTACCGGACGGACTCGACGAAAACTACCAGAAGCTCGCCTCCGTGCTCGCCGGACTCGGCGCGGCGTACCTGAACGGACGCGCGATCTCCAAGATCGAGCTCAGCTGCTACGGCAAGCTCCACCAGTTCTCCAAGTGGATGATCGCCCCGGTCACCGCCGCCATCTGCCCGCCGTTCGACGCCTTCAGCGGCGCGGACGAGGCCCTGAAATACCTCGAATCCCGCGGCATCCAGTTCATCGTCCGCGAAGTGGACGAGAGCAAGCACTACGGCGAAGCCATCACGCTCGACTTCATCGCCGGTTCCGAACGCATCTCCATCCGCGGCACCATCGCCGAGGGCCGCCTCATGGTCTCCCGCATCAATTCGTTCGACGGCATCTACATCCACCCCGCCGGAAACTACCTCTTCGTCGAATACGAAGACGCCCCGGGCATCATCGGCAAGATCACCGGTCTCCTCGGCCAGAACAACATCAACATCACGGACGTCCGTGCTCCGCACAGCCTCGAGAACTCCCACTCGATCCTCGCCGTGAACGCCGAAAGCGCCGTCCCGGCCGACCTCGTCAAGGAGATCGCCGCCGCCGTCAGCGCATTCAACGCCTTCACGTTCGACTGCTGATGTCGGATCATCTCTGCGTCATCGCGCTCGGCGGAAATCTCGGGGACGTCCCCGCAGCCTTCCGCCGGGCCTGTGAAGCTCTTTCCAACGCCGGATTCCGCATCCGGCGTTTTTCGTCTCTGCACCGGACCGCCCCCGTCGGCTGCGAGCCCGGTGCGCCGGAGTTCACGAACACCGCGCTGTCCGGATTCTGGGACGGCACGGCGTTGGATTTGCTCCGGGTATGTCAAAAGATCGAAGCGGACAACGGACGTCCGAACGACCACGCCTACCATGTGTCGCGGACGCTCGATCTCGACATCATCCTGTTCGGACGGGAAACCATCCGTCTGCCCGGCCTGACCGTCCCGCATCCCGAGGCGGCAAAGCGCGATTTCGTGATGGATCCGGTGCGCGAGATCGAACCGGAACTGGCGGACTGGCTGACGGAACAGGCTGAGACCAGGTCCGGCAAGTGAAAAACTGAATCCGGGAAACACCCCGGAGAAAACCGCTTTTTTCCGTGAAAAGCTTTGTTTTTCCGTGTATCATTCTTGCAAAAACTCTTTTTTAATTTATATTATAGTTCAAGACTTTTCATAACAAAAAAACGAGGCGGATGTCGGCATTTCCGGGCATCCGCGGAAAGCATTGCCCGTCAGGAGTCGTCCTCATGTCACAAAACCCCAGCCAGCCTGAAGAAAAGAAAAACGCCGAAACCGCGCAGGAAGCGCCTGCGCCCGCCGAAAAAACGGACAACCTGGCCTTCACCAATCCTGACGAATACAAACACAAGCACGGTGAACACAAGCACGACGAGCACCATCACCACCATCATCACCACCATCACAGGCATCACCATTTCCACATTTTCAACTTCTCCATCTCCGGGATCCGCGAAAACTTCAAACTGCTCTTCAAAACCATTTACGCGTATCCCTACATCCTGCTTTTCCTTTCGCTCATTGTCCTGTTCATCATGAACTCCGGGCTCGTGCTCTCGCAGCTCAACGCCCACAAGGGCAGCTTCTCCTCCGCCGAAACCTTCTACCGCTGGCAGGAGTATCTGGTCATGAACAGGGCGGTCCTGGCCCGCATCCCGTTCCAGTTCACGCTTGTGGTATCCGTCGGCATCGCGCTCTTCCTGATGCAGCAGCAGGAACGCCACTGGCAGCGCAACGTGCTGAAACTGCTCCCCGCGCTCGCCGCGGCACTGATCTTCTCCATCCCGATGGGCGGCAAGCGCCCCGCCGAAGAATTCGCGCGCAGCGCATGCCGGGACTGTCTCCGCAACTACCATGTCATCTGCATCGAATACGCGGAGCTCAACGACGGCACGTTCCCCGCCGAACTTCCTGAAAAATCCGCGCCCGCGGCGAGATACGGCGCGGACCACTACGTCTACCACGGCAGAGGCAAGAAAGCAAACGATGAACCGTTCGTTCTTGTGGAAGACAAAGACGTCAACCATATCGGCGACTTCCGTTATGCGGTCCGCAGCGACGGCGTGATGCTCGTCTCAAAATACGGCGGACTGTACGAAGAGTATAAGAGTCCGAAGCAGCCCGCCGCGAATCAAAAGTGACGACGCTGTTTCTGCTGATCCTGCTTGCGACGCTGTTCGCCGCCGCCTGCCGTCAGGCATGTATGCTTGACGTTTCCGAACGTACGGAACGGTTCTCCCGGGGATTCGATCTCCTGCTCCGCTTCATGCCGCTTTTTGCACTGGTGATCTTCGCTGTTCTTTTCCTGTTTGTCCTGAAGGGGCGGTTCTACGAACGCCTGTCCCATGCCGTGCTCGTCTTCGCACTCTGGCTCTATGCCGCCCGGTTCTACTGGATGCTGATATCTTTTTTCAAGAACAAAAAGGTCCTTATGATGTCGGTCTTCGGCATGGCGGGTTCCGCCGCAGCCGCAATCGTACTGACACCGCTGGACCGGTACGTCGACCTGCTTCATTCCTTCACTGGCGCAGGCTCCGTCCTGATCGGCGGCACCCTGCTGGCCGTCTACTATGCCGCGCCGCTTCTTTTCCCTCGCAAAAGAACGGCAAAGCCGGAACAGACATAAACCATCTTTCCACGCAAAACCACCACAACCACCATGAACGGCAAACCGCGCGCAAAAAACAACCGCACGATTATCCTGAGCGGCGACCGGAAGGCGGAGCTCGCACGGGAGCTCGCTCCTGCCCCGGACGCCGATCTGTCCCCGGAGGACGCCGCGAACCGCGTGTTCTGCGGCGACTGCACGCGGATCATGCCGCATCTGCCGGACGGGTTCGCCGCGATGGCGCTGCTCGACCCTCCGTACAACCTCACGAAAACCTTCAATCAATCGGTCTTCCGGAGCCGTTCCGAGGACGCCTACCGCGACTATCTGGCGGGCTGGATGCCGCTCGTGAAACGTCTGGTCCGGCCCGGCGGCGCGGTGTACCTGTGCTGCGACTGGAAATGCAGCGCGGCATGCTTCGAGATCCTGCGGCAGCATTTCATCGTGCGGAACCGCATCACCTGGCAGCGCGAAAAGGGACGCGCCGCGGAATCGAACTGGAAAAACGCCTGCGAGGACATCTGGTACGCCGTCGCGCCGCCGGAGGATGCGGCAGTCTTTCACGCCGACGCCGTCCGCATGAAACGCAAGGTCATCGCGCCGTACCGCGAGAACGGCCGTCCGAAAGACTGGTCCGAGGAGGACGGCGGGAAATTCCGCCTCACCGGAGCCTCGAATTTCTGGGACGACATCTCGGTGCCGTTCTGGTCGATGCCGGAAAACACCGACCATCCGGCGCAGAAACCCGAAAAGCTGGTCGCGAAGCTCATCCTCGCCTCGACCGACCCCGGCGACATCGTGTTCGACCCGTTCTCCGGCAGCGGCACGACCGCCGTCACGGCGAAGAAACTCGGACGGAATTTCACCGCCATCGAACAGGACCGCGATTACTGCTGCCTCGCCCTCGAACGCCTTCACCGGGCGGACGCGGACAAGACGATCCAGGGCTACGAGGACGGCGTCTTCTGGGAGCGTAACACACTGCGTGTGTCAAAGTAGTGCGCGGCTGTGCTCGCGCACACACGGAGTGTGATGAAGTAGTGCCTTGCTTCGCAACGGCACGGAGGAGGGCAAGCCCTCCACTGAAGTAGTTTTCGGCTGCGCTCGGAAACGAGGTAAAAGATCAGTTGCGCGGCTGGCCAACGGAGGTCAGGTCCCGCACGGTAAAGACGCCGCCGTCGAACGTGATCTCCCGGAGGATGTCCTTTTTCGTGAGCGAACCGACCACAAGCTCGCCATAGCCACGCGCGTCCAGACGCTGGAGTGGCACATGAATATGCCCCGCCACGGAAAGCGCGATCTTTCCGGCGTTCAGCAGGGCGGTCGCACGTTTGCCGCCGAGCAGACAGTGCCGGAACGCCTTCCAGTCATCGTTGCCGAGCAGCGGGAAATGCCCCACGCAGACGAGCGGACGCGGATCGTCCTTTGCCGCCTCGCGTTCCAGGAAATCCGCCGTCTCCTGCGTCATCTCGCCGCAGGACAGCACGGGATTGAACGGGCGCGCGCAGTCGATCACGGCGAAACGAAGGTCGGACGTCTCATAGACGCCGGGAAGCGTCATGGGACAGTGTTTCGTCAGCTCGGCGCGGAACCGTTCGAACGCCTCGCAGCAGGCCCGGTCGCGCACATAGCGGTCGTGGTTGCCGGGCGAAAAAAGAATCGGCATCTCCGATTCGATCAGCGGACGGAGCTGCTTCAGCGCCGCCTCGAATTCGCGCGGATCGGACGTGCTGACGGCGTCGCCCGTGAAGATCACGAGGTCGGG
>JBGUKN010000082.1:0-56968 GCA_045114455.1 Victivallales bacterium
CCGATGCAGATCATGACTGCGGCCAGGCGGTGTTTCATGTGTTTCATGGTCGGATTCCTTGTGGCAGAATGATGCTTGTGCGATCCCATATGGACGCCGGAGCCGGGCGAGGATGGCGCCCGGGCGGAGGCCGGACGGTTCCGCACATAAAAATAATCATAGAACAATAAGCCCATTTTACGAAAAGTCAAGAAAAAAAGCTTGACTTTCTCCCGATTCACAGTATTTTATTTATGTCGGCCAGGCCGAATTCCCCCGTCTGAAAAAAAAACGCAATCCCCCGGTGCTATTTTGCTTTTACAGATAGTTTTTCTTGTCGTTCTGATGATATGCAACGCCTTCTTCTCGGCTGCCGAAGTGGCGCTGATCTCGCTGAAATCCGTTACGCTGGAGGAGTTGAAGAAGCACGGAAAAAGGGGTAAGGTCCTCGGGGAGCTTTCTTCCGACACGGGAAGTTTCCTTGCCACGGTTCAGGTCGGCGTCACGCTCGCCGGTTTCCTCGCCAGCGCATTTGCGTCCAACGCCTTTTCCGATCCTCTGGCGAGACGGCTGGACGGCTTTTGCGGGTTGTCGTTCGAGTTGCTCGATTCGATCTGCGTCGTCCTGATCACCATTCTCCTGTCGTTTTTCTCGCTGGTGTTCGGCGAACTGGTGCCGAAGCAGATCGCGCTTCGCTACACTTCGTTCGTGGCCCTGAATTCCGCGATCCCGATCCATTATTTCGCCCGGATCGCCTCACCCCTGGTCTGGTTCCTGAACACTTCGGTGAAGTTCGTCATGAAACCGTTCGGCCCGGCGAAACAGACCCAGAAGATCACGGAGGAGGAAATCCGCTCGCTTGTGAACATGGGCGAAAAAGACGGCCTTCTCGAACCGGACGAACGCCGCATCATCCAGAACGTTTTCGAGCTGGACGACATCACCTGCGGCGAGATCATGACCCGGCGCGGCGTGATTTCCGCCATCGAAACGGATGATTCCCCCGAGTCGATCGAACGGCTTCTTGTCGAAAACAGTTTTTCCGCCTATCCCGTGTGCCGCGGCGGCATCGACCGGATCATCGGCATCCTGTATGTTGCGGACTATTTTCGTTTCAAGCTCAAGAACGGCAGGTCTCCGCTTCCTGTCGCCGTGATGCGCAAACCTCATTTCGTCCCGGAAGGCGCCACCGTTCTGCATGTGTTTCGCAATATGCGCAAAGGCGAGTACGAGATAGCCGTCGTGCTGGACGAATTCGGCGGCACGGCGGGCATCGTCACACGCGACGACCTGCTTGAGGAGCTTGTCGGCTCGCTCCATCCCCAGAACCCGGAGGAATCGCTCGTCCGCGTTTCCGATTCCGTCTGGGAATCCGGCGGCCTCGTCCGCGTCGCCGAAGTGGAGCGCGAACTGAACCGGGAACTGCCGGAGGACGATCACCGTCCCGATACCATCGGCGGTCTCCTGATGGCGGAGCTCGACGATATCCCGAAACCCGGCGACGCGGCGGAAATCGGCGGACTGCATCTCATCGTGCAGGCCATCGACGGACGCCGCATCGCGCGGGTCCGCATCGAAATCCCGGATCCGGCTGCGGCGGAAGCGTCATCGGGGCAGGACTGACGGAATGGCAGCCCGGGCGCGGAAAACCGGAAGGCCGCGGTGTTTCCGGCGGAACCGGAGGAAAGCCCGAAACTTTTCCTTTTTATGTTTTTTTCGCTAAAAAAAATGAAAAATTACTTGTCTTTCCGCGATAGCGTGATATATTTCCCTGTTATGTTGATATAGTCCGAAAACCATCTTTGAAGGAAACAGCCATGGCAGATCCGACTTCCGATACTCCGATGAACACCCCCGAGGATGTCCGTCCGCGCGCTACGATCAAGCTCAAACCGATGACGCCTCCCGCACCTGCGGCCGCCGATGCTGCGGCGGAGGCCGCCGCGTCCGCTGACGAACCCGCGGTCCATATCGCCCCGTCCCCTGCCGCGGCCGTTCCCGGCATCAAGCAGACCATCCGTCTTCGTCCTCCGACCGCATCCGCGTCCGAGGGCGCCGATGTGAAGCCGGCGGTCAAGATCGTGCCGAAGGCCGCGGAAACGCCGACCGGCATCCCGACCGCAAAGCCCGCGGACGCCGCTCCGGCCGAATCTCCCGCTCCGACGATCCAGCTGAAGAAGCCGGAATCCTCGACTCCGACGATCCAGCTGAAGAAGCCGGAATCCTCGACCCCGACGATCCAGCTGAAGAAGCCGGAATCCTCGACCCCGACGATCCAGCTGAAGAAGCCGGAACCGGAATCTTCCGCCGCTCCGGCCGCTCCCGCAAAGAAGGTCGGCGAGGCTCCGGTTCCCCCGGAACGCAAGCTCACGCTGAAGCTGAAGAACCAGCCTTCCCAGCCGAGGGAGCTTCCGAAGAACATCATCCCGGGCCTGAACATCCCGAACATGCCTCCGCAGGCGGCGCAGAAGCCGGAGGAACAGAAGCCGGAAGCCGCCGCGCAGTCGGAACAGCCCCCTGTGGCAGCTCCGGTGGAAACTCCGACTCCCGTGCCGGAAGCGGTCCCCGAGGACGGCAAGAAGAAAGGCAAGCTGCCGAAGGTGAAGAAGCAGAAAGCGCCGGTCACATCCGCCGACGAGCCGAACTGGTTCTTCCTCACGCTTTCCTGCCTTACGCTCATCTGTGTCTGTTTCATCGCCTATCTGCTCTTCGCGCAGTACATGAACATGTACGAGGAGATGCAGATTCCGATCCCGGCGTTCCTCATGCCGAAGTGATTGGCGCATGCCTGTTCCGAACAGGCAGCAGAACTGTTTTTCCCGCCGCATCCGGGGTTCGTCCCCGGGTGCGGTTTTCATTTTTCAAAGGATCCGCCGATGCGGAGACCGTTTCCATCCTGCCCCGGAGCGTAAACTTGTACAGCAAACTTGACCACCTTGAGAAAAACGCGTGCTGAGGATGGTTTTCCCGCGTTTGGCGGCATTTTCCCGTTTGATTCGCACCGGGAAGCATGGTATAGTAATCTCGAGAGGGGGAGCGATTCCTCTCTCCGGCATAAGCGGTCCTGACCCGGAGTCACGGAATCGGGGGAAGTCCGGGCAGGATAATCGATCCGCATGATGTCTGCATTGGTATTTGCCGACAGGGGGGCCGGATGACCGTTTTCGGGGGGAAACGGTTTTCCGGAAGGCGGCAGATTCCGGGGGGATGCATGGCATGGATCGTTTCCGCTTATGCCTTTTTTTTTCTTCGATAATTCCCGGGAAAAAGCTGTGTTTCCCGCCAGTTGATTTCAAGACGATGACCCGCTGACCGTGTGGCGGCTTGAAGTGCGCCAGGCACCGGGATCAAATGCCTCCTCCCCGGGATGACCTCTGTTTTTTCAGGGACACCCTCTTTTCGGGGCAGGAATGAGGGCAAAAAAAATGGGGTGGGAGACGGGACTCGAACCCGCGACATTCTGAGCCACAGTCAGACGCTCCACCAACTGAGCTACACCCACCACAAATGGCATTTAATAATATAGCATCGAAACGGGCTGTTTTCAAACAGGAAACACCAAAAAACGAAAAAAAAGCGTGTGCGCGCCGTTAAAACAAAGTCATTTCCGGTTCAGACACATCGTTTCACCGGCATTCCCCGGCCGTGGGCGCTCCGTCTTCGGAAAACGTCCGGAGACTTGACTTTTCCGGTTCATCGTGCTATATTCCATAATATCATCAACGTTTTTATTCACTTCCCGGAGCATGCCATGCCGAAACGTTTTGCGATCATCCTTCTGGCATATGCCGTTTTATGTCTGTTTGCCGCGCATCTTGCCGCACAGGCAGGGATCGGCGCGTCTCAGGATTATGCGAAATGTGCGCATTGTCAGAAGGAAAAGTTCGTGTCGGTCCGGGCGAAAGACGGCGCCGGCAAGCAGAGGCCGCTCTGCTATGAATGCGCCATGCTTCCCCGTTGCGCATACTGCCAGATGCCGTCCGAGGTGGAATCCGGCGGCGGGGACCGTCTCTGCGCGGATTGCGCCAAAGACTGCATCAAGGAGAAAGCCGAGGCGGAGAAGGTCATGAAAGACGTTCGCCAGGCACTTTCCGCGAAATTCAAGATGATTTCCAAGCACAAGATCAATTACGAGCTCGGCACGCGCAAGGACCTCAACCTGGATGCCGACGGCGAGCATAACGAGCTCGGATGGTTCGATCCGAAGACGATCCGCAACAAGCCGCAGTACACGATCCGTATCCTGACCGGGCTCCCGCGCGACGTCTTCCGCGCGGTCGGGGCGCACGAGCTCGCCCACGACTGGATGGACGAAACGCTGCCGCACCTCATGGACAAGCCGGAGATCCGCGAAGGCTTCGCCGAATTTGTCGCGTGGTCGTTCTCGAAGGCCGAAGGAAACACGCGCATGATGGAATATACCGAGAACCGGACCGATGAGGTGTACGGCGGCGGATTCCGCAAGATGCGCGACATGATGGGCGACGCGAAGACGGCCGCGGAATGGAAGAACGTTCTGCTGAAAGAGTTTCCGCTGAAAGGCAAAAAGAATGGCAAATGAACGGCGTTTCCCGGCGGAAAGGTTTTTCGCAAAAAACGCCGCCGCATATTTGACAATCCGCGTCCGCCGTGCTATATTCTTGCTGCATATGAATCAATAACGGAGTTCCGGGCATATGGTGTCCAAGCGTTTTTTCTCCCTGTTCCTGACGTTCCTCCTTTCCCTTCTGTTTTGCGGCGGGCTGTTTGCCGCGGACCGGAACGTCATGACTTGCGACTGGTGCGGAAAGAGGATCCCGTCCAACGCATCGTTCCTGCGGTCCGAAGACAAGAATTTCTGCAGCGAGACGTGCTTCAACCAGTATGCCGAATCGCTTCTCCCGGTCTGTGACGTCTGCGGCAGGCGGTTCCGGGAGGGGTTTACCAGCGACGGGAAAAACTACTGTTCGAAGGCCTGCCTGGAGACTTCGTTCCGGGAATGCGTCAACTGCCACCGCCGCGAGCCGAAGGGCGTGCTGGTCGGCGACGATCTCTTCCTTTGCGATTATTGCAGGGATCTCCCCGCCTGCGCCAGCTGCCAGATGCCGCTTGACAGGCTCGCGAAGGACCTCGGCGACGGCCGCAGCATCTGCCGCGAGTGCGCGCGCGACGCCATCTTCACGCAGTCCGAGATGAATTCGGCCATGAAATCGCTCCGGCAGCAGCTCGCGGACAAGTTCAAAATGAGCACGGATCACGATATTGAATATGAGCTCTGCAACCGGAACGAGCTCAAAAAGGAATCCGCATCCGGCAGCGAGCACGAACTCGGGCTTTTCGTCTTCAACCGGCACACGCTCACCTTCTTCAACCATACCATCCGGAGCAGGGATGAATTCCGCATCCTGATCCTGAACGGCCTTGCGCCGGATTTCTTCCGCGGAGTCGGGGCGCACGAGCTCGCCCACGACTGGATGCAGCAGAATCTGCCCCACATCGACGATCCGCAGATACGCGAGGGGTTCGCCGAGTTCGTTTCCTGGGCGTACGCCAAATCCGAAAAGCTGGACCGCATCCCGTGGCGCATGGAGCAGAACACCGACGAGGTGTACGGCGACGGCTTCCGCAAGGTGCGCGACATGATGGGCGACGTCCGCACGGCGTCCGAGTGGAAGAAGATCCTGCTGAAGGCCTGTCCCGCGCCCTCGAAATGAACCTGTAAGACTGCATCGCACTATGAATATCCTGCCTGTTTTCGTGATGCTTGCCGTTCTCGTCATATTTCCCGTTTTCATCTTTTTCCTGCTGGTCCGCGCCATACGCGACCAGGGGACGCGCTGGTGGGGCATCGCGATCCTGCTCGGCATCATGATCTGTTACTGCACGACGCTGGTCGGCATCGCAGGCATGATCGCGGGCGGCAACGCCACCGGGTCCGCCGCGCTGGAGCAGCGTTACTGCGAGGCGTTCCGCGAGACGCTGACGCAGACGGAGACGCTCCCCGAAACGATCGCCCGCATGGACGCCGCCTCGGCCTCCGAGGAATACCTGGTCCGCGAACCGGACAAGAATCTCCGGTTCCGTTACGTCTGGCTGCTGGGCGGCTGCTTCCTCTTCGCCGGCGCGAACCTGATGATGTTCGGTCCCGGACGCCGCGAGAAACGCCACCCCGCCGACTGCATCGTGATGATCCTGGCCGCGCTGGTCGTCTTCCTGACCGGGATCTGGCAGATCGCCTGGGGCAACGGGTATGCGTTCCAGGCGTCGGCGTACCGCAGGCTCCTGACCGGATGGCACGAACACATCCAGTTGGATAAGATACAGGCCACGAACGCGGAAATCGCGGCGAAGCTGTCCGAAGACGGGGTGAAGGGGCTGAACGGACTCTGGCGGGCTTTCCTCGAACTTTCCGGCGAGGAGATACCGGGCGTGCTGATCAAAAAGGAAAAACCGGATGCCGCTGCTCCGGTGGATGCCAAAACGGGGCCGGGTGTAGCAATCATCGGAGGCGCGGACGGACCGACAGCGGTCTTTGTCAGTTCCGAACTCCTCAAAAAACAGAGCGGCGCCCCGGCTGACGGGAACGTGGAAAACGCGGAAGAAAACGCGGATGCCGCGGGCGCGGATTGAGCTTACGATAGACGGTTTTTGAAGTCGTCGTAGCCGAATGATCTGATCAGCTTGAATTCGCCGGTGTCCGGGTCGAACGTCGCGATCGAGGGCAGGGCGAGGCCGTTGAACGTATTCGTCTTCACCATGGTGTACAGCGCCATGTCCAGAAATTCCACCCGGTCGCCGACGTTCAGCGGCGCGGGAAACGAATAATCCCCGATCACGTCGCCCGCAAGGCAGGAGTGCCCCGCCAGACGGTATTCGTGCGGATGAACGCCCGGTTCGTCTGCGCCGTTCACCGGCGGCGTGTACGGCATTTCGATCACGTCCGGCATGTGCGCCTCCGCCGACACGTCCAGGATCGCGATGTCGCCGTCGTTATGCACGATGTCGAGCACGGTCCCGAAGAGCGAACCGGCGTTCAGCACGACCGCCTCGCCGGGCTCCATGTACACGGTCAGGTGCGGATAGCGGGCGCGGAACTCCGTCAGGATGCGCACGAGGCGTTCCAGGTCGTATCCGGGGCGTGTGATGTGGTGTCCGCCGCCGAAGTTCACCCACTGCATGTCTTTCAACAAATCGCCGAAATGCGCCTCGAACGCCTTCATGGTGCGCTCCAGCGCGTCCGAATCCTGTTCGCACAGCGTGTGGAAATGCAGTCCGCTGATGCCGTCCAGCGATTCCCCGGCGAATGCCGCCCGCTTGATGCCGAGGCGCGATTTCGGCGCGCACGGCGAATAGATCTCGCGCACCGCCTCGCCATGTTCCGGGTTCACGCGCAGCCCGAATTTCACGCGGTCCGCCGCCTCTTTCGTCAAAGCGCGGAACCGCCGCCACTGGCTGAACGAATTGAACACGACCGTGGTGCAATACCTGAGCATCTCGCGCAGGTCGGATTCCGAGTACGCCGCCGCGAATCCGTGCGTTTCTTTGCCGAACTCCTCGTGGCCGAGCCGAGCCTCGTGCGGCGAGCTCGCGCAGGTGCCGTCCAGCACGGCGGAGATCGTCGGGTACACGGCGAACATGGAGAACGCCTTCTGCGCGAGCAGGATCTTCACCCCGGCACGCTGCCGGACGCCGCTCAGGATGTCCAGGTTGCGGCGCAGCGCCGCCAGGTCGACGACGAAGCACGGAGTCGGAGGGATGTTCGGATCAAGGTTTTTCATGGCGGACGGGGTATGATGTTTGGCTGTGTCGGTTCGGATTAAGCTGACCATGAGCTTAAAAGCTGGTCGGGGCAACAGGACTCGAACCTGCGACCTCATGCTCCCAAAGCACGCGCTCTACCAGACTGAGCTATACCCCGGCTTCAAAAAAGTGGAAATAATACTTTACCCCCGGAAAGGAAAAAAAGCAAATCCAAACAGGAAAAAAAGCACAAACATCCCCCCGTTCCCGCTTTTCCCGAATCGCTGTGTGTTTATTCCGGCATGTCGTTTCCCGGCGCGGTCAGAACGACGGTGGTGTACTCTTTCATCGGGATCGTGAACGACGTGGCTTCCTTCCCCTCGTGCACCATCGGGGTGCGCGTGCGGAGTTTCAGCTCGCAGTCGCGCTCCACATAGAATTCCGCCCGGGTGAGGCGTCCCTGTTTCCACTCCGCGGAGACGACGAACCCGCCGTAGGCGCGGAGTCCGCCGAACGAGCCGTCGGGCCAGTCGGGGAGATCGACCGGGAGCAGGAAGATGCCGCCGGAATCGTTCTGGAGAAGCATTTCGCAGATCGCGCCGACGATCCCGAGGTTGCCGTCGATCTGGAACGGCGGATGCGTGGTGAAGAGGTTTTCGAGCGTGTTGTAGCGCAGCAGGCTGTTCACCATTTCGGTGGCCTGTTTGCCGTCGCCGAGGCGCGCCCACAGCGCCGCGCGCCAAGGCCAGGTCCACGAACGCCGGGCGTCCCCGGTCAGGGCGCGGCCCTCCAGCGCCACGCGAGCGGCCTTGAAGAGTTCGGGCGTCTTCACGGCGTCGATGGAGCTGCCGGGGTAGACGGCGAAGAGGTGCGAGGTGTGACGGTGGTCGTCGCCCTTCCTGTCGCGGTCGGTCTCCCATTCCTGAAGCTGGCCCCAGGAGCCGATCTTGTTTCCGAGCAGGTTCTTGCAGATTTCGGCGGCGCGTTTCGTGTCGTCGTTTTCGATCTCGAGTTCACGGGCGATGTCGAGGTACTGGTCGAAGAACTCCGCCACGATCTGCTGGTCGTGCGTCACGCCGTCCTCGACCGGGCCGTGTTCGGGCGACCAGCCCTGCGGGACGACATACGTGCCGTCGTCGCGCTTCTTCAAGCGCTCGAACCAGAATTTCGCGACCTCCTGAAAGTACGGCCATGCTTCATACTTCAGAAACTCCTCGTCGGCTCCGTACTGCCAGTGCCGGTAGAAATGCTGCGCGATCCACGCGGAGCTGGGCCAGTTCCAGCGCCAGCCGCCCGCGCCGAAGGGGTTCAGGCTGGTGCGAAACGTGAAGCCGCTTTCCGAGGGATTGGTTCCCAGTTCACGGGCCGTGTCCGTTTTCGCCGCCTTAAGGACTCTGCTGTGGGCGCCGAAGAAATTGAGAAGCGCCAGATGGCATTCGCCGAGATCGGCAGGCTCCGCGCCCCAATAGTTCATCTGGATGTTGATGTTCGTATGGTAGTCGCTGTGCCAGGCGGGCGTATTGCTGTCGTTCCAGATGCCCTGCAGGTTCGCGGGCAGCGAATTGCAGTGGCTGCTTGAGACCAGCAGGTAGCGGCCGTACTGGAACATCAGCGCGACCAGTCCGGGGTCGGATTTCCCCTCGCGGCAGCGTTTCACACGCTCGGCGAGCGTGAGGTTCTCCAGCTCCGGGGCGCCGCCGAAGTCGACCGTCACGCCGTCGACCGCTCCCCGGAAATAAGTGGTATGAGAACTTCTGAGGTCTTTGTACGGTTTCTTTTCCGCCGCATTGATGAATACTTCAGGCTGTTTCAGAAGGTCCGAATCGGAGGAGAACGGGCCGTATGTGCCGTTGTAGCCGGATTCCGCGGCGAACAGGACCGTGAGTTCGCCGCAGTCCTTGAACTCGATGCCGTCTTCCGCCGTCCTGATCCATCCGTCCCCCAGGACCTTCATCCGGACCGCATAATGCAATCCTCTCTCGTCGTCGAACTTGTGATCGAGGTAATGCGTCACCACGTTCTGGTCCTTGAATTCGGGCGGGATCACGCCGTCGAAGGCGGCGCCGTTCGCCTGATATTTCGTCGTGCGTGGAGCCCAGGAGAGGACTTTGGAGCCGCTGTCGTACAGTCCGTCCCAGAACATCCTGCCCGATGCGAGCTGGATGCCCTCGCGACCGTCGCGGTACTCCACGCGGCCGGAGACGGGCGTTTCGGAGCTCACATGATACACGAGCACTTTGTCCGCGTTGAGGTAGCTCGCGAACGCTTCGCGGGTCTGCTTTTTGCCGTCGACCTCGAATTCGACGGTGTGGACGCCGGCGGTGATGTTGAGAGCGCGGCTGTAGTTCTTCACCTCGGATTCGCTGATGCCGTCATACTTCACCTTCAGCGTGCCGAGCGGCAGATAGCAGCCCATTTCCGCGTAATTCGCATCGGGATTGTCGTTTTTCGGGGGATTGCCGTCGCCGCTCCACAGGGAATCGAGATTCAGCTGGAGGATGTCCTCAACGATCCCGCCGTTCAGCATTGCCCCGAGCGAACCGTTCCCGATCGGGAAATACTGCGACTCCCAGTCCTTCGCGGGGGCGTCCTGCCGGAGCAGGAGGTCTTTCGTCTGCCTCTTCGGGCGGTCGATCAGGTCACTTGCCGTGACGGCGGAGAGAACGGCGAGGAATGCGAACGCGGCAAGCAGTGTCTTTTTCATGGTCGGGAATCCTTTTTCAGCGGGTGAATCTCTCATTTTCAGTAGAATATACCATTTGCGCGGGAAAAGTCAAGAGCCGCCGTTTTTTTAACAGGACATTAACGCCGCGCAAAGACGAAAAGCGCGCCCGGAGGGGGTTGCTCCGGACGCGCTGAAGTTCAATTCTGAATCTTCGGGACGCTACTTATTCGTCCTCTTCGGAATCGTCGTGGAACTTGCTGATGATGTCGTTCATGACGTTCGGCGGGACGGTCTCGTAGCGCGCGAAATCGACTTCGTAGGAGCCCTGGCCCTGGGTCATGGAACGGAGCTCGGTGGCGAACTTCTGGATTTCGGCTTCGGGGACTTCGGCTTCGAGGACCTGGAGTCCGTCCTGCATGCTCATGCCGAGGATGCGGCCGCGCTTGTGGTTGAGGGCGCCGTTGACGTCGCCGGTGAAGGCGTCGGGGATCATGACCTTGATGTCCATGATGGGCTCGAGCAGGGCGGGGCGGGACTTCGCCATGGCGTCCTTGAAGGCGCGGCGGGTGGCGATTTTGAACGCCATTTCGGAGGAGTCGACTTCGTGGTACTTGCCGTCGAACACGGTCACGCGCATGTTTTCGACCACGCAGCCTGCGAGCGGGCCGCGTTCCATGGCCTCGTGGATGCCCTTTTCGACCGCGGGGATGAAGTTCTTCGGGATGGCGCCGCCGACGATGGCGTTGACGAATTCATATCCGCCCTCGAAAGGCTCCATGCGGAGGTGCACTTCGGCGAACTGGCCGTGGCCGCCGGACTGCTTTTTGTGGCGGTAGGCGGCTTCGCCGCGGCCCTGGATGGTCTCGCGGTAGGCGATCTTCGGGAGCTCGAGGCGGACGTCGACCTTGGCGGTGGCCTTGAGGTTCTTGATGGCGATGTTGATGTGCTGTTCGCCCATGCCCTTCAGCAGGGATTCGTGGGTCTCGTCGTTGCGCTCGATGTAGAGGGTCGGGTCGCACTCGGAGAGGCGCTGGAGGCCCTGGATGATCTTGTCTTCGTCGCCGCTCTTGGTGGCGTACAGGGCGAAGGAGATGACGGGCTTCGGATAGACCTGGCGCGGCATGGCGTGGTTGTCCTTGGTCGCGCCGAGGGTGTCGCCGGTGGTGGTGTTTTTGAGCTTGGCGACGCCGACGATGCAGCCGGGGCAGACTTCCTCGACCGGGATCTGGGTCTTGCCCTGGAGCAGGACGAGCTGGCCGACGCGCTCCTTGGAGTTCTTGTTCAGGTTCAGCATATCGGTGTTGCACGCGATCTTGCCGGTGAGGACGCGGAGATACGCCATCTGGCCGATGAACGGGTCAAGCGCGCTCTTGAAGACGTAGGCAGCCGCGGGGCCGTCTTCCGACGGGACGACTTCGGTGCCGTCTTCGGCCTTGCGGACGCGTTCGAGCGGGTTCGGCATGAGGGAGACGATGCCGTCCATGAGTTCGGCGACGCCGACGTCCTTCGCGGTGGATCCGGCGAAGACGGGGACGAGGCTGCCGGAGAAGATGGCCTTGTGGAGGCCCTTGGCGATCTCCTCGCCAGTGAGCTCTTCGCCTTCGAGGTAGCGTTCCATGAGCGCCTCGTCGGATTCCGCGGCGGCGTCCTTCAGCATGGTGCGGTATTCTTCCACGGCGTCCTTCAGTTCGGCCGGGATCTCGCTGTCCGGGGTGTCAAGCACGCTGATGACCTTGGAGAGGCCGGCTTCCTTGCCGACGGGCAGGGTCATCGGGACGCAGACGGTCTTGCCGTAGGCGTCCTGGAGGTGCTCCAGGATGGTGTCGAAGCTGGCGCGCTCGCGGTCGAGGCGGTTCACGAAGACCATGCGGGGAAGCATGAAGTCGCGGGAGAAGGCCCAGGCGCGGGTGGAGCCGATCTGGATGCCGTCGACGCCGTCGAGGACGATCACGGCGAAACCGCAGGAGCGGAACGAGGAAATGACTTCGCCGACGAACTCGCCGTAGCCGGGAGTGTCGGTCAGGAAGAGCTTGTGGTCTTTCCAGTCGCAGTGCATGAACGAGGCGTAGATGCTGGAACGCTTGTCCTGCTCGTCGGGGGTGAAGTCGGAAACGCTGGTCTTGGCGTCGACGGAGCCGAGGCGGTCGACTGCGCCGGCCTTGAACAGCATGAGGTCGCAAAGCGTGGTTTTGCCGCAGCCGTTGTGACCGGCGACGACGAAGTTGCGGATCTGCGCGGGATTGGTGATCTTCATTTGGTTTTGTGCTCCTTATGTGAGTTTGAATTGTTTTCGAAAGCAACGGCCGCGAGCTCGAATTGTGCGGGTTCCGCAGGGACAAAATACCCTTGCGACACCCCTTTCAGATGCGGCTGTATTTTTTCATCCTCTAATAATAGCACGTCTTTCCGCGTATGTCAAACCGTCTTTGACACAAAATGGGACTTTTCTTCCGTGTTTCGGCGGTTTGGCAGGTCCGCCGGAGCCGGACCGTCCGCCTTCCCGAACGGCTGTTTCCGGCTTCGCCCGTGCCGTTACAGCAGCTCGTCGTCCTTCACGACGTTCGGCACCTGGAAGTCGTCCAGTTCGACGAATTCGCCCGTGCCGTAGTGGAGCACGGCACGCACCAGCGACGGGATCGGCAGCGTGGTGATGATCGACAGGATGATGATCGCGTTGAAGAACCGGTCGTCGAGGATGCCCGTGTCCTTTCCGATCGCCGCGGCGGCGAGCGTGGCGGAGAGCTGCGGCACGGTCATGAGCCCGGCGGCGAGCCCCGCCTTGCCGCTGTACCCGGCGAGCTTCATGGCCGTGAAGCCGCTTCCGACTTTGCTGACGATCAGCCCGGCGACGGTCAGGAGCACGATCAGGATGTTGTTCATCTGGAAGAATGCGCTGAAATCGGTCTTCATGCCGATGGAGATGAACAGGAACGGGATCAGGAACCCGTAGCCGATGCTCTCGAACCGGCGGAACAGCAGATGGTCGCGTTCGCGCACAACGCGCGAAAGCCCGAGCCCGGCGATGAACGCGCCGACCACCAGGTTGATGCCGAACAGCTCGCCGACGATGACCGTGACCAGGATCATGAAGAGCAGAAGCGTGATCACGATGTCGTCGCTGAGCTTGAAATGCGACAGTACCCAGCGCCCGAAGCCGTTCGTCAGGAAGATCATTGCCGCCAGGTATACGAGCACGATCAGCAGGAAGACCGGCAGAAAGCTGTTCCCCAGCAGATTCGTGTCCATATGGTCGAAGATCGACAGCGTACCGCGTCCGACCATGTGCGAGATGTTCTGCGACTGTCGGAACAGCTGCACGCTGACCGCCAGCAGGATGATCGAGGAGATGTCCGTGATGACCGTGGAGATCAGCACCGCAGCGCCGAACCGCGTGTGCGACAGCTTCAGCTCGCGGATGACAGGGAACACGATGCCGACCGAGTGCGACGCGAACAGCGAGGCGTACAGTACCTTGCCGGAGAGGTCGTCCGGGCAGAAATGCCGGTAAATCAGGTAGCCCGCCGCGGCGGGGATGAAGAACGTCAGGACGCTCAGCAATGTCACCGCTTTCCGCGCGGACCGGATCAGACGGAAATCCGCCTCCATGCCGGCGAGCGCCATCAGGAACATCAGTCCGAGCGAGCCGAGCGAATCCACAAACGTGTTGAACTGCGCCGCCGTGTTTGCCGCAGTCTGAGCTTCCTCGCCCGGCGTGCCGAGGAAGCTCAGCCATTTCGACAGCACCGCCACCAGGTCGAATCCGAGCAGGCCGTTCGATCCGATGAGCATCCCCACCACCAGCAGGGCGATCACGTTCGGGATATGGTATTTGCGGAGCAGAAACGGGAAAACCGCCATCAGTGCGGTCAAGGCGATGAAAAGGATCAGGAAGGAGGAGTCGTTCATGGTGTCCCGGTTCTGCTTGGTATTCAGACGGCGGAAGAGAAGTGCGTTTTCGCGCTATCCTCGTACTATACCATCGTCCGGGCCGTTTTTCAAGACGGCATGCCCGGAAAAACGTAAAAAAACATCGGAGTTGCTGAATCGGGATCCGCTTCCGGCGGACGCCCCGTTCCGGCGCGGCATCGGAACGCCGCCGGAACGGCAGTCCGGGAGCATTTAGGCGAAAGGAAACAGCGGATACGCCCTATTTTTTGGGGTCGGAATCCGCCTCGTGCACCCTCCGAACGGAGAAACGCCGGATGACGAACATCCTGCCATTGAACCGATCGGAATCCCCGGCATCCCTGCGGCGGAGGTTCGTGCGAACGGCAGCAGGAGCGGAGCCTTTCACCGCGATGCGTTCGACCGGTGTCAGCAGGAATCTTTTTCGGAATAAAAAGCCGTTTGAGGTTGAAAAAAAAGAAAAAGACACTATAGTAGTAAAAAAAAGTACCAATTGTTTCCTGATACCCATCATGAAAATAGCTGTCCTGGTTTGTTATAATCCGACTCTTATTCATTTCCGGCTGGATCTGATGCTGGAAATGATCCGTCTCGGCCATCAGGTCATTGCCGTCGGAAATGAATCTGTCGAAAAATGGGAAAAAATACTTCAGCCGTATGGGATTGAATACCGTTTTGTCAGGATGCAGAGAAACGGCCTCAATCCCGTTTCCGATTTCTTTTCCCTTATTCGATTGAAAAGACTGCTGAAAAAAGAGAAACCGGACCGGGTTTTCACCTCGCAGGCCAAAATGGTCCTGTATGGAGGACTTGCCGCGCGCTGCCTTGGAATCCGGGACGTCTATCCGCTTATTGCGGGATTGGGATCCATTTTCCTTTCCAGCGGATTGAAAGGACGTATTCTAAGGAAGATCCTGATGTGCGGCTACCGTCTCTCTTTGCGGCAATCGCCGTCAGTCTTTTTTCAGAATCGGGACGATGCATCGTTTTTCATAGACAATCATATCGTTCCTTCCGGTAAAATCGTTTTTCTGAACGGGTCCGGAGTCAATCTGGATACCTTTGCCAAACAGGCGTTTCCCGGCGTCTTCGGTTTTCTCTGCGTCTGCCGGATTATACGGGACAAGGGCGTATTGGAATACTTGTCCGCCTGCCGAATGGTCAAGAAGCAGTATCCCGAGGTCAGATGTCTTCTTGTCGGACCGTTTGATTCCAATCCTTCCGCATTGCAGCCGGGTGAACTGCAACCTTATATTGACGATGGAAGTGTTGAATATTTCGGAGAACAGGCGGATGTCAGACCGTATTTGGCGCAATGCAGCGTCTTTGTTTTGCCGTCTTATCGGGAAGGCACCCCGAAATCCGTACTGGAGGCCATGTCCTGCGGCAAGGCGATCATAACGACGGATGCTCCCGGATGCCGGGAAACCGTGAAGGAAGGGGAAAACGGTTTTCTTGTCCCCGTAAAAGACGATAAGGCCATTGCCGAGAAAATGCTGTTTCTCTATCAGAACCCTGACATCTGTGAACAGATGGGGAATGCCGGCCGTCAGATTGCAGAACGGAGATTTGATGTTCGGCTTGTCAATCAGACCATTCTGCATACGATGCGGATATGAATCCGGATCCATGAGGTTCCCGGCTTTTGGTTTTTCGGGGAATGCCGAAGCGCCGCACACAAAAAAACACGCGGTCCCCGGAATCGATCGTGGTTCCTGGGGCCGTTTCTTATCGTATTTCAATCTTGAGGAAAGCACGCTTGGAAAGAAACGGTATTTTGGACTTATCTCAAAAAGACTGTCCAAAATACCGTGACAGTGGCAATTGTTACGCGAGCAGACTCTGCCAGCTGTTTTTGTCGTCCAGCTCGGCGAGCGTAGATGCGGAGGCGTCCGCGAGGACATCCGCATCGTATTGGCCGAAGCTCAGGCTGTCGGTCAATGCGAGGCTGTCGGAGGTCTCCGGCATGTCGAGCGCGGCGGCGTCCGGGGCGGAGAGAAGAGCGGATGTCTCCTGGGCGGACACACTGACGACATCCACGTTGTAATACGCGGCGCTGCCTTTCTTTGCGTTCGCAGAGGTCACACCGAGATAGAACTGGCCGCCGGGCGCGGATTTTGCCTTCAGTTCGAAATCGACCAGCTCGGCAACATTGTCTTTGCTCTTGACCGTCTTGAGCGCTTTCAGCGTTTTGTTCTTCTGGAGACCGTAGATCACAAGGCTGACGTCATCCGTAGCGGTGACGGTCAAGGACAACTTCGTCCCGGCGTTCGCGTCAATCCTTACGATATCGCTCACATCTCCGGAGCCGACGAAGTTGATGTAGTCGTCATGACAGATCTCTTCATCCCCGGCGAGAATGCCGTCGAGACGAAGCTTGTCACCGGTATGCAGCGCCAGGGCGTTTTCATCCTTCATGACAACTTCATCGACCTTTTTGGTCTTGCTGTTGAGGTTGTTCGTGCCGACGTCGCCATCCACATAGAACACGCTGTTCGCATTCAGGTTCACGTTGTAGTATGCATTCTTGCCTTTTTTCGCGTCCGTGGACTGCACCGCGATAAAGTACTCGCCCTTTTCGAGCACGACCTGCTTGCTCGGAGTGCCGTCGGGCTTTTTTGCCTTGACGCTGACGGTCAGCTTGCTGCTGGCGACCGCCATTTTCCCGCTGCTGTTCACTTTATAGACGATGAGTTTGGCCGCGCCGCCAGTGGTCTTGGAGATGTCGAAACTGAGTTTTGCCGCGCTCTTCAGCTCGATCTTGCGGAAGTCCATGGCGTCGCCGAACCCGACGTAGTTGGTAAAGTTCGTCCCCTCATCGTCCGTGCAGTCGATGACGGTTTTCGCATCCGTGTCGATCTGAATGGCGCTTTTCCCTTTTTCGAGGAAGCTTTCGTTGATCTCAATCGGCTCGGCATAAAGCACCTTGGAGTTCCACTTCTCCGTCTGCTTCTTGTCGTACAGATAGTTGTTGTCGCCATTGTCGCAGTCGGTATAGAAGACGCTTTTCGAACTGACCTTCACCGAGTAGTCCGCATTCGTTCCTTTTTCTGCTTTGAGCGCCTTCACCTGAAGGTAATAATACGTCCCTCTTTCCAGCAGGACGCCGCCGAAAGTGATGTCCTTTCCGTATTTGCTTTTCGCGCTGACGGTCTTCGAGGTCACCTTTTTCTGGCCGCCACTGGTCGTCTCCTTGAACAGCGTGATCTTGACCTTGTCGGTCGTATTGATCGTAAACGAGTATCTTCCGCTGCAGGCGAAATCGAGCCGGCGCAGGGATAGTGTGTCGCCGAGGCCGACCCAGCCGTTCGGGACAAGGGTGCGGGGTGTGTCCAGCACCGTCACGGTGTAACGGTCGATATTCGAAACCTGGGCGATGCTGTTATCGTCGTAGTCGGATTTGTAGTAGACTTCTCCTGAGACGGAGAAAGTGACCGTGTCCGCCGTCTTCTGGCCGTCGGTGCTCAGGACGTACACGGTGTAGGTGCCTTTCGTGAGGAGGAGCTTCTTGTCGCTGAACTTCCCTTTCTTGACGTTAATGACGGCGAGCACGAGGTTGCTGGAATTGCATATTATCACCTGGGCATTGACTTTTCTTCCCACTTCCGTGCCGGTGAAGTTGCCGGAGAAGGTGTATTTGCCGTAATCAAGATCGAAGCTCTTCGAAAAATCGAGGCTTTGCGAGGTGCCGCCGTAATAGGCTTGGAAGTGCTTCCCGCGACCGGTATCCTTCACGCTGAACGTGCTCTGGTAAGTGTTGTCCGAGGTATCCTCTTCCTCCTGACTGACGATCGTCATTTCGAGCGTATGCTCCCCGGCTGAGAAGGACCCGATATTCAGGTTCGAATATTTCTTGTAGTCGGGCGCCTGGATCGGGTCCAGGTCGAGTGTGCGGAAGAAGTCGCCGTCGATGCAGACGGTCACGGAATACGCGCCGGAGAGGCCCTCTCCGTGGTTGGTAGTCGCAAAACTCAGGTAAAGGTTCCAGTAATCGGGGATTGTCTCCGGCTGTACGACGATATCGTCGGGTTTGATGGGGGCCGTCGAGGTAACCACGCAGTCATACCATTCCAGGGGCGTATAAAAACTCAGGTCGCTTTGAGCCATTTTCTTCTCCGTATTGCGTATTGAAAAATGAAATCGTTGTTTGCCCGAGGCTGGCGTAATGCCGCAGACGAACCGGATGCGCAGTCCGATGCTGCTGTCCGAATTTGTTTGCGACCGGGATCAGCCGTTGTGCAGGATCATCTGGAATTCATTCCGCGCGTTCTTCATCGCGCAGACGGATTCGCCGATGGCGGCCTCCTCGATGTGAGGTTCTGCTCCAGGATACCGCGGTTGATATGCTGCCGGTACTCTTTTTTATTGCCGGAACATCATCTCCTTGAGGAGTTAATGAATAATATACATTCACTCGCATCCATTTGCAAGTCAAAAGCTTCTTTTTGAAATAAAACTTGTTGATGTCCGGCCGGCGTAGTGGGTTCGAAATCAGCGCTTCTCCTATGGATTCGAGCCATCGTCCTTCTTTTGAGGGGAGAAACCACTCAGCTCTCAGTTTTCTTCAACTTTTTCTCGGCACGAAACCTCGTCCTCGCAAAGTTTTCCGGCATAATCGGAGAAGATAAAAGCAAGGATTCTCTTCGGAGAAAAAGAGAAAGATAATAATCGTTCGTTAAGCTTGGCTTTTTGATAGGGTAGCGAGAAATGAAAAAAGCACCGTTGCGAGGACAACGATGCTGAAATACAAAAAAGACCAAGTCCGATAGGAGATGGTCTTTGAATGGCTGATTGCGTTTTGATGTCAGATTATTTCTTCGGCTTCAGATACTTGTCAAAGAATTCGATGATGTGCTTGACGTTCTTTTCTTCGAAGAAACGGGCGTTTTCGTGAGTCGCACCTTCGAAGATTTCAAAAACGACCTTGTCCTTGCCGATGTATTTGGTAACGGTCTCCGCAAATTCCCTGGAGGAACCGAGCGGGACAGTTGTATCCACGGTTCCATGCTGGATCAGGAAGCCCGGCGCCGTCTTGGGATCAAGCGTATGGGCATACATGCCGGGATCGGCGAGCTGAACAGGAGTGGGATCGGTTTCACGGGCTGTGCTGATCGGAACGCCCACAAAGGTGCTGTAGAAGCTTCCTTCTCCGTCGTATCCCATTTGCAGGTTGCCTGCTACCTGGGCTTCATCTCTGCCCTGCTGTTCCGCAGTGAGACCATTCATCGGACCGAAGAGATCGACAACGGCCTGAACGGAGGAGGAATACTCGGCGTTATCGGCTATGTCGCCCATCAGGAGCCCCTTCAGGTTGCTGGTGGTTCCAAGCATACCTGCCATGTGTCCGCCTGAAGAGTCGCCAATCGTGCCGATGTGATCGGCATCTATGCCGTATTCCTTCGCATGAGCGCGAATCCAGCGGACAGCGGCCTTGGCATCATTGATCTGACGCGGGAAGATCGCTTCGTTGGTAAGACGATAGTTGAGGGCAAAGACGGCATAACCGGCTTTGACCAGCTGATCGGTCAAATAGGTGTTGTTGCCGCGGGCGCTGCCCATCCACCAGGCTCCGCCGTGGATAAAGAGAATGGCCGGAACTTTCTGACCTTCCTTGATCTCAGGCAAATAAGCATCCATGTACTGAGCGTCGGAGGCATCGGCCAGATATTTGATGTCGGCGATCTGCTTCGTGCCGATCGGTTTGCCGTTGTGCTTCATAACGCCGTTTCCTCCGCCCATGCCGAACATGCTTCTTCCTGATCCGGACTTCTTCAAAGGCTCAATGTCCTTCCATTCCTTCTTGGCCGCATCCCAGAGAGAACAGACCGGACATTTCTTGTCGGCGGTACAGAGATCGACCTTGACATAGGTCGGACCATCTGCGTTATATCCTTTCGGGAGCTGGCTGCCCTTGTCCGGTTTTGCTTCCTGCTGCTGGCCTCCGGGAGCGCCGCCCATTCCGGGGAAGCCGCCGAAGCCGCCCATCATCGGGAACCCGCCTTGACCACCACCGACGCCGCCGAAGCCGTCGCCTCCGGAGCCGCCCTGACTATTCTGGTCCTGACGATACGGACGCTCACCGGCTTGACCCGCCTGCCTCTGCGGACGCTGACCGCCGTCGATGCCGCCCTGGCTGTCCTGGCCCTGACGACGCGAACGCTGACCGTTTTGACCAGCCTGCCTCTGCGAACGTTGACCGCTGCTGAAACCGCCCCTAGGAGCACCGGCCATACCACGGGGTGCAGCGTTTTGGGCAATGAGAGTTGTGGAAACAAGGCATGTCGCGAGAGTTCCGGCAAGAATCAATTTTGTTGTGTTCATGTTATCCTTCCGTGGTGTCTGGGGCTAAAGTACGATTAACGGATTATTTCATTCAGAAAGTACGATACTCCGTTGCATGGTAAAATTCAAGTGCTGGAAAGAACAAAAATCAATTTATTCGAAAAAGCGATTCTCCGTTTTTGGGCGGAGAGCTTTGCCGAAAGCGGGAGAAAAGGAGAGGACACCTTTCGTGTTTTGTCCCAATCCGCACCATGTTCAAAATCCGAGGTTAGGAACACGTTTCGAAACCGTTTGTGGCCGTTTTTATGCAAATCAGCACGTGTTCCCACTCTCACTTTTGAGGTTAAAGCGGATTGTTGGGCCCGGCAGAAATGCAACTTTTAGAAACGCGCTGTATTTTCGATACATGGTTGTTCTCATAGAATCAGCGCGGATTCTCCGTTTGAGTTCAAATTTGTCAGTGGTCGCGTCCACTCAAAAACGTAGAATTTCCGCGAAGGCGGGTCCGGGAAGGCTCCGAGAAAGCGCGAATTAGAATTCTCCACGGAGAAAAAGAGAAAGATAATAATCGTGCGTTAAGCTCGAATTTCAAGGAGTTTAGCGAGAAATAAAAAAAGCACCGTTGAGGAGACAACGATGCTGAAATACAAAACAATGGTCGGGGCGACTGGATTCGAACCAGCGACCTCTAAGTCCCGAACCTAGCGCTCCAACCAGACTGAGCTACGCCCCGAAATGTTCGAATGAATTTAATGTACACCGCTTTTCCGAAAAGTCAAACCGGAATCGGAAAAAAAGCGCACTTTTTCAGGGCAGGGACGGTTCCCCGGCAACATCAACGCCGGATGTCCGGTCATGATACGGGGTGAAAAACGGGAAAGACAGGATATGACGCAGCCTGCGCATGCTTTCCCCCTGCGGATGCAAAGGGCAGGGGGAAACGCGTCCGGCGCGCTCGAGAGCTCAGGCTTCGTCGGCAAGAACGAAAAGGCTATGCTGCATAAAACAAAAAGAGAGGCAGCTTCCCAGGGGGAATCGTTTTGCACCGATTTGATTGGCGTTCCACGTAAAATGAAGAGAGCGGACGGATCGAATGTCCTGCGGCGGGCAGGCGCTTACTCCGCGGAACCGCCGTTTACGACGTCGAAGACTTTTCCGTGACGGGTATAGGCGGAGAGACGCTGTTCGAGCTCCGCCAGCGTGAACGGACCGTCCGGGATGGCCGCGTGGTAGGCCGCAAGAAACTCCCTCGCTTCATCAGCGGGAAGTTTCAGGTCAAGCAGCGGCGTGTACAGATCGAAGAGCAGGAACCATTTCATCGTCCACAGGAACCGTGTCTTGCACCGTGCCACGTCGATGAAAAAGATCTCCATCGACTCCGGCGTGTCTCCCCGGTACAGGATGTTCCGCGGGTGCAGCGCCTTGTGGAAGAATCCGTGCCGGTGCATTTTCGCGATTTCCGGGGCGATCAGCATGCAGTAGCGCCGCCGCATCGCCACATTGCCGCGCAGTCTGCCGCCCGGCATGAAGTCGAGCCCGTTGCGCGTGTTTTCGATGAACCGCGTGATGATGAAGGAGTTTTCGAGTTTCCAGTGATATTTGCGCGTTTCGCCGAACGCCAGGACCTCGCCCGCGGGGATGTCCATGCGGCGGATCGCCTGGTAATTGCGCCATTCGCGGCCGGGATGCGACAGGTGCAGGATGTACCGGTTCGGAGCCTTTCCCTCGCAGTTCTTGTATGCCACGGCGCCGCGTCCGTTCGGGAGCTCAATGCGCCAGACCTGTTTCCCGCTGCTGTCCGTCAGCAGATTGCCCGCGTTTCTCGCCTCCGGGTGTGCCTGGATCCATGCAAGATCCTCCTCGAAACCTTCGGCGCACCAGTTGGCCGGATAGAGAAAGCGCAGCGGCAGGCGCCACGTGGAAAGCGGATCGGAAAAAATGTTCATGCCTGATTCTTCTGTTGAATTCGGACGCCGGGCCGTTTTGCGGATGCGTCCGGCGTATGCTTTTAAAATATCTCCAAAACGCGCATTATGCAAACTTTTTCCGATGATTTGAGAGAAAAAACGGGAAAACTCCGCCCGGCATGAACCGGAACGGAGTTTTCGGATCGTGTTTCCGCAGACAGGGCTGCCGGGAGCCGTTCACTTCACCGTTTCCGGCCAGTCCTCCGTCTGCATGACGATTGGCGTGGAAAGGGCGTTCGGCTCGGCGTGGGCGCAGTTCTGGTAGTAGGTCACGCGCTTTTTGCCGGGGGCGTTGTTGAACAGCACGGCGACGCCGGAGGGCTGCGCGACGTAATCGCCGAGCCCGGCGCGCACGATGTCGACCAGGCAGGTCTCGGGAGCGCGCTTGACGAAGTTCACCGGGTCGAAGTAGTCGAGTCCGGGCTGGTAGTCGGGGCAGGTGCCGCGCTGACGGCCCGCCTTTTCGCAGCCGATGTCGGAGCACCACGGCATGCCGATCTCGGCGTGGGTGATCTCCGGGACGAGTCCGGCTGCCCAGGCCGCCTGAAGCCCACCCTGGCTGTATCCGACCACACCGAGGTCCTTGCCGTTCCACGCCGCCACCGTCTTGACGAAGTCGAACGCGCGAATCACGCGGACGGCCATCCAGCGGAAACAGGAGGTGTCGGGCGTCTTGTTTTCTGTGTTGTCGTAGGCGTAGTGGCCGAGCTGCGCGCGGATGCCGTCATAGTAGGATTTCGGCTGGCTGAGCTCGATTCCGTGCGCATTGACGTCGAAATAGACCGTGCCCGGCACGCCATCCGGGACCGCCTGGTCGCGCACGCCGTACGCCTGAAAGTGGACCTTTGCGGGCAGGGATTTCTCCTTCGCGCCGTTCGGGATGATCAGGTAGCCTGTCACGGGACGCGGCCCGGCGCATGGCACCTTGACTTCGTAGGCGTCGAATCCGTCCTGTTTTGCCTTGATCTTTTTGATTTCGGGGACGGCCTCCACCTCGGCGAGCAGCTTCTTCTGTTTCGCCCAGTACGCGTCGAAGTCCTCCGGTTCCGGTACGGCCTGTGTGAGCTTTTCGATCTCCGCGCCCGCGCCTCCGTCGAATCTGCTCTTCAGATCGTGTCCGGCCTCGTCTTCAAGCGATGCCTCGATGCGAACGAATCCGGGGCGGTCGATGGATGTCACGAGCGAGACGGCCTGGTCCGACGCGATCTCGGTGCGGCCGCTCTCGGTCTTGCCGTCGTCGCCGGAACGTTTCCATTTCAGGAAGAGCTTTCCTTCGACGGGCGTTTCGACGAGCTTGTCCACGGCGAACGTGAACTTCATGTCCTCTCCAGACTTGTAGCAGACCGCGGGCGTGGCGTCCTCCGAATCGTCCTCCAACAGCGTCAGCCGGTAGTCGCCCGCTTTCACCGGGGCGGACTGTACCGCCTTTTCCTCGGTCTTCACCTCGACTGCGGGTTCGACCGCTGTTTCCGTTTCGACCGGGGCCGGGGTGACGATGACTTCCTGCTGCACGACGTCCGGTTCCGTAACGATGACGGTCGAGCGCGGGACCACGATCACGCGGCCGCTTCTGTAGCCGTAGTAGCCGTAGCCGGGCAGCAGCGGATCGAAGAAGTCGGGACTGACGACCACCGGGCCGCCTGTCGGGGGCGGAGGCGGTTGCGGCGGATTGATCGGACGCCCCGCGGGACGTCCACCTGAAATGACGACTGCGCCGCCGAGGCGGCGTTCGCCGGGGACCGGGCCGCCGGGCCGTCCGGGATTGATCGAACTTCCGCCGGGCCGTCCGCCCGGCTGTCTGGAAACGGTTCCGCCGCCGGGACGTCCGCCGGGCTGGCCGCCGGGTCGTCCGCCGCGTCCCTGCGCGTAAAGAGCGGTTGCGGGAATCATCAATGCCGCGAGAAAGAATGCTGTGATGTTTTTCATAGCCGGGGGTTCCTTTCTGTCGTTCTGACCGTCTTGATTCTGTTTCCGAGGTCCGGGATCATGGTTTCGCAGTGTCCGGACCGCCTCGAACCAATCAAATAACGTTTCGTTGCGTCGAAATATTGTATAACCCGAATAAATTCTTTCGTTTTTTTGTCATTTTTCTTTTTCCGAGGCGGAAACCCCGGAAAAAAAGCCTGTCCCGGCGTCGCGCGGCCGGGATGATGACCGCCCGCGGGAACAGGCTTTCGTTTCGGATCGGAACCGCTCATGCGGACCGGCGTCCGCTCAGAAGCGGATGACGGTCATGGAGTGGGCGGGGAGATTCACATTGAAGGTTTCGCCGAGCTTGATGTAGCTGTCGGTAAGGTTGTAATCCTTTCCGGTGAAGACCGGACCGGTGAGGACGGTGCGTTTTGCGGAGGCGGGGATGCCCCTGCCGTTGTCGAGCGTGACGGAGATGGAGACGGGGCGGTCGAGCGTGTTGACGTACTTCAGGACCGTGTCTCCGTCCTTGGTCCGGACGGCGGAGGCGGCGACTCTCAGCGTCTGGCGGCGGTCGAGTGCGTTTCCGAAGCTGAGGGTGTTCTTGAGGTAATTCGTGCCCGCGTTCGCGCCGAAGAGCTTCTGGACTTCATAGGTCGTGGTCTTGTCGATCTTCGTGTTCGAGAAGTAGATCATGTTCGGGGTCCACTGCATGTTGCCGTGCTTGCCGAGGAGCGGGGCATAGGAGGACATCACGACGACGTCGCCGTTGCGTTCCACGCCGGTCAGGAAGATCGCTTCGTCGAGGGCGGTCTCGATGGTGTTCGGACGCGGGTTGCCCTGCGCGTGGGCGGCGTATTCGCCGGCGTAGACTTTCGGGCCGGTGCGGTCGTAGTTGTCATAGCGGTGCTGCGCGCTGTCCACGAACCAGTTCGGATTCATGTAGAAGTGTTCGTCGACGATGGGAAGTTTTTCCTGACGGGCGAATTTCCAGCCGCGGTCGTAGTCGCCGCCGGACGCGCCGGGTCCGACCGTGCCGACCACGACGATTTCAGGATACTTGGCGACGAGGGCGTCGTTGACCATTTTGAAACGCTGTTCGAAGGCGTCGGTGATCTGTTCCTCGTTGCCGAGCCCGATATACTTCAGGCCGAACGGCTTCGGATGTCCCATTTTCGCACGGAGGCCGCCCCATTTGGTGTCAGTGGAGCCGTTGGCGAATTCGACGAGGTCGAGGGCATCCTGCACGATGCGGTCCATCTGGTCCATCGGGACGGCGTGCTGGCCGCCGGAGAACTGGCAGTCGACGCCGACGGTGATGATCGGGAGCGCGTATGCGCCGATGTCTTCGCAGAACTGCATGTATTCGAAGTAGCCGAGGCCGCGGGTCTGGTGGTAGCCCCAGCGGTTTTTGATCGGCTTGCGTTCCTCAAGCGCACCGACGGAATCCTTCCAGTAGTAGCAGTCGTCCTGCCAGTTGTCGCCGTGCGCCACGCAGCCGCCGGGGAAGCGCACGAACTGCGGCTTCAGGTCGGCGAGCGTCTGGGCGAGGTCCTTGCGGAGGCCGTTCTTGCGTCCTTTGAAGGTGTCCTGCGGGAAGAGGGAAACCATGTCGACGGCGACGGGCGCGCCGGCTGTGAGGGGCTTCAGGTAGAACTTGCCGCAGGCGTCGGCGGTGGAATTGCCGTCGGAGGCGGTGAGGACGAATGAGACCTTGTCCCATTCTTTTGACTTTACGTCGATCGTTTTGGACGCGAGGACCGCGCCGGTATCGGAGAGCATGCCGACTTCGATCTGCACGGGCTTGCCGCCCTGCTGCCGCGCGAACATGGAGAAATCGTATTTCGCGCCCTTTTCGTAACGGAATCCGCCGAAGCCTTCGTTGAGGAGGCGCGGACCGACCGCGTCGACGGAGATCACGCCGTAATGCGGATTGTTCGCGTGGATCGGATCGTTTTCGGCGATGTCGAATTTCATGCCGGAACCGTCGACGGCCCAGAATTTTTTAGAGTTCCAGCTGCGGTCGCGGCGGTTGTCCGCCGGGGTGCACTCGAAGTCGCGGTTCGCCACGAGTTCGGCGTAAAGGCCGCCGTCCGCGCCGTAGTTGATGTCCTCGAAGAAGATGCCGAACATGGTGTCGGAGATCTTGAGCTTGTCGGACATGTTCACGGTCATCGTGCCCTTGACGTCGGCTTCGGGATCGGGATCCGGGACGGGGAGCGAATTGCAGGCGGCCGCTCCGAGCGCGATGGCGGTCAGTGCGAAGAACATGCTTCCGGTCGTTTTACGGTTCATTTTGCGTTTCCTTGGGGGTTAGGTGTTTTTGAGCTTGGCCCAGTAGAAAAAGATTGGTTGAAACATCTCAAAAGCTAAATATACACAGAAAAAGGAAAGAATCAAGCATCAAAACGTGAAAACCTCAATTTTTTAGATTCTTTTTCCCCCGGATTCCGGAGACGATGAAAACGATGAACCGCGGGAAAGCTTTTTGTGATAAAAAAAGGTTTTATGTTTGACTTTTTTAGTTTTATGCTATAAAGTAAAAGATTATTGTTTTCTATTGAATAGATTGAGGATACGCGCAAAAAAATGAGCAGGGAACGAACGAAAAACGGAACGATCCGCCTCGCCGCTGAGACGTTTGACGCAGTGTACAGCCGCCTGTCGGACGGCGTGATCGTCTGCGGACGTGACGGAGTCATCCTGTACGGAAATCCGGTCGCGGAAAAAGCCTTCGGCCAAAATCCGGGCGGACTTGCCGGACGCGCTCTGAACGATCTGATCACGGTGTCTTCCGTAACGCCCTGCGACGGCGCATATCAGATCTGTCTGCCCGGGTCCGAGCTCCTGTTCCATGTCTGCGCGGAATCCTCCGGCGCGTGGTATGAATCCGTCATGCAGCCTGTCGTCCTTTCCGACGATACGGAGGCGGGCATCCTCTTCTTCACCGTTCATCCTGCGCAGGCCGAGTCCTCCGACTGGAGCGCCCCCGGAAACGGTGAGAGTCTTCTCCGGACGCTCTCGAACAACATCCCGCTCGGCCTGTATGTACTGGAGGTCGAAAACGATTTCCGTTTCATGCGCGCGAACCGCAGTCTCGCCCGGATATTCCATGTCGAGCAGGAAGACGTGCTCGGCAGGAAGGCCGCCGATTTCCTGCCCGTTCCGGTCGCCGAACAATGGCGCGGCTTCTCCGAAAAGACCGTGCAGAGCCCGGACAAAACGCAGACGTTCCGGCTGGCCCTGCTGGACGACAAGGGGTTCCCGCAGTTCGTGCACCTCGTGGAAAACCTTTACGTCGATCCGTCCGGGCGTCGCCTGATCCTCGGCACGGTCGAAGACATCACGGCGGAAGCGTTCTTCCATAAATACGAGTCGGCGAACGCCGAAATCCTGCGGCAGACGCAGAATGAGACCGATTTGAATACGGTCCTGTCGATCATTACCAAGATCATCTTCCGCGAATTCAACAGCTGCCGGATGGTATGGCTGAACCGCGAGCTGGACGAGCAAACGGATTTCATCCGCGAGGACATGAAGGATAAAATCCCGGAACTTACGCCGGAACTGCGGGAAAAGCTGGTCAAATACATGCGGCCGATCCTGAAGGAAAAGCACGCCTGCGCGATCCCTGAGATCGCCCATGTGCCGGAACTGGCGGAAATCTCCGAAAAGTGTCCCGGTTATCCGCGCTGCCATCTCGCGTTCGAGATCTTCAACCAGAATCGTTATGTCGGTACGATGGTCATCCAGTTCACGGGGCGCATGCCGTTCCCGACCTACAACCTCGAACCGCGCCTCATGATGAGGGACACGTTTGCCGCCATCCTGTACCGCATCCGCGAACAGCAGAGTCTGGCGGACTCCAACCGCCTGCTGGAACAGATCATCGACACGCTGCCCATGTCCTTCTTCGTGAAGGACGCCGGCAACGGTTTCCGCTATTCCATGTGCAACCGGAAGTTCTGCCGCATGATCGGCCGCACGCGCGATGAGGTCGTCGGCAAAAACGACTATGACATCTTCCCGAAGGTGATCGCGGACAAGCTGATTGCGGAACATGCAGGCGCCATGGAGTCGAAGGATCTGATCCATGCCGACGTCGAGGAGGTCGTGCCGGGGGTCGGCTGGCACGTCTTCGAAAAATGGCTGCTTCCGTTCCGCACCGACACCGGCGAAAGAATGCTGATCGGCATTGCCCACGACGTGACCGAGGAACGCAAGCTCCACGGGGTCGAGAAGTTCAAGATGAACATTCTCTCCTATTTCAACGACAATCCCGACATCCGCGAATTCTGCAACTATCTGGCCGGGCAGCTGCTCGACATCCTGCACTGCGACCGGGTTCTCATGCTCCCGCAGAAGGCTTCGGACGATTTCAGCGAAACGAACGAATGGACGCGCAACGGCGCCGAACATCTCGGCACGCACGATCCGAACTGCCCGATCCTGAAGCAGTGCCGCGAAAACAGAAAGGAGCCCGTGCTCGCGTTCGAGGATGCGGAATCGCTTTATTCGGATTTGCCGGATGTTAACTGCCGCGCGAAATCCGCCATCATCGCCCGCGTGACCATCAACAGACGTTTCTGGGGCGGACTGGCCATCCATTACGTCAATTTCAAAACGGTTTTGACTCCCGCAGATCTCCAGCTGGTACAGGCCGCCGCGTCGTTGCTTTCCATGGCCGTGGAACGCGGCATTGCCCAGCGCGAAATCCAGCGGCGCGAACGCGAAAACCAGCTGCTCATCGACAACACCATCATCCCCGTGGCGATGTTCGACGGCGCCGGCCGTCTGCTCCGCTGCAACAAGCCGTACCAGGAATCGATCGCCACGATCGAACGCGATGTGAAGCCGCAGCTTCTCCAGTCGATCATGAACGGTTTGCGCACGTCTTCTATCCAGCGGAAGATCAACGGCAAAATCTGGCAGATCGATGCACACGGCGTGACGGATGATTCGAACAGGCTTTCCTATATCTTCATGTTTGCCGTGGACATCACCGAATCCGACCGGCGCATGCGCCGTCAGGAAGCGACTTCGGCCTGCATGGAGGCCATCCTCTCCGAGACCGAAGAGGACAGCCGCGCCTTCCAGGAGGTTGTCCGCGTCGTCGCCAACTATTTCTCGGCGGACGGAGGCAACTTCATCCACTTCAGGCCGGACGGAGTGGAGCTCCTGGCTACATGCGGCTTTGAAGACGCGGACCTGTCCTTCCGGGAGAAGCCCAGAATCCGCGATTACTCCAGCACCGACGAAGAATGGATGGGCAAGCTGGAAGGACGCGACGTCACGGTTGACAACAACCTTCAGAACATTCCAATCGAGGATCCCACCCTCGCGCAGATCGTCCGCGCCACCGGGATGGGGACGCGTTGTTCCTTCAAACTCACCCATGGCGACCGCGTGTGGGGTGCCATGTCGCTCTACTTCAAGGATCCGTGGCGTTCGTTCTCGCAGACCGACTACGAGATGCTGGGCAACTTCCAGCACACGGCAAACATGATGCTCCTGAAATACGAGCTCACGCAGAATCTGAAGATGGAACGCGACAAAGCCATTTCCGCCGAAAAGGCCAAGAGTTTCTTCTTCAGCTGCGTCAGCCACGACATCCGCACGCCTCTGAACTCGATTATCGGCTTCTCGGAACTGCTCCGGGAAGGCGGACTCCCGCCGGAGAAGGCCGCGGAATACCTCGGCAACATCATTTTCAGCGGCAACACGCTGATGCAGCTCATCAACGACGTGCTGGACTTCGCCTCGCTCGACGCGGGCAAGCTCAAGCTCTATCCCGCCATGTGCGACTTCCGGCATCTGGCCGAGTCCGTCCTCACGATCGTCGGCGACGCCGCGCGCAACAAATCCCTGTATCTTGAGCTCGACGCGCCGGACGGGATCCCGTGGGTGAAGGTCGATTCCCAGCGCATCAGCCAGATCCTCTTCAACCTCATCGGAAACGCTGTCAAGTTCACGGAAAAGGGCGGCGTCACCCTGCACATCCGGTTCACGCCCGACGCCGGGACCGCCGACGGAAAGAAGACCGGACTGCTCGTTTTCACCGTCCAGGATACCGGCATCGGCATCGACAAGAGCGATTTCCACGACCTCATGCAGCCGTTCGTGCGCATCCGCACGAAGAATCAGGTCGGCGGGACCGGACTCGGACTTTCCATCTGCAACCTCATGGCCGCCAGAATGGGCGGCAGGATCAGAATCGACAGCGAAGTCGGCGTCGGCAGCTCGTTCTCGGTCGAACTTCCCCACCTCGAATATCAGACCGAAGCGCCCGTCGAAATCGAACAGAAGGGCGAGACGAAAGCCCTGCCTGCGGACCTCGACCTTTCATTGCTGCTAGTCGACGACTCCGAACTGAACCTGAAGGTGCTGGAGGCGCTTTGCCGCAAGCTCGGCGTCAGGAATATCGGCACCGCCACGTCCGGCAAAGATGCACTGTCGATGATGAACGACATCAGATATGACGCCGTGCTCACCGATGTGTGGATGCCGAATATGAGCGGACCGGAACTCGCTGCGGAAATACGCCGCAACCCGATGTGGCGAGAACTCCCGGTCTACGCCCTGACGGCCGACGTGGAGATGTGCAAGCGCGAGAATCCCGCGCCGTTCACGGGAATCCTGCTGAAGCCGCTTCGCATGGACGACATCGCGGAGCTTCTTATCAAAATCGGTTCGCGCCGGAAATAGGCATCGGATTATACCAGCCGTTTTTCATCGGCATTGATGATTCCCGCCGGATACGATCCCAGGTCGCGTCCGGCGTTTTCCGTCCGGTCGTCCGGGCAGAGGCAGAAGGAAATCACAAGCTGTTGGGCAAAGTGGCGGTCACGTCGATTTTTTCGAAGTAGTACCAGTTCTGGCTGGGGAGGTAGTTCACGCAGTAGAGGATGCGCCGTCCGTTTTCCATGCGGGCGACCGTGCCGTACTTGGTCTCTTTGAACTGTTGGAAGAGGTCCTCGTCGTCGAAATGGATAGTAAGGGAGTCTTCCTTGTTCGTTTCCATGGCGCCCTCGAACCTGGCCCCGGTGGAGAGCAGAATGATGCCCTCGTCGTTCAGCAGGGTTTTCTCCAGGACATTGTTTCCGGTGTTGCCGTGTAAATTCAGTTCGCGGATGATCGTGTTCAGGTGCAGGTCGAAGCCGACGACGCCGAGCAAATTGCCCGCCGTGTCCAGCATCGGATTGTTGCAGGAGAGCAGATAGCCGGCGGCCGCGGTGTTGCCGGGGTAGGGCTTGCTCCAGACCAGTTCGCCGCCGCCCGAGATGGCGGTCTTGTACCAGTGACGGCCGCGCGGGTCGTAGCTGGGAGCGTAGGTTCCGCTGCCGGGGTAAACGACATACTGGCCGTCGGGGAACCCGAAGAGCAGCAGGTGGAGCGGGATCCCTTTGAGCCGGAGATATTCGTTCTGTTCGGCGGGGGAGGCTTCCGCGATGTCGCGGGGCAGGCGTTCGCGGAAGACGTCCGTGATGATGCCGTGCAAGTGGTCCAGGACATGCAGACGGCGTTTCTCGATGTCGGTGAGGTCCTCGCCGTGGACCGTCTTGTGTGCGAAATGCAGGAAGTCGACCTTGCGGTGATATACGGAGGAATACAGGAGGGAGGCGGGCGGATCCTTCGCGTCGGTCCGGAGGGCGGAGACCGGCATCATGCAGTCGGGGATATTGTCTTCAACGTCCGGGTCGGTTTCATAAAGGAAGATGAACTCCGAAGTTATGGCGGACAGGAACTGCGCGTTGCGGGCGACGTTCGTTTCGATGTAGTCGGCGCATGCGGCGGACTGGAGCAGGGCTTCTCCCAGCTTCTGTCCGTAAGTGTGCCTGGCGTTGATCGTGCTGATGCGGCGGTAGCAGGTCACGCCGATCGTCATGAGCAGGGTTAGGATGCAGGCGATTGCGAAAGCCAGAGTCGTCCGCTTGTGATGCGTGGCGAAGGCGGCCAGCCGCCCGAAGAAATGGTACGGGTTCGCGGAGGTTTCCTCTCCGCCCATGTAGAGGCGGAGGTCCATGGCGAGCTCGTGGACGGTCTGGTAGCGTTTTTCCCGGTCGTAGGCCGTGGCCTTTGCGATGATCGCCTTCAGGTCCTGGTCGATCCTGAAGCCGTATTTGTGGCGGGTCTCGGCGATGCGGCCTTCGCGGATCATGGAGACGACTTCGGCGCTGGTGCGCGCCATGTAGGCCTCGCGGAGCGTGACGACCTCGAAGAGGATGAGTCCGAGCGCGTAGATGTCGGCGCGCTGGTCGGTATGCTCGCCCTGGATCGCCTCGGGCGACAGGAAGCGCGGCGTGCCGGAGATGGTGCTCGGCTTCACCCAGGTTGCCGGGTCGTATCCGGGCTCCTCGATCTGGCGGGCGATGCCCCAGTCCATGATGTAGGTCTCGCGGAACTCGCCGATCAGGATGTTTTCCGGCTTGAGGTCGCAGTGCATGATGTTGCGGTTGTGCGCGTAGTCCAGGGCGTCGCAGACGCGGAGCATGATCTCCAGCCGGTACATCAGGGACTTGCGTTCGTCGAACTGTCCGATGCCGGACGTGCGGTATTCGTGATCGAGCTGTTCCAGATAGCTTTTCAGGGTCTTGCCGTCGACGAGCTTCATCACGAGATGGAGTCCGTCCTGGTCGTCCGTATTCAGCGAGTAGATCGGGATGATCGCCGGGTGGCTGAGCTGGGCGGTGACGCGGGCCTCCTGTATGAACTGGCCGCGCGTGAACTGGTCTTCCGGCTGCGATTTCAGCGTCTTGATGGCCACGGGGCGTCCCAGGTTCAGGTCCATGCCCTCGCGGATGATGCCCTGTCCGCCCTCCGCGAACACTTTGCCCGGCTGGTATTCCGCGTCGATGTCCTCCAGCTTGACGTCAAGTTGGTCGTCAAAGCGGACGCTGGAATGGTCCACATGTGTGAAAGTGACGGTCGTGTCCTGTTCGCGACTGAGGTTTTTCAGCCCGACCGCGATGGACGTCACGGTCTGGACTTTGCCGGATGTTGCGCCGCGTTTCATTGGAGTCCTCCTTTCCGGTCGGGATCGACCGCCAGCAGGAAGTCATGCAGACGTATCTTCTCCATATACCACCCATTCATGGCGGGGACGAACGCGAAACAGTAGACGAACGGTCCGCCCGGTTCCTTGCGGATGACGGCGCCGTAATTCCCGCCGGCCATCCATTTCAACAGCCATTGGTCGGGATACACTCCCTTCTCCAGGTTCACCGTCGGAGGCTTTCCGACGCCGTTGTTTTTCCGTTCCATTTTGATCTGGCCGTCTTTCGCGATGAAATACTGCGATTCAAGCCCGTGCGGGAGATTGTCCGCCTCGCTCAGGAACCCGTCGATGTAGCGTGCCGAAACCAGGATCGCTGCCGCGCCGAGCGGGGCATCCGGCTGTCCCAGCGGAATCGAAACCGGCAGGACAACGCGTTCCGCTCCGGGGACAGCGTTTCCGAGACGGTCGGGGAGATGCCAGACGGCTTCCCTGTCGGGCGAGGAGACGGCCGTCCGGTACCAGTCGGTCTCAAAGGGAGAGCCGGATTCGGCCTTAACCGTATAAGGATAAGAAAGGGATGATCCGTCGGCCAGCAGGATCTGAATGCGGTAGATGGGGCTGACGCTCTGCGTGAGGCTGTGAATCTGCTTGTCCAGGCTTTCACTGGTGACATGGGCGTTCAGCGGCGCCTGAAGCATGTAACGGAAAAGGGTGGGCTGGAGCATGCCGAGACGGACGAAATCGGGATTCTTCAGGTCATCCCCGCGTCCGGCCTCCATTTTGCGGAAACTCACGGAGTCGCCGTAGGACGGAGAATATTCGGTCTGGAGTCCGTCGGTTCCGGCGACTGCCTCGTCGTCCGGCGGCGCCAGATACTTCATGCCGTCGCCGTGCGCCCCCATGTGCCCGGAGAGCAGGAACTCGATCTCGAATCTGACGGATTCCAGCATGTCATTGAACTTTTCGGCCTGAAGATTGAACTGATGCGCGGTCTTCCTGCATGCGGATTGCGCCTTGCCGAGCACATGATCGTCGAGATACGAGATCTGCGCCAGGCGGACGTCGTTGAAAATATTGTAGGCGACAAGCGCGCCGACCAGGCAGATGAGGCTCAGGAAGCAGAAAAACATTTTCCGGTGATGCGCCCGGACGAGCTTCGCGAAACGTTTCGACAGGCTGATCTTGCGCACGGAGACTTCCTCCGAATGAAGGAACCGGCGGAGGTCTTCGGCAAAATCGTGCACGGTCTGATAGCGTTTTTCCGGGGCGGGGTCGATCGCCTTCTGGATGATCGCCCGCATGTCCGGATCGATCTTGCCGCCGAAACGGTGCTCGATCGTCGGCTGGACGCCGTTGCGGATGTTTTCCAGGACTTCCGGGGGCGGAGCGTCAGGGAAGGGCGGATGGAGCGTGACAAGCTCGTAGAGAAGCATGCCGAGCGAATAGATGTCGGACAGGATGGTCGGATCGGCGCCGGAGATCAGTTCGGGCGCGACGAATCGCGGATCGGATATTTCCGGCCTTTTTCTTCTCCGGGCTGCTTTGTCCTTTTCGGAAAGGAATACGGCATACCCCCAGCCCTTGATGTAGACTTCGTGATAGTCTCCGATCAGGATGTTCTGCGGGTGCAGATTGGCGTGCACAACGCCGCGGCTGTGGGCGTAGACCAGACCGTCGGTGATGCCGAGGATGAGCTCAAGACGGAAGCTCAGCGAGGCGATTTCCTCCGCGGCGTGGAATCCGGCGCTGCGGTAGTGCGAGGTGATCTTGTCCAAATACTTGCGGAGGTCCGTGCCGTCGGTCAGCTTTACGGCGGAATGCAGCCCGCCGCGGTAATCGCGGTTGATGCTGTAGATGGGCAGGACCGACGGATGATCCAGCTGGGCCGAGGTTTCGGATTCAATGATGAAGCTGTTGCGTTCGTCCGGATCCATGAGCTTTTCGTCGCGCAGCGAATAGATCGCGACCTCGCGTTCGAGGCCGAGGTCCTCCCCGATGGAGACGACGTACCGGCCGCCTTCGGCGAGCCTGCGGTCGATATCGAACCGGTCTTCCAGTTCGGTCAAATGGGTCTGCGATTCATCGAGATGCCCGACTTCGGCGCGTTCCCGGTGATGGTCCGCTCCGTCGATCGCCGCGCCCACGTCGCGCTTGCCCGTGCCTGTCAGCGCGGACAGGATCGACGTCGGTTTGTGCAGGATGTCATGAATCCGCGTCCGGGCGTCGCTGAAAACGGACTGAGTGTCGTCGCCGGAGGAGATCCGCGAAACGCCGTTTTCCGGGCTCAGGACAATGGTGCGGTCAGGTTCGTCGCTGCTCATGACCAGAGTGCGGTCGAGCGAATCCGTATTCATGACCATGGTGTGTTCCGGCTCGCCGGTGGATGGTGCGGACGGCTGCGCGGCGGGCGTCACGCCGGAGGGCGTTCCGTCCGATTCGTTTGCGTTGTGTTTGAGTTCGTCCGCCACGGGATGCGTCTCCAGAGAAAGAAAGGGTTATTTCGGGAAGCCGACAGCCTGCGCGAGGATCACGGTCATCTTGTCTTCGAGCTTGAAGACCTTGCGGACGGCTTTCTCGTCGTACATGCCGAGGGAGACGGTGCCGAGCCCCTTCGAGGCGGCGTAGAGGTAGACGTCCTGCGAGGCTTCGCCGACGTGGATCGCGGAGAACTTGGTTTCCGGCGTGCGGTTCTTGGAGGTGTCGGCGGCGTAGACAAGGATGCAGGCGGCGTTGTTGGCGAGGTCCTTGCGCGTGATGAGCTCCGCGCGGAAGTCGCCGGCGTCGATCCGCACGAGCTTGTTTTCCTTCGCGTCGTAATGGTAGGCGGCGCCCGGCAGAGCGACGTAGACTTCGAGGTCCTGCGTGTTCATCGCGGTCGGGATCGTGCGCTTGCCGTCGGGACGGTTCACGCCGTTCGCGGCGTAGAGGATTTCGGAAAGCGTGGCGGCATCGAGTTCGCCGGGCTTGTAGTCGCGGATGGTCTTGCGTTCCGCGAGCGCCTGCATCAGAGGCATGCCGCCGGTCTTGGCGGGCGCGGGGAGTGCGACCGTCTCGGCTTTCGGGTCGATCTTCGCGGATGCGGCGTCCTGCGCGGGGCAGGCGAATGCGGCGAGGAGTGCGAACGATGCTGCGGCGAGGATGGTGAGTTTTTTCATGGTGGAAGCTCCTTTCTTGCTGGAGTGTTGTTGAAAGCGGATTGGTTCAGAAGCAGTTCTCCGGTGCGGGGAAGGTCTTCCCCTTGACTTCGGCGATGTACGCGGCGATGGCATCCTGCGCCATGGTCCCGACGTGGCAGAACCGCCTGGCGTGCTTCGGCAGGAATCCTTCGGTGTAGCCGAGCAGGTCGCTGACGACCTGCACCTGGCCGTCGCAGTCCGGCCCCGCGCCGATCCCTATGGTCGGCACGCCGACCGCGGCGGTGATCTTCGCGGCGAGTTCGGACGGGACGCATTCCAGCACCATGGAAAAGACCCCGGCGTCCTCAAGCTCCTTCGCGCGGGCGATGAGCTCGGCGGCCTCATCCTCGCCTCGTCCCTGCACCCGGTAGCCGCCGGAAGTCTTCACGGACTGCGGCAGCAGGCCGATGTGCCCCTGCACGGGGATCCCGGCCTCGACGAGCGCGCGGACGGAGGGCAGGGTGGACGGCGTGCATTCGAGCTTGATGGCGTCGCATCCGGCCTCCTGCATGAACCTTGCCGCCTCGCGGAGCGTATTTTCCACGCCGAGGTGGCAGGTCATGAACGGCATGTCGCCGACGATGAAGGTGTTCGGGGCGCCGCGGCGGACGCACTGCGCATGGTGGACCATCACATCCATGGTGGCGGGGATGGTGTCGGCGTATCCGAGGGTATTCATGGAGAGCGAGTCGCCCACGAGGATGAAATCGATGCCGGCGGCTTCGGCGAATGCCGCGGTCGGAGCGTCGTAGGCGGTGATCATCACGATCTTCTCTCCGTCCCGCTTCATCTTCCGGAACGACCGTACTGTTTTTTTCACGATGCTGTCTGCCATGCGGCGCCTCCGTATCTGAACTGAAACAATGCTTGTGCGGTGTCCGGCGCTGTCCGGACGGGCGTTTCGGGATCGGCCTTGTGCGCCCGCGTACACGATGTACTATTATGTCTGGGAGAACAGCTCCGGCTTAGACAATATAACACGAAAACCAAAAAAGTACAACAAAAAAAAGGCATGAATGCGGAAAAAGATTTGAATTTCTCTCTTTTCGTAGTAGGTTATCAGGAGGAAAGGCTTTTCAGTTATGGCTAAATCGAAAAAACAAAACAGGCAGTCCCGTGCTCCGCGCAGGATACTCTACAGCGGCGTCTTCTCCGCCGCGGCCGCCGGATTCGGCTTCGTCAAGGTCCCCGGCGATCCGTCCCTCGATTTCTTCATCCCGCGCAAATACACGGGCCACGCCCTGGACGGCGACACGGTCGAAGTCGAGCAGATACCGGACGAACGCGATTGTTCGTATTCCAAACGGAAATCCGGTCCGGTCGGACGCATCGTATCCGTCACCGACCGCAACCGCGAGTTTGTGGTTGGACGCCTTGACTCCCTGCACGAGATCCGTCCGCTGGACAAGCATCTGCCAGAAACCATCCGCGTGAATTCCGCGCCCCGCAACGCCAGAAAGGGCGACTGGGTCCAGGTGCGGCTGCTCGACGACGGCGCGCACCATACGGAACAGCTCCGCGGCCATGTGGAGCGTTCGCTCGGTTCCGCGGGCGACGTGGCGCACGACCTGGACGCCATCGCCGCCGAATTCGGCCTGCCTCCGGCCTACCCCCCCGCGGACGAGGCCGCCGCCCTGAAGATCGAACCGGTCGAGATCGAGCGGGAAGACCTTTCCTCTCTGTACACGCTCACGATCGACCCGGCGGACGCGCACGATTTCGACGACGCGATCTCCGTCATGCCATCGGCGAAACCCGGAGAGATCACGCTCGGCGTGCATATCGCCGACGTCGCCGTCTGGATCCGTCCCGGCTCCAAGTTCGACAAGGAGGCCGCGTACCGTTCGTTCTCCTCGTATCTGCCCGGCAAATTCCTGCCGATGCTGCCGAAACCGCTCACCGCGAAGATCAGCCTCCGCGAAAAAGTCCTTTCCCCCGCCCACAGCGTAATCTTCACCGTGCGCCTGCGCGACGGCAGAATCCTCTCCTCGCGCCGCGTCCATTCGCTGGTGAAGGTGAACCGTCGCATGGACTACGACACCGTTCAGGCGTTTCTGGACGATCCGGCGAAGCGACCGAAGGGCTGGAACAAGCAGGATATGGAGAACGTGCTGCTTCTGCACAAGCTCATCAGGAAGATGCGTGGCTGGCGCGCGAAGCACGAACAGTTCCTGTGGATCGACGTGCCGGAAATCCGCGTGCTCTGCGACGAGTCCACGCACGAGATCAAGGGGCTTCTGCGCCGCGTCCCGTGCGCCGCGGACGGCATCGTGGAGGAGTGCATGCTCGCCGCGAATTCCGCCGTCGCCAGTGAGCTGATCGAACGCGGCATCGGCGGTCTCTTCCGCATCCATCCCGAGCCCGACCCGGAGAAACTGGGCGAGTTCGAGGGCTTCGTCTCCGAGGCGTTCGGCCTTTCCGCCGGCGACCTCTCGTCCGGTCGCGCCGCCTGCATGCACTTCCTCGAAACTGTCCCGGACGACCACCGCAAGCCCGTGATCCTGTCTCGATTCCTGCGGGCGATGGCGCGCGCCAGCTACAGCGAGAACCCGGAACTGCATTTCGGACTGGGCAAGACGCGCTATTCGCACTTCACGAGCCCGATCCGGCGTTACCCCGACCTGGCGCTCCACCAGCAGCTCCTCGCCCTCGACATGAACAAACGTCTGCGTTCCAAGCGCATGCTTGCGGAGATCGCAGTGCTCTGCTCGAAGAAGGAGGAGCGCAACGACAACGCCTTCTACGCCGCGAACGACCGCCTGAAGCTGCATTTCCTGAAGAACAGCGGCGCGCTGGAGAACACGACCATGTACGAGGCGATCATCCAGAAAGTCACTTCGTCCGGCCTCATGTGCGAAATACCCGAGCTTGGCATGCTCGGATTCGTGCCGTCCTCGCGGTTCCGCACGCATGTCACCCGCCGCAATTCCCGTTATTCCTCGCGGATGGAGAGCGGCCACACCGGATACCGTCCGGGCGACTTCATCTACATCGCGCTTGACAGCATCGACCTGGTGCGCGGGCAGGCGCAGTTCCGCCCTGTCATTTAACCGTCATTCAGAAAGGGTTTCCCGATATGAAACTTCCATTCCGTTTTCTTCCGGCGGCCGCACTCGGCATGGCCCTGCTGACCTCCTGCTTTTCCACGACGTTCGAGGTGCCGAAGGTCGGCACGCGCTTCGAGGACACCAAAAAGAACCTGGTCTACGACACGTCGATGAACATCTACATCATCCCGCTCGAAAAATACGAGAAGCTCGAATACGAGAAGTTCGACATCACCATACCGAAGGACGACGAGGTCCAGTACTACGCCCCGGCGCTCTCCAATTCCTCCAACCATGCCGAGCTTTTCGTGCGGAACCTTCCGATCGAGACCGATTTCTTCGGACGCGCCATTTATACGCAGAACATGGAGGGATGGAAGAGCCTCGCCGACATCGAGAAGTTCTATAAGGAAAAGTACACGCCGGACAAGTACACCATTGCCCTCGAAACGCGCACTACCAAGTACATGGGGTTCAACTGCGTCGAGTACGACATCATGGCGCGCCTGCCCGAGACCGGCAAGGTCGTCGCCGTTCACGGCTTCTGCATGTTCGACCCGAAGAACCCCGGCTACATCTTCGATGTCGGGGCAGGGCGCACGGCCTACGAAAAGGATATCGACGACGATTTCCTGATCCGGGCGTCCGGCCTCTTCTTCGAGGCGGTGAAGTTCCGCCGGTGAGCGGGACGGGATAAGCTCGTTTTCAGAAAAAAACACCGGGCGGTGCGGAGAGAGTCCGCGCCGCCCGAAATGTTTGAGGATGATTCCGTTTTTGTGAACCGGCCGGTTCAGCCCCGGAACGCGTTGATGGCGTCGCGGAGCTTCAGCGCTTCGCGGCGGGCCGCCTCGGCGAAGTCCTCGCCGTTCGAGGCGAAGATGATGCCGCGCGAGGAGTTGATGACCAGACCGGTCCTGTCCGCGGTCAGGCCGTTGCGGAGCACGCCCTCCAGGTCGCCGCCCTGCGCGCCGATGCCGGGCACGAGCAGCGCCACGGAGTCGCCGACGCGTTTGCGGATTTCGCCGAGTTCGGCGGGGCAGGTGGCTCCGGTCACGAGCAGGACGTTGTGATTGTAGTTCCACACGGTCGAGATGCGTTCGGCGAGATACTGGTAGAGCAGTTCGCCGTTCTGGAGCACGAGCTCCTGGATCTCCTTCGCGCCGCCGTTCGAGGTGCGGCAGAGGACCACGACGCCCTTGTCGGCGCAGTCGAGGAACGGCTTGATTGCGTCCATGCCCATGTACGGGTTCACGGTCACGGCGTCGGCCCGGTAGCGTTCGAACGCCTCGGAAACGTACATGCGCGTCGTGTTGCCGATGTCCGCGCGCTTGGCGTCCAGGATGACGGGCACGGACGGCGCGACTTCGTGGATGTAGCGGATGGTCTCGGCGAGCTGGTCGTCGGCGTCCTGCGCGGCGTAGCATGCGGCCTGCGGCTTGTACGCGCAGACCAGGTCCTTCGTGGCGTCGATGATTGCCTTGTTGAACGCGAACACGGGCTTTTCGAGGCCGCGGACGCAGGCGGGGAGTTTGGCGGGGTCGGGGTCGAGCCCGACGCAGACCAGCGAATCGTTGTTGCGCCAGGCGGCGCGGAGTTTGTCGTAGAAGTTCATATCGGTCTCCATGATATGTTATGTTGTTTGAACCGTGTTTAAGCCGGATGCCTCATTTGTCCTTTGCCTTCACCACGCGGATCGCGGTGAATTCCTTTCCGGGAAGGTCGAGGCGGAACCGCCCCTTCATGATGCCGCGGTCGTCGACGGTCATGTCCCATGTGTCGATCACCTCCACATGGTAGGACGCGTCCGGGTCGAGCTTGTTGAAGTCGCGGTATTTCGGCCGGTTGCGCCCGAAGTAGAAAAGCAGATAGTCGGGATCGTCCTCGGCGCATGCCGCGATGTCGTCCCATTCCTGATCCGTGCGGCGGAGTCCGCAGCCGGGCGTCTGATACAGGATCCCCTTCAGAAACTTCAGGCGCGGCGCGCTGTCGCCCCAAAGCCTGCCGCCGTGGCTCCACCACAGGATGCCGTCGTGCCCGACGTACGTCTCGCCGTGCGTGGCGTAGCCGCCGCGGACCGTCGCCTCCCAGAAACGCCGCACGATTTCCGGCGCGGCGATGTTGCCCCACATGTACGGGATGTCGCCCTCGTACTGGATCTCGTCGAGCACGACCGGCTTGTCGTATTTGCTGCGGTACTGGTCGGTCAGCTCGGCGCAGACGTAGAAATCCTGCCGCTGGATGCTGCAGTGCGTGATCCACGGCTTCGTGTAGTCGTAGAACGGCACGCAGTTGTGGATGCTCCGCAGGTGGCCGTACGGGTCCTTCTCCCGGATCAGCGCGGCATAATGCTCCCAGTCGTCGACCGTCTTGTCCTTCAGGATGTCGTATTCGTTGGCGAAGCTCCACCAGATGTTCGCGTACGCGCTGTAGCGCGCAGCCATGTAGGTCAGGTAAAAATCGTTTGCTTCGGCTGGCATGTTGCTGAATCCCCATTTGTCGTAGGGGTGGAACAGGATCAGGTCGGCTTCGATTCCGAGCTTGCCGAGCGTCTCGATCGCCTCGTCGATGCGAGCGAAGTATGCCGGATTCGGTCGCGTGTAGTCCCAGTCGTATTCCTTTTCGCCGCCTTCCTTCGGCAGGAACGGGTACAGGTCGGGCTCCTTCTCGTTGAAGACGTAGTGCTTCGGGAAGATGCAGAACCGGATCTTGTTGAAGTAACCTTTCGAGAGCGTTTCGATCGTCTGTTTCCGGACGGCTTCCGGCTGGTTCAGCCAGGCGTAGCATGTGGTGCCGACGGGATAGAACGGCGTGCCGTCGGCGTGGGCAAAATGGTATTTGTTCCTGACTTGGACGGGGCCGTGCATGCCGGGCTCCGGTTCCGTCACTTCGAATTCGCCGCGAAGGGAATTGCCTCCGTCGAAGTTGATCGTATATTGATGCTTTCCCTGGGACGAGGGCATGAACCGCACGTGCCACAGGTCGCCGTCGCGGAAGCCTTCGAGTGTTTTCGCCATGCCGGCATCCTGCGAATTGAAAACAGCCGTGACGCTCTTTGTGTCGGCGGGCAGCCCGGAGATCTTCGCTTCGAACATGCCGTAGAGCGGCACGGATGCCGGAGCTTCCTCCTTTGGTGCGTCAGACGCGGCGGCACATCCCTGACAAAACGCCTGCTCGGCGGAGAAAAAGCCGGAAAGCGGGAAAGCGAGGCGTTTGCGTGGGATCATGGTGAAACTGGCTCCTGACGGTTTTTTGCGAAAAAACGTGTTTTGTTACTATACCCCCGGCTTGCGGCGTTTTCAAGAAACATCCCTCTTTTTCCGCGAAAATGCTGACAGTGATATAAATCGTATAGGTCATATAGGTCATATCAAACAGTCGATGGGGATTCGGCACCGCTTGAATTTCACGAAACCTTTGTCCGCGGGCTTGCTTTTCCGGGGAAAGAATGTAAATTATAAGGTACTGATTTTTTTCATTATCACGATCGAAAGGCGGCAGACATGCGTAAACGCGAACAAGTCAAAGTACTGATCATCACCGGCGCGGGTTTGAACTGCGAAAAAGAGACCGCGGCGGCATTCGCCTCCTGCGGCGCGACCGCGGAACAGGTCCATCTGAACGATCTTCTGGCCGGGAAGCGCACGCTCGGCGAATTCCATATCCTCGCACTGATCGGCGGCTTCTCGTTCGGCGACCACCTCGGATCCGGCACGGTCTTCGCGAACAAGCTGAAATTCAAGCTGACCGACGACCTGCGGAAATTCGTGTCCGACGGCAAGCTCGTGATCGGCATCTGCAACGGGTTCCAGACGCTCACCCGCCTGGGCCTCGCGCCCGCGCTTGACGGACAGTACCTCACGCAGCAGGCCGCCCTGACCGAGAACGACAGCGGCGTGTTCCGCGACGACTGGATCACGCTGAAGGCCGACCCGGAATCCCCGTGCGTCTTCACGCGCGGCATCGACGTAATCCGCATGCCCATCCGCCACGGCGAAGGCAAATTCGTCGCCGATCCCGACGTGCTGGCGCGCATCGAATCCGGCCACCTCGCCGCGGTCCGCTACTGCTCCGCCGACGGTTCCCCCGCCAAGGGATTTCCGGAGAACCCGAACGGCTCCCTGAACGACATCGCGGGCATCTGCGACGAAAGCGGCCGCATCTTCGGCCTTATGCCGCACCCGGAGGCGTTCCTGTCTCCGTTCAACGCCCCGGACTGGCAGAAACGGAAGCTCGAAGGCAAGCTCCCCGAATGGGGCGAAGGCCGCGTGATCTTCGAGAACGCCGTGGAATTCGCGGCTTCCTGCCTCTGATCCGGCGGAAAGGACGCCCGGAGCAATCATCCGAATCTCTCCGCCGTTATCTCCTGCTGCCTCTGCGCGGCGGGAAAAATCGGTGCGAAACGGTCATTTTTCGGAAAAAAAGAGGAAAATGATTTGAAGAATCGGAAAATGGAGTTATATTAAAACGTTTATTTTTAGTCAAAAAACGCATACACATACAACCGCAACCCGGAGAAAAGACATGTACGCAGTAATCAAAACCGGCGGCAAGCAGCTGAAAGTCCAGGAACAGGATGTCGTTGCCGTCGAACGCATTGAAGGCGAAGTCGGCGCGAAGATCACGTTTGACGAAGTTCTGGCCAAGGGCGAAGGCGCGGACCTCACGGTCGGCACTCCGCTCGTGGATGGCGCCAAAGTCGAAGCCGAGATCGTGGAACAGTTCCGCGGTCCGAAGCTGATCGCATTCAAGATGAAACGCCGCAAAGGCTGCCGCAAACGCAAAGGCCACCGTCAGGAACTCACCCAGGTGAAGATCCTGTCGATTGCGTGAAAGTGACCCCGCCCTTATGAAATATGACTCGAACGGAGCTTTGCTCGAAACCGACATTCCCGAACTCCCGCGACCCCATCGGGGTAAGGTGAGAGATGTATATGATTTAGGGGATTCCCTTTTATTTGTAGCGACCGACCGCATCAGCGCGTTCGACTGCGTGATGCCGAACGGCATCCCGGACAAGGGCCGCGTCCTGACTGCGATGTCGCTGTTCTGGTTCGATTATATTTCATGGGCGCAGAACCATCTGCTCTGCTCGGAGGTGAGCGACTTCCCGAAAATGCTCAGGAAGTACGACAAGGACCTCGAAGGGCGTTCGATGATCGTCCGCAAGGTCAAGCCCATCCCGATGGAGTGCATCGTGCGCGGCTACCTGACGGGCAGCGCGTGGAAGGAATACAAGCGTTACGGCACCGTCGGCGGCTATGAAGTCCGCGACGACTACCGCCTGTCCGAAAAGCTCGACAAGGCGCTTTTCACCCCCTCGACGAAAGCCGAGGAGGGACACGATGAAAACGTGACGTTCGAGGAAGCCTGCGAGCTCATCGGCGAAGAGAAGGCGGAGTGCCTCTCCGATTTCTCCCTCCGCATCTACAAGGACGCCGCCCAGCACGCGGAACGCTGCGGGATCATCCTCGCGGATACCAAGTTCGAGTTCGGCGAACTCGACGACGGCGAGATCATCCTGATCGACGAGGTCCTGACCCCGGATTCCAGCCGCTTCTGGCCGAAAGCCGACTATGTGCTCGGCAGCAATCCGCCCAGCCTCGACAAGCAGTTCGTGCGCGACTACCTCGAATCCCTCGACTGGGACAAGACGCCGCCCGCGCCCGCCCTGCCGCAGGACGTCGTCGAGAAGACCCGCGAAAAGTATCTCGGCGCGCTCAGAGCGCTCAGCGGCCGTTCGTTATAAATACAGCATTGGTGTTTCCGGAGCCGGCGTCCCGATAGACCCCGGCTCCGTTTTATCTCAAGTCAGTTCGTTTTCTCCGCCCCCGGCGGAGGGAAGGGAGTTCATCATGGCACAGGAATCCTGCAGCGGTTCGGTCGGAATCGTCCGGCCCTCCGACTATCTGTTCGAGGAAGAACTCCCCCTCGACTGCGGACGCAGCCTGAAAGGCGTCGTGATCCGCTACGAGACCTACGGCAAACTCTCTCCGAACGCGGACAATGCCGTTCTGGTCGAACATGCCCTTTCCGGCGACGCGCACCTGGCTGGGGTCTATTCCCCCGAGGACAAGAAGCCCGGCTGGTGGGACGACATGGTCGGACCCGGCAAGCCGTTCGACACCAACAAACTTTTTATCGTCTGCTCCAACATCATCGGCGGGTGTTCCGGCTCGACCGGTCCCCGCAGCATCGATCCCGACACCGGCCGCCGCTACGACATGGATTTCCCGATCATCACGATCGCGGACATGGTGCGCGCGCAGGAACGTCTGATGCACCACTTGGGAATCAAAAAATGGTTCTGCGTGGCGGGCGGCTCCATGGGCGGCATGCTGGCGCTCCAGTGGGGTGTCTCCTACCCGGAGGCCGTCAACGGCACCATTGCCATCGCCACCACGGCGCGCGTGTCCTCCCAGGGCATCTCGTTCAACTGGGTCAGCCGCGAGGCCATCATGAACGACCAGCACTGGCTTGACGGCAACTACGAGGAGCAGCCGCAGCGCGGACTGGCGACGGCCCGCATGCTCGCGCACATCACCTACCTGAGCGACGAATCCATGAACCGCAAGTTCGGGCGCGCGCTTCAGGAGTCCCCCGCTTCCGACTACGAGTTCGCATTCTCGAAGGACTTCCGCATCGAGAGTTATCTGGCGCACCAGGGCTCGAAGTTCGTGGAGCGGTTCGACGCCAATTCCTATCTGTACATCACGCGTGCGATCGACTATTTCGACCTCTCCGACTGCGCCGACGGCAATCTGTCGGGCGCGCTGAAAAAGGTGGAGACGCCGTTCCTCATCGTGTCCTTCTCCAGCGACTGGCTTTTCCCCGCATACCAGTCCAAGGAGCTCGTCCGCGCGCTGCTCGACAACGGCAACGACGTGACCTACTGCAACATCCAGTCGTCGTACGGACACGACGCCTTCCTTCTGGAGACCGAGGCGCTCGGCTCCCTGATCTCCAGCTACCTGACCAATCTGCCGTGGGAGCCGCCGGAATGAACGTGAAATTCAACAACAACGAAATCCAGCTCCAGCGTTCCGACCTCGCCGCCATCCGCGACATGATCCCGGAGGGCGCGCATATCCTGGATCTCGGCTGCGGGTCCGGGCGGCTCCTGTACGCCCTGAAGACGCTCAAGCACGCGAAAGTCATGGGCGTGGAGAACGACCAGCAGAAGATCCTGGAATGCGCCGCGCGCGGCATCCCGGTCATCCACGCCAGCCTCGACGCCGCCCTGACCGATTTCTGCGACGGTTCCTACGACTATGTGATCCTGAGCCGCACGATCCAGTCCGTGCAGCGTCCGGACATCATCCTGAACGAAATGCTCCGCATCGGCAAGCGCGGCATCGTGTCCTACATGAACTTCGGCCACATCAACGCCCGCATCCAGATGCTCTTCGGCCACATGCCGGTGAACCGCAACTTGCCGCTGCCGTGGTACAACACCCCGACCATCCGCCCGGGCACGGCATCGGATTTCAAGGACCTCTGCAAGACGCTCGACATCAAGATCTGCCGTGAGATCCCGCTGACCAACGAGGGCGACTATCTGCGCCGTCTCGCCGTTCTCTGGCCCAACCTCTTCGCATCCAACAGCATTTTCGTCATATCCAAGTGAGGACGTTTCCATGAATCCCGCACCCGTCATCTACTGCGTCACGGTCGAAGACACCTCGGACAACCCGGAGGGCGCCGCCGAACTCTTCAATGCGCTGGAACTCGATTTCAGCTCCTGGCGCGACGAGGAGACCAAGCATGTCCGGCACACCGTGTATTGCGCCGACGAAAACGCGGCCGCCGCGTTCTGCGAACGTCTGAAAACCGAGTTCATCCCCATGTGGCGCGAGTTCGGCGTTGTGCTGGAGGATCCCCGCACGGCCGAGATCAAGAAGGAGGACTGGGCGGAATCCTGGAAGATTCACTTCAAGACCATGGTCATCTCCCCGCGCATCGTGGTGCGTCCCTCGTGGGAGAAGTACACGCCGGAGCCCGGCCAGCATGTCATCGTGCTCGATCCCGGCATGAGCTTCGGCACGGGCCAGCACGCGACCACGAAATCCTGCATTGCGGCCATCGACCGGTTCGCGGCGGAATTCCCGGCCGGCCGGCCGCCGTCCTTCCTGGATGCGGGCTGCGGGTCCGGCATCCTCGCCATCGCGGCGCACGCGCTCGGCTGCGCTCCGGTCGACGCGTTCGACATCGACCCGGACGTGATCCCGATCGCCCGCGAAAACGCGCAGATCAACGATGTGCCCGATTCCGAACTGGCGCTGTCCGTCTCCTCCCTGCTCGACTTCAAGCCCGGCAGGACCTATGACATCGTGGCGGCAAACATCCTGTCCTCCGCACTCATCGAAGGCCGCGAACACCTCGTTTCGCTGGTCAAACCCGGCGGCATCCTGATCCTCGCGGGCATCCTCACCACGGAATACCCCGCGGTCCGCGATGCCTTCGCCGCGCTCGCCTGCGTCGAACTCGGCAACTCCACCGAACGCGAATGGACCGGCGGCAGTTTCCGCACGCCCGCGTCCTGATTTTCACGCCATGGACCGGAGCATCGCAGAGGACGGGCGGACGGAACCGGAGCGGAACGGCGTTCCCGCGTCCGATGCAGATTCCGTTTCCGTGCCCGGCGCGGCGTCCGTCACGCAGTCTTCCGCACGGCGTCGTCTCTCCCTGATCCTGTTTTTTACGGCATTGCTTTTCTGCGCGTGGTTCTTCCACGTCGGACACGTAAACCAGATCGCGCGCTACGACGCGGTCTCCGCGTTCTTCGAGAACACCGGCGACGATGCGCACACGTTTCGCATCGACCGCTATCTGTACTCCGAGGGGAAGCAGATGAACACCTCCGACTGGTCGGAGTACGGCGGGCATTACTACTCGAACAAATCGCCCGGCACGACCTGGTTCGGCGTGGCGCTGCTCGCACCTGTCTATCCGCTCGAACGCCATATCTGCCCGGACGGCGACGGCATATCCCCGCGCGCGGAAATATTCAACGCATGGTACTTGAACTTTATTCTGGGCGTGCTGCCGACGGCGTTTTCCGTGCTGGCGTTGGCGGGGATCCTGCTGAAACTCGGCGCGGGCGAGGCGCGGGCGTATTCCGGCGCGCTTCTGATCGTGCTCGGCACCGCCGTTTTCCCGTTCGCGACCACGCTGATGGCGCACTCCACCGTGGCGGCGTGCCTGGTGTTCAGCCTGTGGTCGTATCTGCGCGGCGGACGTTTTTTCCTCGCCGCGAGCGGGGCATGGTTCGGCGCGGCGGTTTTATTTGATTATTCGGCGGGGCTGCTTCTGCCGCTGGCGCTGTTCTTCATCGCCTGCCGCGAGAAAAGCCGCATCTGGCAGTTCATTGCGGGCGGGATCCCGTTTGCCGTGCTGTATTGCGTCTACAACGCGATGTGTTTCGGCGGGCCGTTCTCGTTCGCCGCGCAGTACATCAACCCTGTCTACCGCACGGAAGGCGACGCCGCGGGCGGCCTGCTGGCCCTGCCGAACGCGTGGCTGGTCCTGGAGCTGCTGTTCGGCGCGCGGCGCGGCGTGCTGATCGCGTCGCCATTCCTGTTCTTTGCCGTGCCGGGATTCCTGTGCCTCTGGAAACAGGGCGGCCTGCGGCGCGGACTGGCGCTGCTGACCGTGCTGTCGTTCGTTGCGCTTCTTCTGATGAACGCCTCGTTCAACGGCTGGCATTCCGGGGCGAGCTTCACGGCCCGCTATATGGTCCCGGTGATCCCGTTCGTCGGGCTTCTGGCGGTCATGGCGCCGCTCAAGCCGAACTGGCGGCGCGGGCTTTTCGGTTTGCTCGCCGCTGTCTCCCTGCTGAACATGTTTGCTGTGGCGGCGTACACCGTGACCCCGCCCGAGAATGACCCGTCGCCCGTTTATATTACCTCGTACCGGCATCTCTTCGACAGCGCGCCGCCGCCGGTCCTGATGGCGCAGCTGGGGCTTCAGGCGCTGCGCCCGGACGCCGCCGCCCTGCGCGCCGCCGCCCGGTTCACGCTCGGAAGCCTGATCGGGTTGCCCTACGTCGTGTCGCGCGCCGTGATATTCCTGGCCGGACTGTCTGTCTGGGCGTGGCTTTTGAGCATTCCGTTCCACGGCGCTTTCCCTGTGCCGGAGTGGAGATCCAGCTTTCTCAAACGTCAAACCGGTCTGTGGGGCGTTCTGGCGTGCTGTGCGGCGGCCGCTGCGCTGCTCCTTCCGGGCGATGTCCCGTTCACGTACGGGGCGGAGCTTCAGGCTCACAAGGCCGCGCTTGACTCGGTCGAGGCGCACGCGTTCGCGAATCCGTTCGGCAAATGGGGCCTCTCCGCTCTCCTGTTCCAGTTCCTGTATCTTTTCACGAAAGACATCCTCTTTCTGGCGTTCCTGAAGACCGCACTGTCGCTGACCGCGTGTTTCCTGCTGCTGGCCGACGTCGCGAAACGCGCCAGGCTGTCCGCGCCGCTCCTGTTCCTCTTTGCAGCCGCGTCTCCGTATTTTCTCCTCGCACACAAATCCCTGCGCGGGGATTCCCTGCTGCTTCCCGCGGGCGCGTTCGTGCTGTTCGCACTGGTCCGCCTCGCCGAAAAAGACGGCGGTTCCCGCCTGAAACGCATCGCGCTTCTGTTCGTTTCGCTTCTGATCTGGGGGCTGCTCTGGCTGAGGACGCCCGCGGGACGCATTCCCGTGCGCGGTCCGTTCGCCGTGCTTCAGACAACGTTCGGCGGATTTGCCGACGTGTTCCATCCCGAGCTGGGAAGCATCGACCGCGAGGCCGCTTCGTTCCTTCTCGTCATGGCCGTGGTCTCGGTCGTGCTCATGGGGGCGTTTCTCCTGATCGGGACCGTGCTTGCGTTTGTCCGGCGCGACCGTGCGGGGATTGTCTCCTGCGCGCTGGTCCTGCTCGCTTCGCTATCGTTCCTCGTGATGAAGCAGCCGTTCCACCCGTTCCATTATCTCTACGCCGCGCCGTTCGCCGCGTATCTGGAGACGACGGGCGCGTCGTGGTTCCTGACGGGCCGTCCCGCGCGCGCCGCGAGGATCGCGCTCGGCGTGTACTTCGCGCTGTGCCTCTGCGGATGGCTGGTGTTCCTCGGCGCGGTCCACCGCGACGCCGGAAACCGGGCGGATACGTTCGGCGTAACGCTGACCGAACAGCAGGCGGGCGCGGTCAAGATCAATTCCGAGCTCCGCCATTACGCGCCCGGCCCGATCGCGATCTCCGCACGGAACGCCGACGAACGCCGCAAGTTCTTCCCCGTCGGCTGGCTGGCCGCGCTCGACCGCATCCGCGATCCGTACATCCAGATACCGCACGCCGATCCCGCGCCCGGATTCTTCATCGGCTACCGCGACGGCACGCGCGCGCCGACCGGATACCTGCGGATCATGTCCCGGTTCAAGGACGACGGAACGATGCTCGGTAAGCTGCCGACTGTGCCGGCCGACGCGACGCCTGCCGACTGACGTGTGCCGCCGGAACGGAAAAAAGTGCGGTCTTTTTTCCGAAAACGCTTGAAAATGAAACGCCGGGATGTAAATTAAGAGACATGCGGGTGCGCGCGGCTCCGGTTCGACCGCGGATTTCCGCATCCGTGTTCATCCGTTCAACTCTTACTTTCTGTTTTTTGGAGGCACTCTTATGCATTTGGGACCCATGGAAATCGCGCTGATCATCATCGTACTGGTTCTGCTTTTCGGCGCGAAGAAGATTCCGGAACTCGCCCGTTCCCTCGGACGCGCCTCCCAGGAATACAAGAAGGCCAAGGAGGATTTCCTCGCCGAGGTCAACAAGCCCGCCGAGGACATGAAGGACGCCGTCGAATCCGACAAGTCCGCCCCGGCGGTGAACGCCGCAAAGGATGACAAAGACTCCGGTTCCGCGCAGTCCTGACGCTTTCCGGCGCGTCCCCGTACGGAAGGAAGCCGGAATCATGGCCGAACCCGAAGTCCAGAGCGGTGTCCTGGAGCATATCGACGCCCTGCGCGCGACGCTCCTGAAGATCCTCGCGACGTATGCCGTGCTCTGCATTCCCGGCTGGTTCCTCGCCTCGCCGATCCTGGATTATCTCCTGAGTCACGCGGTTCCCGGCGGCTTCAAGATCCACTATTTCACGCTGCTGGAACCGTTCTTCGTGATGATCAAGCTCATGCTGACGCTTGCGGCGGCGATGTCCCTGCCGTTCACGCTGTTCTATATCTGGCAGTTCGTGGCGCCGGCCCTGCACGACGGCGAAAAGAAGTTCATCCGTCCGCTCGTTCTGGCGTCGTATCTGCTCTCCTGCGCGGGCGCGGCGGCGGCATATTTCCTGCTGATGCCGTGCGTGATCGCGTTCTCGCAGTCGTTTTCCGGCCCGAACATGGACGCCGTGATCGGGGTGGACAGCTTCATTTCGATGCTGCTGATCCTGGTCGTCGCGGGCGCGCTGGTCTTCCAGTTTCCGGTCATTCTCTTCACGCTCCTTACGCTCGGCGTCATCGACATCGAGTCCATGCGGAAGAAGCGTCCCGCCGTCATCATCGGCATCCTGATCCTCGCCGGATTCCTGACTCCGCCCGATGTGGTGAGCCAGATCGCGCTCGCGCTTCCCTGCTGGCTCTTCTATGAACTCAGCATCCTGATCTTTTCACATTACAAACGCAAAGAAGACCCCGAGGCAAACAACGAGGTACGCCCATGAAGCAGAAACATCTGAAATACATCCGCATCGCCGTCGCGGCCGTCATGTTCGTTCTGTTCGTCGGCGTGGGGATCGGCATCCGGCAGCTGAATGCTATCCTGGTGACGCAGTTCGGGCCGGGGCTGATGAGCCTGACGTCCGTCTTTTTCGTCGATACCCTCGCCGCCGTCGTGCTGATCGCAGTCGTCACGCTGCTTTTCGGGCGCATTTACTGCTCGATCCTGTGCCCGCTCGGAATCCTTCAGGACGGCATCGCGTTCCTGGCGCAGTGGATCAAGGGGAAAGCGCACCGCCGCTACCGGTTCCTCGACACGCGCCCGGTGAAATACGGCGTGTTCCTGTTCGTGCTGATCCTTGGCGCGGCGGGCGTGATGCTCCCGCTGATCGCCCTGCTGCCGTCGTCCAATTTCTTCACCATCGTTTCGAACGTGTTCCTGCGGATTTTCAGCACGGCCGACCCGGAAACCGGGACTCCCGCCGGGCAGTTCTCCGTGGATCCGCCCGCCGCCGCGTTCGGCTTCTCGCTCGGCGTGTTCCTCATCGTGGCGGCGCTCGCGGCGTGGCGCGGCAGGATCTACTGCAATACGCTGTGCCCGGTCGGCGCGGCGCTGTCCCTGATCGGGCAGAAGCCGCTGTACCGGATCGCGCTGTCGCAGGACATGTGCGTGTGCTGCGGCATGTGCGAGGCGGCGTGCAAGGGCGGCGCGATCGATTCGAAAAGGAAGAGCGTGCTCGCCGAAAACTGCGTGATGTGCTTCAACTGCATCCCTGCGTGCAAACGCGGCGGCGTGAGGCTGGAGAAACGCCCGAAGATGGCCGCATTCAGCCTCTCCCGGCGGCATTTCATCGGCGCGGCGGGCGGAGTCGTGGCCGGAGCCGGAGCCGCCGTGATCGCTCATAAGCTCGAAAATGTTCTGCCGCGTCCGCCGGAGAAAGAACCCGCCATGCCCCCGGGCGCAAGGAACGCCAAACGTTTCCACGAAAAGTGCGTCGGCTGCGGAATCTGCATCCGCGAATGCGAGGGGAAAGTGCTGGTCCCCGCCGTCGGGCAGTACGGCCTGGAGGGATTCATGCAGCCCGTGGTGGACTATTCGCGCGGGTCGTGTGTCTATACCTGCAATCACTGCTCGAACGTGTGTCCGCCGAATGCGCTTCTGCCGCTTTCGCTTGCGGAGAAACAGCGCACGCGTATCGGCATTGCGTCTGTGACCGATTCCTGCGTGGGCTGCGGCATCTGCGCCTCGAACTGCCCGGCGACGGCCGTAGAAATCGTGTCAGGAGCGGATGGGCGGAAAGCCGTCGTGAGCTCGGACCACTGCATCGGGTGCGGCGTCTGCCGGAATGTCTGTCCGTTGCCGGACGGCCCGGCGATTACGGTCTCGGGCGTTACTGAACAAATCCTCGTGAAGCCGCCCGAAGCCGGGGACGAAGCCAAGCAGGACGAGGTCAAGCAGAATGAAGCCCGGGAGGAACAACCTCCGCAGGAGGACAAGCCGTCTGCGCCCGCGAAACGAATCGCCGTCGTGAACGCGGAAGAATGCTTCGGCTGCGGCCTCTGCGCCGAGGAATGTCCCGTCTCCGCGATCGCCATGGCCGACGGCCTGCCGAACGTGAACGCAGACGCCTGCGTCGGGTGCGGCCTCTGTGCAGAGAATTGCCCCGCGGGCGCCATTTCCGTGCAGGGCTGACCTTTCAGCGTTTCCTTTTTTTCTTGCGCTTGAGCGGAGCCAAGCGCTACATCAGTGGAGGACTTGTCCTCCCCAGCACGTCGCGCCACGCCGCGAGCTTCTGTTCGTAGGTGTAACGTGCCGCGGCGGGACTGGTCGAGGGCAGGCGCACAGCCGGAACAGGGAGGCGCGGGAAGAACTTCCGCAGGCAGTTGAACGACGCGGATCCGTTGCAGCAGATCAGTTCGATCTTCGGGCAGCGCGCCAGCAGTCCGGGGATGTCGTTCGGTTCCGGCGAACGGATCGCCGTGTCGAGGCTTCCCTCGCGTTCGCACTCGCACAGCACGTCCCACAGCGCCACGCCCGCCTCGCGCAATTTTTTCAGTCGTTCCTCGTAGGGCGCGTCGTGCGGAAAATGAAACAGCGTCCCCGTGATGCGCCAGAAGACGTTGTGCGGGAACGCATAATATTGCTGCCGGCGGAGCGATTCGCCGCCGGGCATGGAGCCGAGGATCAGGACGCGTGCGTCGGGCGATTCGCTCGGCGGGAAGGAACGGCAGAGGTCGGCCACGGGGGGGGAGGGGGCTTCGGTTGTTTTGAATTCCGCCGCCGTCAGCGTCTGCGTCCGAAGATGCGGAGCAGATAGAGGAAGAGGTTGATGAAGTCGAGGTAGAGGCTCAGTGCGAAGAGGATCGCCACTTTGCGCATGCCATCCGTCTGCGCTTCCTCGCCCGCCTGTTCGCCGATCATGCGGACCTTCTGCGTGTCCCAGGCGGTGAGCCCGACGAAGATCGCGACGCCTGCGTAGCTCAGGATGTAGTCGAGCGTCTGGCTGTGCAGGAAGAAGTTCACGATCGAGGCGATGATGATGCCGATCAGGCCCATGAAGCAGTAGGAGCCGACCGTGTCGAGCCTCATCCCGGTCATGTAGCCGAACGTGCTTGTGGCGGCGAACATGAGCGCGCAGGACCCGAACGCCAGGAAGATGCTGGTCTGCGTGTAGGCCAGGAAGATCGGGCTGAGCGTGAAGCCGTTCAGGGCGGAGTACGCGATGAAGAGGATGCCGGCGGTCGGGGCCGATATCTTCCGGATCGCCGCCGAGAGGACGATGACGAGCACGAGCTCGACGATGATCAGGGGCAGGGCGAGTCCCATGACCTGACGCATCGCCGCTTCGCTGCTGACGGCGTATTTCGCAACGGCCCATGCGATGATCGTGGTGATCATGAGGCCGCAGAACATCCAGTTGTAGACGCGGTTCACGAAAATGCGCGCGCCGGTCGCCTGATCCATCGGCAGGCCGTCGTCGCGTTCAATGGTGCGGTAGTCGCCGTAAGTCGTCTTGTGGTATTCGTTTCTTTCGCTCTGATTCATGGCTGCAAGTCCTTTCTGTTATAATCGAATCATTAGACAGAACATGTCTTTGTTTTGTTCCGTGCCGGAGCGTAAGCCCGGCACTGCTGCGTTTGAGGCTTTGCCTCACATGATCTTGAAGCGCGGGAGGTCCTGAATGTCGATCAGGCCGACCACCTTGCGGGCTTCGTCGACCACGATGATGTCGTCGATATGGCGGCGTTCGAGGATCCGCAGGGCTTCGATGGCGAGGGCGTCCTGCCGGACGCATTCCGGGTGCGGGGTCATGACCTCGCGGACTTTCCGCGTGAGGATGGACAGGTCGTTGTCGATGCGGCGGCGGAAATCGCCGTCGGTGAAGATGCCGAGCAGGGCGCCGTCCGCATCTGCCACGATCGCGCAGCCGCAGCGCGCCGCGGTCATGTGCAGGAGCGCGGATTTCACGTCGTCGTCCGGGGAGACGATCGCGACGTGTTCGCCGGTGCGCATCAGGTCGCCGATGCGGAGCGTGACGGCGCGTCCGATGGCGCCGCCGGGGTGCCGCATGCCGTAGTCTTCCTTGGTGAAATTGCGCGCTTCCAGCAGGACCATGGCGAGGGCGTCGCCGACGGCCAGCTGGGTGGTGGACGTGGTGGTCGGGGCCAGATTGAAGGGGCATGCCTCGCGTTCCACGTGGGCGACGACCACGATGTCGGAAAGCTGGGCGAGCGAGGAATCCGGCATGCCGGTGATGCATGCCACGGGGACGCCGAGGCGTTTTGCGGGCACGATGATGCGCGTGAGTTCGTTCGTCTCGCCGCTGTAGCTCAGCGCCAGCATCAGGTCGCCGTCCTGCAGCACGCCCAGGTCGCCGTGCATGGCCTCCACCGGGTGCATGAAGATGGACGGGGAGCCGGTGCTGGAGAGCGTGGCGGCGATCTTCTGGCCCACATGTCCGCTCTTGCCGACTCCGGTCACCACGATCTTGCCGTTGCGGTCCAGCGTGTTCATGCAGGCGGAAACGAGCTTGACGAACCCGTCGCCGAGCTGGTCGCGCACTGCGGCGAGTCCTTCGATTTCGATGTCGAACACCTGCCGAGCCTTTGAGATCACGGCTTCCGCGTTCATTTCCATAGGTCGTTTCCCCTGATTTGCGTTTGATTCATCTCCAAATATACAGTCGGAACAGAAAAAACGCAAGCATGTTCCGCATTTTTTTCGAAGTTTTTTCCGGCATGCGCCTGTATTGTTTTCCATATTTTCGGAATTCCGTGTCCTTCCCGCCGGACCGGATCCTCCGCGGAGACGGGACGATCCCGGAAAAACGCTGTTCCGTGGCCGATGGACGTGCTTTTTCGAACCGGTTGTTTTAAAATTAACAAAAATTTCTTCCTGAAATCTGTTTAATTCTATTTCAATCAACGAAATATTTTTATGAAAATGGGACATGTAATCGGAAAAAGTTTGAAAAAAGCCATGAAAAATCCCGTTTTTCCCCGTTTTTTTGAGAAAAACGCGAAAAAACTCCCCTATATATAGAGAGAGCTTTTTTTTGCCGCGGGTTCGGCGGGCAGTTTTTTGCGTTGCCCGGATGCCGAAGGAAAAAGAGCCTTTCTCCTGTTCGAACAGAACTTTTTTATGCCTC
>JBGUKN010000083.1:0-21128 GCA_045114455.1 Victivallales bacterium
TGGGAGGGCGAACATCCGGCTGATCTCAGGATTCTGACCGCGCCGGTTCCCGGCACCTCCGAGGCCGACGACCTCGACGCGCTGGAGACAGCGTATCACGAACTGATCGAACGCGAGACATTCGGCCGGACGGCCACGTTCGAACTTATCCCCGGCGTGGATTTCTATTTCGCCGGGTTCGATTGTCTCGGCAGCAACCCGGAGAACGCAGATCCGCGTCTTCTGGCGCGCGAACAGGCCGTTTTCTCGCCCGATTCTTCCACATACATCTTCTACCTCGTCACCCCGCAGATCAACGCGTTCTTCGGCGTCTACGGTACGCAGCCTGCGCGGTTCCTGCGTTTGCCGCCGGGCATGAATCCTGCCTGCGGACGCGTCCCGGATCCCGATGAAGTCCGCGTCCGCAAACGCGCCGAACTCGAATTGCGTGACGGCGAACGTCTCGCCATCTCGGCGGCGCATGATATGCTCCTGAAGGGTGTCGACCGTATCCTGACCGCGTATGCGGACCTTCCGCCGGAACGCCGCGCCCGCCTGCGTCTGTTCGTCACCGGATTCCTCGGTCGCGAACAATGCGAAAAACAAGCCGCCGAGCTCGGCATTGCCGACCGCGTGATCTTCGACGGCGGTCGGCCCGATCTGCCGGAACTCCTCTGCGCCGCCGATTATCTTGTTCATCCCGCACGGCGAGAGGCGGCGGGTTCGATCCTGATCGAGGCGATCGCATCCGGCCTGCCCGTGGTCTGCACCGAGGTGTGCGGATTCCAGGATATCGTGCTGGCGTCCGGTGGGCACGTCCTGAACGAGCCGTTCTGTTCCGGCGCCCTGACTGCCGAGCTGGACTACCTCGCCGGCATTTCCGACGACGGACTGGATTACTGGCGGCAGCAGGTGCTGACGTATGCGCACGGCCCGGCGGATTTTTACCGGCGCGCCGACGTGCTTGTGAATTTCCTTCAGTCTCATTCCGCCGGAGACCGGCCATGAGCGTCGATCCGCGGCAGGTCCGGCGGCAGGTCGCGCGCATCTGGTCAACTCTGCGGCTGACCGACCGGGCGCGCCTGAGCAAACGCCGCCGCGCGTTTCTGGATTTGCAGGACAGCGATCCCGAGGCGGCGGAGCTGAAACGCGAAGAGTTTTTCCGTCTGCTCGCGACGGCGCAGAAACGTTCGCTTGTTCCGACCGCCGACCGCATCCGCTGCGAATTCCCGGACAACCTCCCGATCACCGCGAAAATCCCGGAAATCCGCGCCGCGCTGAAGTCGCATCAGGTCATCGTGGTCTGCGGCACCACCGGGTCCGGCAAGACCACACAGCTCCCGAAGGCTGCGCTGCTGGAAGGGTTCGGCCGTGCCGGACGCATCGGCTGCACCCAGCCCCGCAGGATCGCTGCCTCCGCGCTCGCACGCCGCCTGTCGAACGAAACCGGCTGCACATGCGGACACGAGATCGGCTATCAGGTACGGTTCGACGACCGAACAGACGACGCCACGGTCATCAAGTTCATGACGGACGGCATCCTGCTGGCGGAAACGCAGAACGACCCGAAGCTGTATCAGTACGACTGCATCATCCTCGACGAGGTGCACGAACGTTCCCTCAACATCGATTTCCTGCTCGGCTATATGAAGCTCCTGCTCGCGCGGCGGCCCGAACTCCGCGTGATCATCTCCTCCGCCACGCTCGACGCCGCCCGCATCGCGTCGTTTTTCGGCGATGCCCCGGTCATCGAGGTCGGCGGACGCGTGTTCCCGGTCGAGGACGTCTACTTGGAGCCGCTTCAGGACGAGGAGCTGGCCGAATCCGTCGCGCGCGGCGTGGAATACCTGCTCGACACGGGTGAACGCGGCGGCATCCTCGTTTTCCTGCCCGGCGAACGCGAAATCCGCGACTGCGCGGATATGCTGACCGGACGCGATTATCCGCACACCGAGATCTTGCCTCTGTTCGGACGCATGAGCGCGGCTGAGCAGGAACGAATCTTCGCGCCGCAGTCATCGAATCGCCGGATCGTGCTGGCGACGAACGTGGCGGAGACGTCCATCACGATCCCCGGCATCCGTTATGTGGTGGATTCCGGTCTGGTCCGCCTTTCCCGCTATAATCCGAAAAGCGGCATTCAGGAACTCCGCATCGAAGGCGTTTCCCGTGCGAGCGCCATGCAGCGGCGCGGACGCTGCGGTCGCGAACAGGACGGTGTGTGCGTGCATCTCTGCGCGGAACAGACGCTCGCCGACGCCGCTGAGTTCACGCCGCCTGAGATCCAGCGCGCGTCCCTGGCCGGCGTCATTCTGCAGATGGCCGCGCTGAAACTCCCGCCCATCGTTCAATTTCCGTTCGTCGATCCGCCGTCGCCCCAGCTGATCCGCGAGGGCCTGACCACGCTGACCGACCTGCACGCCATCGACGCGGCAGGCGAGCTCACGGAGGAAGGGCGGCGTCTGGCGGAACTTCCCGTCGGGCCGCGCCTCGGACGCATCCTGCTCGACGGCGTCGACCGCGGCGTCCTGCCGGAGATTCTGCTGATCGCTGCGTTTCTGTCGATCCAGGATCCGCGGGAACGTCCCTTCGAGAAGGCGAAGGAGGCGGACACGGCGCAGCGGCAGTTCGATGTGCCGGAATCGGATTTCCTGAGCATCGTGAAGCTGTGGCTGGCGGCGGACGAGGCGTTCCGTGTTTCCAAGTCGCAGTTCCGCAAGTTCTGCCGCGCCAACTACCTGAACTTCCGCCGCATGCAGGAATGGCGCAATCTGTGCGCCGATCTGCTCGAATATCTCCAGCCGGAAACCGAGCTGGAATCGCTTGAGATCGAACTCCGTGCGGACCGGTCCGACCCGATCCACAAATCCCTCATGGGCGGCCTGCCGCGCCGCCTGGCGTGCCGGGACCCGGAGAAGAAACAGTATTTCGACCGCACGGGCCGCCAGTTCACCATCTTCCCCGGTTCCGCGCTCGCCAAGCTCAAAAAATCGCCGGAATGGCTCCTGTGCTTCACGATCATGGAGACCAGCCGCGTCTTCGGACGGTGCTGCGCTGTGGTCGAAGGCGCGTGGCTTGAGGAGATCGCGCCGGAATTGTGTTCCCGCACCTACGACCGCATCGCCTGGGACGAAGTGAGCGGGTTCGTGTTCGCCCGCGAACGCGTCTTTGCCGGGGCGCTCCCGATTCATCCGGGCCGCCGCTGCCACTACGGACGCGTCGACCAGGCGGCCGCGCGGATGGTGTTCATCCGGGAGGCGCTCGTGCCGTGCCGGATCAAGGACCCCGCCGCGCCGTGGCTGGTACGCTGCGGCGAGCTGGTGCGCCATTTGCACACGTTCGAAGCGAAATTGCGGCGTTCCGGCTCCGTCGTCGACCTGCACGCGCTGGAACAGCATTTCCTGCGCGTTCTGCCGCCGTGGATGTGCAGCGTGTCCGACATCCGCAAGGACTGGACCCGGCGGCATCGTTCCTACGACCCGAAGCCGGAGGATATCGCACTCGTACCGCTCGATTCCCTGCCGGACGCGGATTACCCGGACCGTCTGGAGGCCGAAGGCGAAAGCTACCGGCTGGAATATGTTTACGACCCGGGCGAGGAGGACGACGGCATCACGGTCCATCTGCCGGAGGCGCACCTGAACCTCTTCCCGCGCGCCGCCGCCGAATACCTCGTGCCCGGATTCCTCCGCATGAAGCTTGATTACATGTTCCGTTCCCTGACCAAGACCGAACGCAAGAAGCTGTTGCCGCTGGACGAATGCGTCGAGGCGTTTCTGACCGGGCTGAAGAGCGGCGAGATCTATCCCGCGCGCAATCTGCCGCATGTCCTTGCTTCATTCCTGCGGACGTTCCGCGGTTGCGACTTCGACGAATCCTCGTTCGATGGCATCGAACTGCCGGAATATCTCATCCTCAAATTCGCCATTCTGGACACACATGGCAGGCTTCTCCGCGTGATCCGCGACCTGCCCGTCGTGGACGATTCGGTCGAGACCGTTTCCAGCCGCCATGCCGCCGCCCGCAAATGGGAGCTGCACGGCGAGACTTCCTGGCCGGACGACATCCCCGAGCTTCCCGTTTCCATCCGCCTGAATCACGGCAAGGGCCGCGAAGTCTACCCCGGATTCTTCCGGGAGCAGGGCGGACAGAGCATCGGTTGCGCGCTTTTCCTGGACGAAGCGGAGGCGCGCGCCGGGCACCGCCGCGCCGTCCTGACACTCTTCCGCATCCGCTATCCCGAGATGTTCACGCACATGCGGAGCCTGGCGAAACTCGGCCGTTCGCTCGAACGCGAATTCTTCCCGGACGACCCGGACTGGCGCGCCGACCTGACCGACAACGCCGTCGCCCGTGCCATCGGATGCCCGCCGGAGACAATCCGCAACGCGAAGGCGTTTGACGATGCGTGCCTGCGCCTGAGGGACCATCTGGCGGACGCGGTTCGCGAAGATGTTTCGGCGCTGCTTCAGATGCTGGCTGCCTATGAGCCGATCGAACGGCGCATTGAAAATGTCCCGGAGGATTCCTTCACCGACATTGACGTGAACCGTCAGCTCGCAGTGCTCTTCCGCAAGGGGTTCCTGCGGACGCCGGACGCTGTGGCGCGTTATCCGCGTTATCTGCGCGCCTTGCGGGTGCGGCTGGAACGCGCCGACCAGTCGTACGGCCGCGACCGCGCGAAAGGCGAAGGGATTACGCCGTTTGTTGATAAATTCCATCTGCTGTACGATGCCGGAGTCAGCCTGGAGGAATGCCGTCCGTTCTACGAGTTTTTCCTGCTGTTGCAGGAGGCGCGCATTGCCGCGTGGAGCTCGGAACTTCCCACTGTGCAGAAAGCCACGCCAGCAACGCTTCAGGCGGCCCTCTCCGCCGTCCCGTTGTCCGCCATTCCGGGACGGAAATCCTGAACAGCATCCTATCCCCGTGCCCGAGCGCAGCCGGGCGCTTTCTCAGGGGAGGACTTGTCCTCCCGAAAATCCCGAATAATCTTGTAGTCTTATCTTGATTTTCTTTTTTTGAAGATGTATATTAATCTGTTCGTTTCTTCTGGCGGCGTCAGGCCGCTTCAACAAGCCAATTCTGGAAAGGCCGAAAAACTCTTATGGAAAGAAAGCTCTTTGGAACCGACGGAATTCGTGGACAGGCTAACTCCCACCCCGTAACCCCGGAAATCGCCCTTACCCTCGGCAAAGCCCTCGGTAAGATCTTCGTGAACAGCCAGCATGGCGGCACCGCCGTCATCGGCAAGGACACTCGACTCTCCGGGTACATGCTCGAAACCGCGCTCACCGCCGGTATGGTCAGCACCGGGATGGACGTTTTCCAGGCGGGTCCCATGCCCACCCCGGCCATCGCCCACCTCGCCCGTTCCATGAATGCTTCCTGCGGTGTCATGATCACGGCCTCTCACAACCCCGCGAAAGACAACGGCATCAAGGTCTTCGGCGGTGACGGCTTCAAGCTCCCCGACGAGGAAGAAGCCCATATCGAAGAGATCATGGCCGGCACCATCAACGGCGTTGCCGGTGACAAGATCGGCAAGGCGTTCCGTCTCGACGACGCACGCGGCCGCTACATCGAATTCGCCAAGCAGACCATCGGCAACGTCAGCCTCCGCGGCCTCCGCGTGGTGCTCGACTGCGCCAACGGCGCTTCCTATGTGATCGCCCCGACCATCCTGCGTGAACTCGGCGCCGAGGTCATCGCGGACTCCGTCTCCCCCGACGGGCTCAACATCAACTACAACTGCGGCGCCACCCATCCCGAACGCATCTGCCGTCTCGTGAAGGAATACCGCGCCGACATCGGCATCACGCTCGACGGCGACGCCGACCGCGTGATCTTCAGCGACTGCTACGGCAACGAGGTGAACGGCGACCGCATCATCGGCCTGTGCGCCCTTGACATGAAGGCGCGCAAACGCCTTCCGAACAACACCATCGCCGTCACCTGCATGAGCAACCTCGGACTTGTCGACGCCATGAAGCAGAACGGCATCACCACGGAGATCACCGCCGTCGGAGACCGCTACGTCATCGAACGGATGCAGGAAAAAGGCATTTCCCTGGGCGGCGAACAGTCCGGCCACCTGATCTTCCTCGACTATGCCACCACCGGCGACGGCATCGTTTCCGCGCTCCACGTCCTCAAGCTCATGAAGCAGCATGACAAGCAGCTCCACGAGCTCACCGGATTCATGGAGGAATATCCGCAGAAGCTCGGCGGCCTCAATGTCAAGCAGAAACCCCCGCTGGCCGAGATTCCCGGCTACAACGACCTCGTCGCGCAGGCCGATAAGGAATTCGCCGGTACCGGCCGCACCGTCATCCGCTATTCCGGCACCGAGAACAAGGTCCGCATCCTCGTCGAGGCCAAGGACGAAGCGCTCGCCCAGAAGTGGTACAACAAGTTCGAAGAGTTCCTGAAGAAGGCCCTCTGCTGACCGTTTCCCGCCGAATGCGGCTCCCGGGCGCTTTCCCCAGTCCGCATCCCCCCTTCCCATGCCGGAAGGGGGATTCGCGGTCCGGCAGGCGGTTCCGGCTTCCCTTTTCCGCATAGTCCCGGGAGCATGGCGCCATCGTGCGCCGGGCCGCATTTCCCACCGCAAATCTGCATGAACCACGGAGAGATCGAATTATGTGCGGAATTGTAGGATACACTGGGCCGAAGCCCGCCTTCGCCTTTCTCATCGACGGACTCAAACGCCTGGAATACCGCGGATACGATTCCGCGGGCATCAGCCTCCTGAACGGGGAATCTGTCCTGACCGTCAAATCCATCGGCAAAGTCGTCAACCTGGAGGCGAAACGCCCCGCCGGTGAAAAGGATATGCACACCGGCATCGCGCATACCCGCTGGGCCACGCACGGCATTCCCAGCGAACGCAACGCCCATCCGCATACCGACGAGAAGGGCCTCTTCGCCGTCGTCCACAACGGCATCATTGAAAACCACGCCGATCTGCGGAAACGTCTGGAAGCCGCCGGACACAAATTCGCGTCCGACACGGACAGCGAGGTCATCCCGCACCTGATCGAGGAGTTCTACAACGGCGACCTGGCCGAAGCCGTCGCCGCCGCCCTCCGCCAGATTTCCGGCACCTACGGCATCGCGGTCGTCTCCGCCAAGCATCCGGACACCATCATCACCGCCCGGCTCGGCAGCCCCATCGTGATCGGCCTCGGCAAGGACGCCAACATGGTCGCCAGCGACGTCACCGCGCTCGTGACCTACACCCGCGACGTCATCTATCTGAACGACGGCGAAATGGCCATCCTCACGCCGTCCAAGGTCGAACTCCGCACCCTCGCGAATGTCCCGGTCCAGCGTCAGGCCTCGCAGGTCTCCTGGGAGATCTCCGCGGACGGCAAGGGCGCCTACGACCACTACATGCTCAAGGAAATCTACGAGCAGCCGGAATCCGTTGAAAACTCCATCCGCGGCCGCCTGAACTTCAAGGCCGCCAACGCCGTCCTCTCCGGTCTCAACCTCACCCCGCGCGAGATGGCGCAGATCAACCGCATCGTCGTTGCCGCCTGCGGCAGCAGTTTCCACGCCGGACTCGTCGGGTCCTACTACTTCGAGGACATCTCCGGCATCCCGGCGTCCGTCGAACAGGCCGCCGAATTCCGTTACCGCAACCCGATCATCGAGCCGAATACGCTCGTCCTGCCGATCAGCCAGTCCGGCGAGACCGCCGATACGCTGGCCGCCGTCCGCGAGGCCGTGAACAAAGGCGCGATCGTAGCATCCCTCTGCAATGTCGTCGGTTCCACCATTGCCCGCGAAAGTGGACGCGGCATCTATCTGCACGCCGGACCCGAGATCAGCGTGGCGTCCACCAAGGCGTTCACCTGCCAGGTGACCGTCCTGCTCATGCTCGCGCTTCTTCTCGGTCGCAACCGCCGTCTCAACCATGAGTGGGGCGAAAATCTCGTCAGGGAGATCGAGGCCATCCCCGACCATCTCCGCGAGGTCCTGAAGCAGGCACCCCGCATCGAAGAGATCGCCAAGGCCACCGTGCAGGCCAACGACCTCTTCTACATCGGACGCGGCTGCCTGTATCCCGCCGCCCTCGAAGGTGCGCTCAAGCTCAAGGAGATCAGCTACGTCCACGCCGAAGGCTACCACGCCGCCGAACTCAAGCACGGCCCCATCGCCCTGCTGGAGCCGTCCGTTCCCGTCGTCGCCCTCTGCAACAACATCCCCGGCAAGGACAAGATGCTCGGCAATATTCAGGAATGCTGTGCCCGCAAGGCCCCGATCATTGCTGTTGTTTCCGGCGACGACAACTGCTGCGACAAGTTCACCGACAGCATCATCCGCGTCCCGGACACCTCCCGGTTCGTCGCCCCGATCACCACGGTCGTCGCGCTTCAGATTTTCGCCTACTATTTCGCCCGCGAACGCGGCTGCGAGATCGACCAACCCCGCAACCTCGCAAAAAGCGTTACGGTCGAATGACGTCCATGAGCGCCGCCACGGATCTCGCATTGTGCGTCAAGCCGGGTTCGCCTCCGCCGCCGCTGGCGGGGATCCGATGCGTGATGATGGACCTCGACGGCACGATCTACGAAGGCGATACGCTGTATCCGACGTCGCTCCCGTTCTTCGACGCGCTTACCCGGCACGGCATCGCCTGGGGATTCGTCACAAACAACACCTCGCGGAGCATCGATTCCTACGTCGAACGTCTCCGCGGCATGGGCATCCCGCTTGACGGACGCGACCGGATCGTGACCCCGGTTCTGAGCGTCGCCGATGCCCTGCATGCGGACTTTCCCGGTTTCAAACGCCTTTTCCTGCTCGGCACGGAGGACTTCCGCCGGGAAATGCGCTCTCTGGAGTTTGAAGAGACCGCCGACTCGCCGGACGACCGCCCCGACGCTGTTGTCACGGCTTTCGACAAAACGCTGAATTACGACCGTCTCTGCCGCGCCGCATGGTGGATCAGAAACGGCGTCCCGTGGTTCGCTACGCATCCCGACGTCTTCTGCCCCACCACGGACCGGACCTGGCTTGTGGACTGCGGCGCGATCACCGCATGTCTGGAAACCGCCACCGGCGTCCGCTGCCAGCGTGTTTTCGGCAAACCCAACCCCGATATGCTCCAGGTGATGATGAAACGTCTCGGCCTTCACCCCTCCGAGCTTCTCATGGCGGGCGATCGCGAACACACCGACATCGAATCCGGCATCCGCGCCGGAGCACGCACCCTGCGCATTTCCACTGGCGTCGGCGGCGGGTCGGCGGAGACCCGTGCCGACTACTGCTGCGCCGATCTCGGCATCTTCCGCCGCGCGCTTTTCCCGGAAGACCGCGCCTGATGTCTCTTTGATCCTGCATCGCCTTCCCGTCTGCGGAGCGAAACCGCAGATGGTCGTCCGCATTATGCTGTTTGATGGAGTAAGCCCTTTTTCGAGAATGTCGGAAAAAGGCTGTTTTTTGGTATGATTATGAATAGAATTTTCATGCCGGAAACGATATGTCCGGCAAAAGCGGTTTCAGATGGATGAGAATGCATTTTTCGTTTTTTTCGGGATTTTTGGTTTAATTTCTTAACAATACACTAAAAAACCCGGCCTTTTTCTTTAAAAAGTGCCGTTTCGCGCTTGAAATCGGGAAAATGAGTGCTATGTTTTAGAATTACCGATGCGGTCTTGTGCCCTGACAAAGGGTTCGTCATCGAATTTTAACTCAAAATTGATAAAGGTATAAAACATGTCGACACTTGCGACAATTCTTAACACGCTGGTCGTGATCCTGGCGGTGCTTCTGATCGCCCTCATTCTTGTTCAGCCGTCCAAGAGCGGCGGCGGCTTCGGCTCCGCATTCGGCGGCCTTGGCGAAAGCGTTTTCGGCGCTCAGGCGATGAGCCATCTTTCCAAGCTCACGGTCTGGTGCATTTCGATTTTCTTCATCCTCACGCTTGCCTCCGCCATCGTCGCCGGACACATGCAGACGGCCGACAGCAGCGTGGTCGAGGGAGAATCCTCCATCGCCATGGCAGGGGAACCCGCCGCTGCGGAAACGGTCGCCGGGACCGCGAAGGACGAGGCTGCGGCAGCGGAAAGTGCGGCGGCTCCGGAAGAGAAGCCCGCCGCGGAAACGCAGAACTGAAACCGGATGAAGTGGAAAAACTTCCGAAACTAAAAAAAATATTCAGTTTTTTTTGGAGAAACGCACTTGAAAGAACCGGAAAACAAGAGTATTTTCTATTCACTGACGTGCGCGTCTCCATTTAAGAAACAACCCACGAAGAGGTCTGGAATCATGAAAAAACTTCTCATCGCTCTTTTCGCGGCTGCGGCCTTCACCGTTTCCGCTCAGTCTGCACGCTCCGGCAGCTGGGCGATCGAGTTCCCGAAAGACGGGAAAGCCATCAATGTTTCCCCGACCTTCACCCCGTTCTTCAAGATCGAAAACGAGGAGCGCGTGATCGATATGCGCCTGAACGAACGCGACATGAGCAACGCCAAGCACTGGCTTTCCGTGGATGTCGTGTTCTCCACGAATTCGCCGAAAAGCGCCTCCGCGCAATGGAAGAAATGGCTCGACAACGTCGAGGTCGACATTTACGTTTTCATTCCTTCCACCAATGACCGCGGCAATCCCAGTTGGGCCGTGCTGAACGGCAAGCAGACCCTTGCTTCCCTTCAGGCCGACGACAGCCGCCATTTCGTTCGCATGATGATTCCGCCCGAGGTCATCTACCGTTATTTCGCGTTCGACGGCGCGACCGGCGATCTGCAGAAAGACTACTCGAAGATCACGTCGGAACTGAAAAAGCTGGCTCCTGACCTTCCCGTGATGGCCGTCATCACCTGCAACGGCCGTCTCGTGTCCGGCTATCAGGCCTGCGGCAAGGAAGTCTTCTCCCGCCTGGAGAAGACGCAGAGCAGCAGCAACCTGTACAAGCTGTTCTATACCTACCTGAAGCCGGAAAGCGGAAGCTCTCCCACGCTCACATCGACCGCCAAGCTTTTCAAGTACATCTACGACAACAGATTCAACCCTCAATACAAATATTTGCCGGATGAATTGCTTCCCGTTTCGAAAACCCCGTTCGCATGGGTTCTCTTCGACCGGTTTGAACCTATCAAAGAATCCGCGGGGAAATAACCGATGGCACAGCAAAACTTAATTCTCTGCATCGACATCGGCGGCGACAGCATCAAGGCCGCTGAATTCTCGTATGTTCCCGGGCAGAGCCTGAACCTGGAGCGTTTCTCCTTCACGGAATACGAATTCTCCTCCGACGAACCGCCCGAGGACGTAATCCTGAAGACCCTCACCGACGTCATCAAGTCAAACGGCTTCTCCGCCCGCGACGTGTACGTCTCCCTGTCCGGAAAGAACGCTTTCGTCCGGTTCGTCAAGATCCCCGCGATGACCACGGACAAGGACAAGATCCAGGAAATCATCTCCTACGAAGCCAAGCAGGCGATCCCGTTCTCTTCGGACGAGGTCGTGTGGGATTCCCAGCTCCTTCCGCCCACGGCGGATTCCGACGGCAGCGAGATTGACGCCATGATCGTCATCGTGAAGAAGCAGGAAGTCTCCCGCATCTCCGAACTCATTGAAAAGCTCGGCAAGCGCATCGCCCTGATCGAAGTCGCCGGTACCTCCTGTTATAACAGCGCGCGTGCGAACAACGTCGGCGCCACGGATTGCCAGATGATCCTCGATATCGGCGGCCGCTGCTCCACGCTTGTCTTCCTCGACGGTTCCCGCTTCTTCGTCCGTACGATTCCGATCGCGGGCGACACCATTACGCAGCAGATCGCCAAAGAGTTCAATATTTCCTACGCCGACGCGGAGGAAATGAAGCGCAAGCACGGTTATGTCTCCCTCGGCGGCGCCTATGAGGAATCCGATTCGGAAGTCGCGTCCGCGGTTTCCAAGATTGTCCGCAACGTCATGACCCGTCTCCACGGCGAGATCAACCGTTCCATCAACGTCTACCGCGCCACGCAGAAGGGACGCAAGCCGGAGAAGCTCTACCTTGCAGGCGGAACTTCCATCCTTCCGTACGCTCCGCGGTTCTTCTCGGAAAAACTCCGGATCCCTGTGGAGTACCTGAACCCGTTCCAGGTCGTCGGCATTGGTCCTGCGGTCGACCAGCAGGTTCTCTCCGAAGTCGCGCATCTCTATGCGGAGACGATCGGCCTGGCTCTCCGCCGCATCGGCACGTCCCCCGTCGAAATCTCCCTGATTCCCGACTATGTGCGCAAACAGAACGAATTCCGCTCGAAGCGCCCGTTCTTCCTGGCCTCCGCGATTATCGTTCTGCTCTATTTCGGCATCTCGCTCTGGACCATGTCGCAGCAGGCGGACAATATCGCCGGCAAGCGCGACGAGTTCAATACCTATGTAACCCAGCGCGAAGCGATCCAGAAGCGCGTGAAGGACGCGAACAGCAAGCTTTCCGTCGCCAACGGCGCGTTCAACGATGCGGTCGACCTTCTGAAGAAACGCAACAACTTGATCGCGTTCTATTCCCTTGTTAAGACCTGCATCCCGGACAATGTCTGGCTTACCGATTTCTCGATTTCCAGTGCGCCGAGCTCCCAGATCAGGAACGCCGCAGCCGAAGCTGCTGCCGACAACCCGGAAAATCCCAGGACCGGCGGCCAGCTTTCGATGGATATGCCCGAGGACAACAACAATAATAATCAGGAGAAGAGCGATTCGTCCGAAGCCGGTGACGGGACTCTGCGCTGGATCAACATGGTTGCTTATGTCATCTGCGAGAGAAACGACAGCACTACGCGCACCAACGACCGAAGCGCCGCCATCAACAATATCACCTCGAAGATGAACAGCGAGTACAGAAACATCTTCAAGGCCTCCGACGCCGACATCAGGATCGTGTACGACGAAGGCCTCGGTATTTGCGACAATCTCTCCATCAGCAAATTCCTCCTTTCCGTCGAACTGAAGGAGCCCGTCGATTCGCCCGAAATGGAAAAGGAACTCGCGAAAAAGTTCTCGCCTGTCGCCGTCGAATCGGAGAATGAGGAAGAAGAAGAGGAGGAGGAAGAAGAATGAAACAGTTTATCCTGAAAAATATCGTCCTTGTCGCCATTCTGGCCATTACGCTCGTCAGCAGCATTGTCCTGATTTTCCTTATTGAAGGGAAGAGACGGACGATCGGCCAATCCATGGAGGAAATCGAATCGAATGTCCAGAAACTTGAAGCCATCAATTCCGCCCGCAAGCCCAACAGCGTGGCGGAAAGCGAAACGAAAATCAAGGAGGACACGGAGTCTCTGACCAAGAGAACCGTTCAGATCTACCGCCATTTCGGCAAGCCCTATCGTCCCGCCCTGCTCAAGTTCCTCAAGAACATCGCTTCCCCGGCCGCGCTGGAGACCGATTTGCCCCTTGATCCTTCTCTGGTCGCCAAGCCGAAACCGAAACCCGCGGAGCCGGAACCCGAGGATGACGACGAGGAAGTCGCGGAGACCAAACCCGCAGAACCTTCCGCTCCGTCCGAAGAGGAAAAGGCGATTTTCAATCCCGCGTCCAATCTCACGATCCTTTCCTTCGACGAAGATGCGGTCCGCACCATGCTTGCCGACCTGTACCGCGAAGTCCATCAGGAGCCGTCCTCCGAAGACTCCGATACGTTCATGATCCCCGATACGATCCAGTCCGAACGCGCCCAGCTTTTCGATAAGCTCTTCAACCAGATGATCGAGGCGCCGGAAACGGTCGATCCCGCCCGCGCCGAAGATTTCCGCAAGGCCGCCGCCGCGAAGTTCGCGCAGGCGTTCGCCATCTTCCGCGAAGACGTCCAGGCGCTCACGCTGGAGGACGTCACCGACAGAGTCGCGCACGAGCTCTTCCTTGATGCGCTTGGACTCCCGCGCCTGATGCGTCAGCGCGACTGCAAGAACTACGTCGACTTCCTTTATGAAAAATATCTGAACGCCGGCATCATCCCCGGACTTCCCGCGGACGATTCGATCGAAAAGGAAAGACGCGTTCAGGATTTCATCTACGGCAAGAATCTCAACCGTCAGGCGCTCCCCGTGCCCGATATGGTCATTCCGATCCTCCGCAATTTCCAGATCAAGGAAGACCTGTTCCGCAGAATGAAGGACGCCGGGATTTCTTCCCTTCGCTCCATGAACGCCGGCGTGTTCTACGGCTCCACGATGGACAACGATGCGGAAGGCCCGATCCTCCTCTTCACCTATACGCTGGATATAACCGCGTCCATGGATGCGGTCGATGCCTTCATCAACTCGCTGCATGCCGCCTACAAGACGGACCGCGTGTACGAGATCAAGGACATCAAGTTCTCCGCGCCTTATGAAGACATGATCAACGCCAACGCCATTGTCGCGGGGCACGTCGAGAAAGTCAATGCTCCCCGCACGACGACCGCCGCTGCCGCCGCTGCAACCGCCGCAACCCAGCAGGCCGCGATTCAGCCTGCCGGTACGCCTGCCGTCCAGACCGCGTCCGCGGCGCGCGTTGAATACGAACTTACCGACCCGCATCATCCCGATTACGGCAAAACGCTGATCGGCGAAACGCGGGACGATATCAGATGCACGATCGTGGTGAATTATCTGTTCTATCGTGCCGATAACATCACCCCCCAATGATGGAGCCGTCCGGATATGAAAAAGTTTTTTAAAGCACACTACGAAAAGATCATTCTGGCAGCCCTGCTCATCGTTTTCACGGCTTCGCTTTACTATTCCCTGCTGTTTGTCCAGCGGGCGCAGACCCAGGAGGTCGCCACGAAGGTCAAGCCCGTCCAGAAACCTTCCGACTATCAGCCCGTGGATTTCGCCGGCGATAAAAAGTACCGGACGGAAAATATCTTCTCCGAATGGAACAGGATCGAAGAGGACGAGCCGTCCGTGGCGAAGACCCAGCTGATGGCTCCGTATGCCCTGGCCGAATGCGTTTACTGCCATGCCCTCATCCCCGCCAGCGCCTTCCCGGCGGTCGGCGAGACGAAAAACGGCAAGTGCCCCGCATGCGGCGAAGCCCTTGCCCCGCGCATCAAGGTCGAGTCGGATGCCCTCCTCGGCAAGGCCGACCAGAATAACAACAGCATTCCGGACGAATGGGAAAAGGAATACAATATCACGCTTGAATTCTCCAGCTCCGATTCCGATCAGGATTCCGACGGCTTCACGCTGGCGCAGGAATACAAGGCCAAGACCGATCCCACCGATCCTCTCAGCCATCCGAAGTACCTCACGCAGGTTTACGTTTCCGCCGTCAGCCGCACGCGTTTCACCGGTCTTGAACTGGTCTCTGTCGATATGACCAAGCCCGAGAAAAAGGACTGGGTCGCCACGTTCAACGTGATGCGCAACAACAGAAAGAGATCCGAATTCGTCCAGATCAACGTCAGCACGTTCACGCACAGCAATGTCAGCTTCAGCGTCGTCGACATCGAAGTGGACGACAAGACGCAGGAACCGATCGTGTACATCCAGCGTGTCGGCAAAGTCGAACGCATCCCCTGCCGGCCCAAGCAGACCGTTTACGATCCTGCGCCCCGCGTGAGATTCCTCAATGCTCTGTACGACCGTACGTTCACCTCTTCCGTCGGCGCCGAGTTCAAGCTCGGCACGGCCAAGACCGGAGAGGAGTTGTACCGGGTCGTCTCCGCCGATCCGACCACGAAGGAAGTGATCGTGGAGACCGTCAGCGCCGATACCACCGTGCCCGGCGAGTCCTTCAAGATCCTGCCTGCTCCGAAGGACGCTTCCGCTTCGGATGCCGGCAAGACGACGAACGCTTCTTCCGGTGCGCAGTCGAAGAACGACAGTTCTCCGTTTCTCCAGAGACAATAACCCCGCCCCCTCAAATAACCTGTGATACGCAATCAATCAATGATTCAAATAAACAACCAAGGATGAGACAATGAAGATGAGACCCCATTGTTTTCTTCGCCCGATTCTTCGGCCCGTCGCCGTGTTCGCTCTTGCGTTCGGCGTGACGTCCATGATGCTTTCCGCTCAGGACGAGGACGTGGCGCCGGATGCCGATGCGGCCGTAACGGAAAACGCGGAGGAGGTTTCTTCCGACTCCGAAGAACCTGCCGCCGAAGCGGACGGCGAGACTGCCGAAGTCGAAGAGGAAACCGAAGAAGCAGCTGCACCGGAGCTTTCCGGAGAAGAGCTGGAGATCACGACTGAGGCGGAAGCGGATTTGCTTGAAAACGAATCCTACTTCAACGAACTCCTTGCCCAGGCCATTACCCGCAGGGGCGAAAAGGAATTCGAGGAGTCGTTCAAGCTTTTTGACGAAGCCAAAACCGTTATTGACAAATGCGAGGTTTCTCCCGCCAAGGATGCGTTTGCCAAGCGTCTTTCCGAAGAACGCAAAAAAGCCCAGGTCCTCTACGGAAACAAGATCCTTGAGGATTGCGAGAAGGATTACAACAAGATGCTTCTTCTTGCCGATACCAGCCGTACCGACGAGATCCTTGAGATCGGGCAGAAGCTCCTCGGCGAACTGATTTGCGCTAACGTTGTTTACTACCTCGGCATTCCTCCCGGAATTGACGAAAACGGCGATTATGTCGTTCCCACCTACGACAATGCCGAACTTCAGATCGCCATCGCAAATGACCCGGTGAAAAACAAGAAGGAACAGTTTGCCTCCATCGTCGAGACCATGAGAAAATCGACGCAGGAACACATCGACAGCCAGAACTACTGGAACGAGACCAGCCTCGATGCCGTCGATCCGCGCTACAACGAACGTCAGCGCGAAATCAACCTGCTGTTCCGCGCCGGCCAGTTCCTCTATCAGAATGATGCATGGGACGAAGCCCGCGACAAAATGGAGCAGATCCTGGTGAAGGATCCCTACAACGAGGATGCAATAACCCTGCTGGAAAAGATTTACCGCAGACTTTACACGATCGCCGACGTCCGTTCGTACAACGAATTCCTCCGCGAACAGGCACAGTCCGACTGGAGCTGGGTGGAAAGCATTCCCGACGTCCGAAACATCGTGATCACCAGCGGAGCCGAACCCTACGAAACCGCCGGAAACGAACTGTACAACCGCCTCAACGAGCTGATGATCGACCACATCGAATTCAACGATTCCGATATCGGTTCCGTCATCACCCTTCTCCGCGCCCGCAGCAAAGACCTGGACCCCCAGGGCGAAGGTTTCAACATCATCGTTCCGCAGGCCGATAAATACGTGAACAAGCTCGTCACGCTGAATCTCGACCAGATCCCGCTGTACGAGGTCATCCGCTACATCTGCAAGATCACCGGACTTTCCTTCCGCATCGACGAAACGGACAAGATCATCACGATCGGATCCGGCTCCGATGTCAGCGACATGGTCACGCGCTACATCCCGATCCGCCAGGCCACTGTCCTGCGCATCGTCGGCAACATGCGCGCAGAAGGCATCGGCGACGGCATCACGCAGGAAGATACGGTCGGCCCGGGCGACACGGTCGGTTCCCTCATCACCCTGAGCGGCGCCGAGTCCGATCCCGACAGCCAGCGCGTTACCTCCATCGCGCCGGAAACGCTCCGCCTGTACTTCACCGAGAGCGGCATCCCGTTCGAGGAAGGCTCTTCCATCGCCTACGACGCCCGCGCCAACAAGCTCACGGTCGTCAATACTCCCGAAAACATCCGCCAGCTTGAATTCGCCATCCGCGACATGGATATGCAGGATCCGCTGATCCTGATCGAATCCAAGATGGTCGAAATCAAGATGAACGACCTGGAAGAACTCGGCTTCGACTGGACCCTGACCCATACCAACGGCGAGAACGACCACTTCGCCTTTACGTTCACCTCCCCGTCCATCGGTTCCGGTTTCTCCGACAACACGCTTGTGAACAACCTGAACCTGATCCCGAACTTTGGGCCGGGCGGCAGCTGGAGTCTCTTCCTCACGATCAACGCGGTTGACCGCACCGACCGTTCGGAAATCCTCTCCACGCCGAAGGTCGTGACCGTTTCCGGTCGCCAGGCGCAGGTGCAGATGGTCCGTCAGATGTACTTCCCGGAACGCTGGACCGAGCCCGAAATCTCCACCAGCTGCGGTTCCAGCGTCACGTTCGAACCGTCCTATCCGGAATTCGGTTCGCCGCGCGACATCGGCACTAGCCTGACCGTCACGCCGACCCTCCAGCCCAACAACTACACGATCCGTCTTGAGCTGAATCCCTCGGTCACCGACCTCACCGGCTGGTCCGACTACAGCTACAATTACGTGATCGGCGAATTCACATCCGGCGAAGAGTATCCCATGACGCTCAAGATGCCGGAAATCTCCAACCGTGAAATCCAGACGACGATCAAGGTCTATGATGGTCAGACCGTGGTCATCGGCGGTATCCTCAGCGATACGCACGGCCAGCTCAGCGACAGATGGCCCATCCTGGCCGATGTCCCGCTTATCGGGCGCCTGTTCACAGAGTCCGCCTCCGAGGCCCACAAGGACAACCTGATCATCTCCGTTTCGACGCGACTCATCAGCGGTGACGGCATTCCTGTCCGAACCAACACGCAGAACGGTCTCCCGGACTTCAGGCGATAAGGAGCTGCTGAAATGAAGAAGATTAAAGATATGACATATTTCATGGAGGCTCCCATGCACGCTTTCCCCCGCTATTCCGCCATCCTTCTGGCGCTTGCTCTCTCGCTTCCTGTCGCTTTCGCGCAGGAAGTCGAGGACATTGACATCGCCGCCGAGGAAGAAACGCCTGTCGCCGAGACGGCCGGCGTCGACGAGCCGGTCGACTCCGAAGCCCAGTCCGCCGAGGCAGAACCTGAACTTACCGAGGCTGAAAAGGAAGTCCTCCGCGAGCAGACCGCCGCTTCCATCGAGGAGCTGATCGCGCGCCAGGCGCTTCAGCGCAATGCCGACGAGCTTCAGAAAAAGGCGAATTCCGCGTTCCAGCATGAAGACTACGATGTGGCGGTCGACGCCTACATCGACGTCCTGAAGATGCTTGAGGGCGAGGTCGTCGACGGCGAAGTGCCGGAAGCCAACAAGCGGAAGATCGCCGAAGTCAAGAACATGATCTCCCAGTCCTACTATTTCTGGGCCCAGAAAATCTTCAACGAGGCGGAAAAGACCGCCCAGATCGGCCTTTACGACGAGGCCATGGAAAAATGCGAAGAGGCGATCAAGGTGTATCCGCTCTCCGAGCCCCTTATGCGCAAGACCATTGAAGAGTACAAGATCATGAAGGCGTCCCAGCAGTACAAGAAGGATACGTCCGAAGAGGAGCTCATCCCCGAGGCGAAGAACCGCGCAAAGCGCATCTCCCTTCTGATCCGCCAGGGCCAGACGCTCTACAACACCAAACAGTGGAACCGGGCCCAGGAGAAGTTCAACCAGGTCATTATCCTTGATCCGTACAACATCACGGCCATCGACTATCTCCGCCGCATTTACATCCACGAGTCCGAAGTCGGCGACCGCCGCCGCGGCGCCGTGACCCTGGAGCGTGCCGCTGAAGCCATGTGGGAGATGATCGCCCCGATCCCGACCGGATCCGAGACTTCCGACGATGTCGTGACCGAAGACATCAAGGTCAAGGAAGACAATGCCGGAACCACGCAGAAGAAACTCAACGACATCCTGATCGACCATATCGACTTCGAAGAAGTTTCCATCGCTCAGGTCGTGCAGTTCCTGAAGCACACCAGCAAGGACAAGGACCCGGACCGCGTCGGCGTCAACTTCGTTCTCCGTTTCAACACGGATGACGCCAAGCCCTCCACGCCGGTTATTTCCGATGTTGACGATTTCGGCGAAGAAGATGAATTCGGCGAAGAGGACGGAGAGGAATCCTCGGAGGATTCCGGCGATCAGTCCAGTGAAAGCGATTTCTATTCCTACGATGACAACTATACCGAAGACGGCGCTGCCGCACCCGTGCAGACCGCCGAAAACACCACGGTCACGCTTGCCGTCGACAACGTTTCCCTGATCGATGCCATCCGCTTCATCTGCAAATCCGCCAACCTTCACTTCCGCGTTGAAAACTACGCCGTCGTGATCGCCGCGAAGGACGTCCCGCTCGACGAGTTCGTCCGCAAGACGTTCCCGATCGACAAGGAAATCCTTGCCAGCAGCATCATGGGCGAACTGACCAATGAAAACGTCAAGCAGTACCTGATCGACCGCGGTATCCCGTTCCCGACCGGCGCATCCGTCCGCTACGACGAGATGAGCAGCCGTCTGACGGTGTTCAACACCTCCGAAGCGCTCGAACGCGTGGAAGACCTCATCGACCAGATGGACGTTTCCGACCCGCAGGTGCTGATCCAGGTCAAGTTCGTGGAAATCGAGCTGAACGACCTGCAGGAACTCTCCTTCGACTACACGTTCTCCCGCGTCGCCCCGACGTGGGATGAAGTCACGGCCAGCGGCATCCAGACGCTTGATCCGACCGGCAACGAGGGCACGGTAGCCGACCATTCGTTCATCATGTACTATCAGAACGGTTCGGACAGCCGCAACAGCACCCTTGCCAACGCCTGGGTTACGCAGGCTGTCACTTCTCTGAACGTCAGAGAGATGCAGTCGTTGAACGTTGCGGCCGGCGACACCTACTATGTGCCCGACAATCTGGAACCCGGCGAGGGCTATTACTCCGGCATCCTCCAGGAAGAAGCGGCGAAGAACTACGGCCATCACATCACCTGGGGGCCGAACAGCCACTTCAACCGCAACGCCCAGACCAGCCCCGGCGTCTTCGGCGCCACCACCGGCTCGTATAACGACACGGTCTTCAACTGGTCCACCTACAATGCGGAAGGCTACCAGTTCAACGGCGGCATCCACGCCCTGGACAACGCCGACTCCACGGAAATCCTTTCCGCGCCGCGCCTGACGACCATGAACAACCAGAACGCCGTCATCCGCATGGTCACGGAAAAGTACTATCCGACCGACTGGGATGAGGCCGAACTTGAGACCATCTCCACCAACGGATCCAGCGTGCCGGTCTTCACGCCGTCCATCCCGTCCTTCGGCGGCGCCACGGAAGAAGGCATTGCTCTGCAGGTCCGTCCGCGCGTGGAAGAGGACAACTACACGATCTTCCTCGAAATGACCCCGGTCATCCAGGAATTCATCGGCTGGACCGACTACTCCTACTCCATCCCGCTGGGAGA
>JBGUKN010000084.1:0-18334 GCA_045114455.1 Victivallales bacterium
CGCGAGCATGTCCTTGACGGCCTGCGGAACGGTGAAGGGCTCTTCGGTCCAGCCGAGGTTGGCCTTCGTGGCGGCGAGTTCCTCGTCGCCGAGGGGTTCGCCGTGGCAGCCGTGCGTGCCGGCCTTGTTCGGCGCGCCGAAACCGATGGTGGTCTTGCCGATGATGAGGGTCGGGCGGCCGTCGGACTTGACGGCTTCCGCCAGGACGGCGTCGACCTTGGCGATATCGTTGGCGTCGTCGCAGCGGAGGACGCGCCAGTCGTAGGCGGCGTAGCGGGCAGCGACGTCTTCGGTGAAGGCGAGGCCGGTGTTTCCCTCGATGGTGATCTTGTTGTCGTCGTAGAACACGACGAGGTTGTCGAGCTTCAGGTGTCCGGCGAGGCTGGCGGCCTCGGAGGTGTTGCCTTCCATCATGCAGCCGTCGCCGCTGATCACGAAGATGCGGCTCTGCTGGATGTCCGTCTTGTCAAGGCCGATCCTGGCCGCGAACTGCTTGGCGGCGATCGCCATGCCGACCGCGGAGCCGAAACCGCTGCCGAGCGGGCCGGTCGTGATGTCGACGCCCTTCGTGTGGCCGAACTCGGGATGACCCGGAGTCAGGCTGCCCCACTGGCGGAAGCTCTTCAGTTCGTCCATGGAGAGGCCGTAGTTGAAGAGGTGCAGGAGGGAATAGATGAGCATGGAGCCGTGACCAGCGGACAGCACGAAGCGGTCACGCCCGATCCAGCTCGGATCGGCCGGGTTGTGGCGGAGGTACTTCGCCCAGAGGACCATGGCGAAATCGGCGTTGCCCATGGGCATGCCGGGATGCCCGGACTTGGCCTTCTGAATCGCTTCGGCGGATAAAATGCGGATCGTGTCGGCGGCTTTGCGCAGGGTGGTTGCGTCCATCTCGTTTCCTTTCAAATGGTGGAGGGTATTTTTGTTAAAAAGAAAAAGGTCATCGTAAAAGATACCGCATTTTTTGAAAAAAGCAATTGCATTTCCGAAAAAAGCGGCCATTTTATCCGCTGTTTTCCGTTTTTTTCCGTCCGCAGCCATTTTCCGGGCAAAAAAGCCGCAAAAAGAACCGGACTTCACTTTTTTCTTTGCATTTTCCGGTTTTGCGGTTGATTTTTCCCGTTTTTATGGTATGATACTGCATGACAATCTGTTTTGACATCAACCATGAAGGAGCATCGGCATGTTCTGCAAAAACTGCGGCAGACAAATCCCGGATGAAGCGGCGTTCTGCCCCGCATGCGGCACGAAACGGTCCGGCGGCGGTTCATACGGCGACGAACGGTCCGGACGCGACATCAAGGACCTCCCGAACTACGCGAAGGAAAATGACCTGTACCGTTCGGAAAGCGCGGTCGACTCCGGCCGGAAGAAGTTCAGGCTCTCCGACTCCGGGCAGAAAAAGTTCAGTCTCTCCGATCAGGGCCAGAAGAAGTTCAGCCTATCGGACAGGGACTCCGGCCAGAAGAAGTTCAGCCTTTCGGGAAAGGACGACGGCGGCATCGTCCGCATCAGCGCGAGCCGCGAGCCCGCCGCCCCGCCGAAGGAACCGACCGGATTCGTGAACCCGCTCAAGGACTCCGGCAAGACGGTGTTCCACGACGCCCCCGCCTGGAACGCGGCGGACAAGGACATATCGGCGAATTCCGAGGCGTCGGCGCCGACGGCAGCCACAGCGCCGGAACAGTCCGAACCGCAGGCGGAACGTGTCGACGCAGTCGTGATCGACACCCCCGACGACGGAACGGAATCCGTCTCCGGGGAATCCGGCGAAAGGACCGGATTCGTGAACCCGCTCAAGGACTCCGGCCAGGACATCCACTGGGGCAGCGACGGCGACCGCAACGAGACCAAGAACGACGGGTTCTCCGGCGATCCCGCCGAAATTGATTCCCACATGGGATTCGCGATCTTCTGCACGCTGTGCTGCTGTCTCCCGACCGGCATCGCGGCCATCGTGTTCGCGTCGCAGGTGTCCAAGCACATCGAGAACGGGGATTACGAGGCAGCGAGGAAAAGCGCGAACAACGCCCAGCTGTTCTGCTGGATTTCCATCGGCATCGGGCTTTTCTGCAACATCGGGTCCTCCATCTTCAGCGCCCTGTCGGAAGCCTTCGGCATCGGTAAATGACCGGACCCGTCTGAAGCAAAGCAACGGAATCGTTCGCCATGTTCTGCATGCACTGCGGCCAAGCTCTCCCGCCCGATGCGGCGTTCTGCCCGAACTGCGGGAAAAAGGTGGAAACGGTTTCGGACGACGCCCCGCCCGCGGAAGCCGCCGCTGTCTCCGCACCGCCCGCGCCGCAAAAGGGTGAAGATGTCCGCGAGGTCAATTCCTACATGGGCTTCGCGATCGTCATGGCAGTCCTGGGCTGTCTCTGCTGCACCCCCCTCCCCCTGGTGCCCGGGCTCATCGCCGTCGTGTTCGCGTCCCAGGTTCCCGGATTCGTCAGGAGCGGGCATTGCGAAATCGCGATCAGGAAAGCCCTGTTCGCCCGCATCTTCTGCTGGATCGCCTTCGGCATCCTCGCGCTCCACTTGTTTGCCGTCGTCGTGCTGATCCGATATTCGGAGGGAATAAGCGACTTCCTGACGGAAAGAATCGATCTGGAAAGAGCGGACGGCGAAAACGCCGAACAGGCGGAACCGGACCACCACCACAACGACTACAGTCTTCTCTGGGAGTTACTCGACTAATGGAACCAAACAGCACAAAAGATCCTTCCTGCATGTTCTGCATGCACTGCGGCCAACAGCTTCCGACCGATGCGGCGTTCTGCCCGAACTGCGGACGGAAGGTGGAAACGGCATCTTCGGACGCCCCCGCGTCAAACGTCCCCGGGCAGGCATCCTCCGTCAACGGCGGCAGTACGGACGAAATCGACTCCGGCATGAACTTCGCGCTCATCATAACGATCCTGGCGTTGTTCAACTGCGGATCCTTCCTCAACCTCGCGCTGGGCATCGCGGCCATCGCTTATGCAAACAAGGTCAACCGGAATCTGGAAACCGGCAACCGCGAAAAGGCGGAGGAATGCGCGAAAACGGCAAAAACGCTCTGTCTGATCGCGACGTGTGTGATCGCGTTCCAGATATTTGTCATATTCTTCTTCATCGCCCTGATGGCGCTGGCCTATATGATTCCGTTCCTCATCAAGTGAATCCCGGACCGACGGGATCGTCCCCCGCCCCCTTATTCCACAAGGAAACCGATACGTCCCCGCCATGAAAAAGGCACGCTTCACCAAACAGGAACTGATTACGCTCGGGCTGTTCCTCGTCCTGGGCGTAGTTGCGTGCGCCGTCCTGCTGGCCGCCCCGCCGGGCAGTCCCCGCGCGAAATGGCTGCCGAAGTGCATGTTCCATCAGTGGACCGGGCTGTACTGCCCCGGATGCGGCGCGACGCGCGCATTGTCTGCGCTGCTGCACGGCGACATCAGGGCGAGCATGCACAACAACATCCTGCTGATTCCGGGCGGCGCGATGCTGGCCCTTCTGATCGTGAAACCGGGAATCTCCCTGAAACGCCCCGTGGCGGTCGCGATCGCGGCGGCCGTGATCGGATTTGCGATCCTGCGGAACATCCCGGTCGCGCCGTTCACATATCTGGCGCCGGTCCCGCTGCCGTGATTTTTGCGTAACGCTCAGAAAAGCCGGGCTCCGACCGCCGACACAAGTCCGATCAGGACGAGTGCGAATGTCAGGAAAAGAAGCCAGAACCTGCGGAACGCCAGGGCGCGCTTCGCTGAAGTGGTGAAGTCTTCGTCCAGTTTTACCCCGGTTTTCTTATTCTCCAGGCAGTCCGATTTTTTTCGGGGGCCGCTGCCGCCATGTTTTCGTCCCATGGGTCCGGCTCCTTACCATCGGATCGATCCGTTGAACGCCGCGATGACGGCGGCCCCGATCAGGAGCGCGGCCAGAATGACCGACACGATGAACGGGAAAAAAACGCCCCAGCCGATGCGGCAGAGCTGTCCGAACGTGACCGACCCCCAGTCGATGCCCTCGACCGGCGATGTGCTTTTCTGCGCCGGGAGCGGGATGTTCTGCGTCGTCGCGGTGGACTCCGCGATCATGCGGCATGCGTTCAGCCGCAACTCGTCGAGACGCCGGGACTCCGCGGCGATCTGGGACTGCGTCGCCGCGCCGTCGTCGTCGAGCGGGGATTCCCTGTTCAGTTCGGCGGCGATGGCAGCAAGATGCTCTCTCCGCGGCCTGAGTTCCTGAATGGTCCGTTCCGCGACCGCGATGTCGCAGTCGATCCCGGCCAGCGACTCCGCGATCCGCACGGCCAGGTCGCGCCGCGACAGCCGGAAATCGGACACGCGCCGCTGTATGGCTTCGGAAAGCTGTTTGGAAACGACGGGCGAAGCCTGCGGCGGAGGCTGCGGAATATCCTGCACCAGATTGCTTTCCATCTGCGGAGGCGGATTCAGGACGTTGGAGATGTTGATCTTGTGCAGATCGTTCATGACAGAGATGTTTTTTTCCATGGGGCGGACTCCGGCAAGCAGGAAACAGTGTGCGCGGCGGGATCGGACACGGCAAAAGCCGCTTTGTCTTTCACAATATAGCCCGGAAAATGGAAAAAACCACCGGAAAACGGAAAAAAGATGAAAAAAAGACGTTTCCGGCTTGCGTTTTTTCAAAATTAAAGTATAGTTCAAAGATATCTTTTGTTTTTTCATCCCGCATCATGGAGTTTTCATATCATGAACAAAGGCGATCTCAGCGGCACAATCGAACGCGCCAGGCTCGCAGGGCGCATCGCCATCATATCCCTTATCCTGTCCTTCATCCTCGCGGTCGTCGTCATCGTGGCGGGTCCGGCGACGAAATGGGCCGGCATGGAGACTTTCACGCTCGCGCTGTACCCGGTCGCGCTGGCGTTCATTTTTTCGGTCTGCGCCCTCGCGCATTCCGCGTTCCTGCGGAAAATGGCCGAGGAGGAACAGGAGAAAATCATCCTGGAACAGCGCAAATCCAACGTGAACTCCATCCTCGACGTGAGCGAGGACGTCCGCTTCACGGCCAAGCGCACGCTTGAAAACTTCGACAAATACATCCCGTCCGCCGTTTCGCTCCTCGTTTTCCTGCTCTCCATCCCCGCATTCTGGTATTTCTGGCGGAACTCCACGCTCGGCGCGTCCGATCCTGCCACGCTCGTTCTGACGCCGAAGAACCCGATCAACCTGGCGTTCCTGAGCGCGATTTCGGCGCTTTTCGCCTATTTCACGGGCGTGTTTCTGGTCGGACAGTCCCGCATCCGCGAATTCCGCTGCCTGCGTCCGGTCGGCAGCTGGCTGATCTGCTTTGCCATCGTGCTGTTCGTGAGCGCGATCTCGGCGCTTTTCATCAACTACGGAAAAACGGGCTGGGCCGCGCCGCTGACCAAAGTCTTCTTCTGGATCCTCGCGGTCCTCGCCGCCGAACTTCTCGTGAGCTTCATCATCGAGTTCTACCGTCCCCGCACGCCGGAGGAGATCCGCCCGGTGTACGAGAGCCGTTTGCTCGCCATCTTCACGGAGCCCGGCGGCGTGGTGCGGAACATCTCGGATTCGCTGGACTACCAGTTCGGATTTCAGATTTCGCGGACCGGCATCTACCTGGTCCTGCGGAAGGCGATCGTCCCGGCGCTGATGGTCTGGGCGGCGGTCCTGTGGCTCTTCACCTGCATCGCCGAGGTCAATCCCGGCGAGATCGGCATCCGCGAAGTCTTCGGCGCGGTGAACCGCGAATCCGCGCCGCTCGACGCCGGGATCCACTTCAAATGGCCATGGCCGTGCGAGAAGATCCTCCGCGTCCCCGTCAAGAACGTGCAGGAAGCCACCCTCGGCTCCGTGCTGACCCCCGGACGGAATGCGAAAGTCATCCTCTGGACCGGCGACAACTACCAGCATGAGAACAAGTTCCTCGTGGCGGTGAAGCAGCAGGGCAAGACCGGCGCCCAGCTCGCCTCCATCCTCGAAGTCTCGCTCCCCGTCTTCTACACCGCCGATCCCGAACGCCCGTTCGACTACGCGTTCAACTTCGACAACGTGAAGGAAACGCTCCTCGCGGTCGGCCAGGCTGAGGCCACGCGCTACTTCGCCAGCACAGACTTCATCACCGACATATCCTCCGGCCGCGAGCAGGTCGCCGTAACCCTCTACGACCGCATCCAGAAGGCGTGCGACCGCATCGGCCTCGGGATCAAGCTCGTCGGCATCAACATGCACGACGCGCATCCGCCCATCGGGAACAGCTCGGGCGGCGTCGACGTCGCCGGGGCGTTCCAGGACGTCGTCTGCGCGCAGGAGGACGCCGTGGAAATGATCTCACGGGCCAACGAATACAGCATCACCACGGTCGAATCCGCCAAGGTCGAGTCCACGCGTATCCTCGGCGCCGCCGAGGCCTACAAATACGACACCGCCAGCGTCGCCCTCGCCGACGCATCCCGGTTCGAAAGCCAGCTCGAATCCTACCGCCACCTCCCCGGCATGTTCAAACTCCGCACCTACCTGGATTTCCTTGAAAACGATTGCAAGGACATCCGCAAATATATCATATCAAACGAGATCGACGTCCGGAACCTGGTCCTGAACCTCGAAGAGAAGCCTTCCCTCGACCTGCTCAACACCGACATCAATCTCCTCTCCGGACAGAAATAATCCCAACCTCAAACCATCTCAGCGGGACGCCCGCCCGGACGGGCCGTTTCCCGCCCGTATCCTATTCCCGTGTTCAAGCATCTTTCCAAATCCGTCGGCAACCTCATCAACAACCTTAAAAACGCCATCTCCGGCTCTCCGAAACAGCCGGAAACCGAGGCGGCGCCCGTCCGCAAGCATGACAAGAAACGCCGTCCTCGGCGGCACCCCGAAGACGCCGCGTACGTCCGGCGTGCCGACAGCCGTCCCGCACCCGCCGCCAAAGGCGAAAAGACCGCCTCCGCGCAGAAACAGCAATCCGGCAAACCGAAGCAGCCGAAAAAGCAGCAGGAACAGCCGTCCAAACAGTCCAAACAGCCCAAACAGGCAAAACCCCAGCAGAACCAGCCGCAAGCCGAAAAGCGAGCCCGGCAGATTCCGCCGATGCCCGCCTTCGTGCCGCCGCCGGAGGAACCTGGCAAGATGCGGTTCTGCGACCTCGAACTCTGCCCGGAAGTGCTCGCAGCCGTCCAGACCCTCGGATTCCTCTACTGCACCGAGATCCAGAAGCTCTGTCTGCCCTATGCTCTCGCCGGACGCGACCTCGCCGCCAAGGCGCAGACCGGAACGGGCAAGACCGCCGCGTTCCTCTCCACGCTCATCACGCGGTTCCGCCGCCATCCGATCGAGGGCGAACGCAAGCACGGCGCCCCGCGCGCCCTGGTGCTCGCCCCGACCCGTGAACTCGCGATCCAGATCCACGACGACGCCGAGGCGCTCGCACGCTTCACCGGCCTGAACTGCGTCGTCATCTTCGGCGGCATGGACCACGAAAAACAGCGCCGCGAACTCGACGCCCCCATCGACATCCTCGTCGGCACCCCGGGCCGCATCATCGACTATTCCCAGAGCGGCGACCTGGACCTCTCCAAGGCCGAAGTCCTCGTGATCGACGAGGCCGACCGCATGCTCGACATGGGGTTCATCCCGGACGTCCGCCGCATCGTCTACCACCTGCCGCGCCCCGGCGTCCGCCAGACCATGCTGTTCAGCGCCACGCTCGAACCCGCGGTGCTGCGCCTGGTCGACTCCTGGATGAAGGACCCGGAATTCGTGGAGTCCGAGCCGCAGCATATCGTAACCGACCTCATCGACCAGCGGTTCTACGCCGTGCTGGACGAACAGAAGATGGCCGTGCTGCTGCACGTCATCCATGAGGAAAAGCCGGAACGCATGATCATCTTCGGCAACCGCAAGGACAAGAACATCGCCGTCGCCGCCCGCCTGTTCGAATACGGCGAGGACGCCGAACTGCTCTCCGGCGACGTCGCGCAGGAAAAACGCCTGAAGATCCTCGACCGGTTCCGCGAGGGCAAGACGCGCATCCTCGTCGCCACCGACGTCGCCGCGCGCGGCATCCACGTGGACGGCATCAGCCACGTCGTGAACTACGATCTGCCCGAACAGGCCGACGACTACGTGCACCGCATCGGCCGCACCGGACGCGCCGGCGAGCACGGCATCAGCATCAGTTTCGCCGACGAATTCGGTTCGTTCGTGCTGCCCCAGCTGGAACAGTACACCAAGTGCGAGATCAAGACCGTCCAGCCCCCGCAGGAATGGCTCGAACTTCCCGAAAAAACGCGCGAACTCCCGCCCGAGGAACGCAAACGCCTGAATCGCCGCGGAGGCGGTTCCGGCGGCGGGCGTCCCCATCGCGGCGGCGGAAGAGGCAGAGGGCGCAGATGACCGTTCCCGAGCAGGTTGCGGAATTGAATTCAAATCAGGGGAAAGCACGTCAGCCCTCCCCTGCAATAACCGTTATTCTGGACCGGCTCCGCAGCGCGCACAACACCGGCAACATCTTCCGGTTGGCGGAGGCGCTCGGCGCGAAGGAAGTGATCTGCTGCGGCTACACCCCCTGCCCGCCTCATCCGAAGCTCGCGAAGACCGCCATGGGCGCGGACACGATGGTTCCGAGCCGTTCGTTTCCGACCGCGCTCGACGCCATCCGCACGCTCCGTGAGGAGACGCCGGGCATCGAGATTCTGGCGGTCGAACCGCTTCCCGGATCCGTCGACGCGTGGCGGTATCCGTACCGTTTTCCGGTCGCGCTGATTTTCGGCAACGAAGCGCTCGGGATCTCGCCCGAGGCGCTGGATGCCGCCGACGCGACGGTCGGCCTGCCTATGTTCGGCGAAAAGGCGTCGATCAACGTGGGCAACTGCGCGGCGGTCGTCCTGTACGCCGCGGCCGCGAAATTCCTCGCAGACACAAGGAGATGACCCCATGACCATCCGACCCGGCAAAGACTGGAAGTTCTTCCTCTTCGGACAGCATACCGAAGCGTTGCGCGACAACCTGAAACGCCGCGGCGTGCGCCTCACGGACAATCCCGACGACGCCGACCTCATCCTGCCCTGCGGCGGCGACGGCACACTGTTCACTGCAGAACTCCGCTGGCCCGGCCGCCTGAAATATCCAGTGCGCGATTCCGCCACCGCCCCGCTCTGCCCGAAACATGGCCTCGACACCCAGCTGGACGCGTTTTTCGCGGGCAACCTGAAGACGACGCGCCTGCCGAAGCTCTCCGGGCGTGCGAACGGACGCGAGCTTTTCGCCATCAACGACATCTTCCTGCACAACCGGATGCCCGTGACCGCGCTCCGCTACAGCGTCTCCATCGACGGCGCCATGTACGCCCGCGAGGTCGTCGGCGACGCCGTCGGCGCGGCCACCATTCACGGCTCGACCGCGTACTACCGCAGCATCACGCACAGCATCTTCCGCACCGGCATCGGACTGGCGTTCAGCAACAGCACCGAGCTGGTCAACCACCTGGTCCTGCCCGAAAACTCGCTCATCCGCATCGACATCCTGCGCGGGCCCGCCGTCATGGTCGCCGACAATTCCGAGGAGACCGTGCTCGTCGAAGTCGGAGGATTCGCCGAACTCTCCATGTCCGACAGGTTCACCGACATCCTCGGACTCGACCTCTTCATGTGCTCCGAATGCCGCCGTCTGCGCCACACGCTCCGCGACTCCACGCGCTTCATCGGCGGCGGCGAGGGAGGCCGTTGACCATGCGGATCCTCGTCACCGCGGGCCCGACGCGCGAAGCCGTCGACGCCGTCCGCTTCCTCTCCAACAAATCGACCGGCAAAATGGGCTACGCCATCGCGGCGGCCGCCGTCGAGGCCGGGCACGACGTGATCCTGGTCTCCGGCCCGGTCGCGCTCACGCCGCCGGACGGCCTGCTGGAATTCGTTCCGGTCGTCTCCGCCGCCGACATGGCGGAAGCGGTCAAGTCCCGCGCCGCCGCCTGCGGCATGGTCGTGATGTGCGCGGCCGTGGCGGACTACACCCCGGCGCATCCGGTCGAAAGCAAACTGAAGAAAGCCGACGGCAATCTCCTCCTCGAGCTGAAGCGAACCGAGGACATCCTGAAGACGCTCGGACAGAACAAGCCCGCCGGTCAGATCCTGGTCGGATTCGCCGCGGAGACCGACGATCTGGAGCAGTACGCCCGCGCCAAGCTCGCCGCAAAGAACCTCGACTGGATCGCCGCGAACGACGTTTCCCGCCCGGATCGCGGTTTCGCCGCCGGGACCAACGCCGTCACGCTCTTTGCCGCCGACGGCCGCCGGTTCGACCTCCCGCTCCAGAGCAAGGACGCCATCGCAAAAGAAATGCTGGCGATCCTGCTGCCCTCCCCTCGCTGAAAGTCCGCACGATGACGGCCCCGTTTTCGAGCTTGCGGACGAAGTTGCGCGCCTGGCGCGAGAACCGTCTCGACCGGAAGATCGGCGGCATCTCCCTCGCCGAAGTGCGCGAATCGCGTTTCCAGGACCTCGGCGCATACCCGACCATGAGCGCGGAGTACGGCGCGATCGAAATGATGTTCCGCGACTTCCCGCTGGACGAAAACGACGTCTTCGTGGACGTCGGCTGCGGATTCGGGCGCGTCATCAGCTGGCTCCTGCTCAAAAAGGCCCCGTGCAAAAAGTATTATGGCGTCGAGCTCGACCCGAACGTCGCCGCGATCGCAGAAAAGAGGTTCAAAGACTATCCGCAGGTTTCCATTTTGAACGGGAACATCCTCGACGTGCTGCCGCGCGACGGCACGGTCTTCTGGCTCTACAACCCGTTCGACGTCTGCGTGCTGGACGCGTTCCTCTCCAGGCTCGAATCCGGCCGCGAGACGAAAGCCTATGTGATGTATTACTGCGACTACCGGGCGTTCGCGCTGGAGGGCCGCCGCAACTGGAACCGTCTGCTGAAGGACGCCTGGCGCAACCCGCCCGAAAAGCCGCTCCCGTGGTCGATCTGGCTGTACCAGCCCGACTGGAATCGCCCCAGGCCAGGACAAGTCCTGGACTGCGGTAGTGCTCTCAGCTTCGCTTGAGCACACACACGAAGTGTGCCGGGCAGTGCGCGGCTGACGCTCGCGCACGAAATCGCCTTGAGCTGATCAACTGCCCCACATCCTTCTTCGCGAGGCTTATTTTTCCGGTTTCCTTGCAGGCGCCGCGGACTTCTCCGGCGATTTCGCGGAAGAAGCTTTTGCGGCAGGCTTCGCCGCGGGGAGCTCGCTCGGAGTCGGCGGGATCTTGAACGTCTCGGGCTTAACCCCGACGGATTCGACGACAACAATCTTCGTGTCGAGGTCCGCGGAAACGATCCGGTACGTCTCTTCTCCGGTCTTTCTCGAACCGAGTTTGAACGTGTCTCCGACCTGCCCGGTAATCGCTTTGCCGTCAAGGGCATTGAGGAACTTCACGCGGTACAGGGGGTCGTAGATGGGCTGTCCGGGACGGCAGGGGATGCGTTCGTCCCTGTCGGTGCGCCGAATATAGACAACGGGGGAATCGGTCCGCGTTTTTTCATCGTGAACGAGTTCGATGTCAACGATGCGGAAGGAGTCAAGCTTCATGATCAGGATGCCGCTGTTGATGCGTAGAAATTCGACTTTCCTGTTGCCGTTCCGGACCACATTGAAAGCGGCTTCCCAGTTATATTTATCCCCTCTGTACAGGTTGCCGACGTAGGAAAGCTCCATGTCGGCAAAACGCTGGCGGCTGACGGAGGAGACGTAGATCTGCGTGATGTACTTCGGATGGCTGAGCGGATCGAGGGGATCGGTTTCGGCCCTGTATTCCTGAAGCAGACTGAACCCGTCGGCGTCCTCGTCCGATTCGGGGGCCGCGAAACGCGCCGAGACGTTGTACTTCTTCTCCCATTCGTCCGGGATGCCGTTGGAATTCAGGTCGGAGCGGTCGGACATTTCGGCCGAAGTCTCCGGGAACTTTTCCAGAATGGCCTCGATGATCTCCCTGTCCGTTTTGCCGCTCCTCGCGATCTTTTCGAGTTCCTCCAGCGCCAGCTTCCGGGCGATGGAGTCCGGGTTGGAATACTTCTTCTCGATGATGTTCTGCGCCGCCTCGACAACGTCCAGCAGATTCTCCGCCCAAACGGGAACCGACGCCGCCAGGCACAGCGCAAGGCAGAACAGAATGGAAACAGGAACGCGTCTGATGTGTCTCATAATATTACTCCTGACAGGGAATTGCCGATTTCTCCGGTTCGTCGGGCGGATATCCGCCGAAACGCCGGACGGTTATATTATACCGCAAAACCGGGAAAAAGAGAAGAGAGAAAATCGACATTTCGTAAAAAAAGCAGAAACGGCTCGGGCCGTTCGGGCCCGATGCGCGCGTCTCCTTACGCTGCCTGCATGATCCGACGACGAAAAAGCCCCGCGCAGAGTTCTGCACGGGGCTGCCGTTATCCGTCGAACGTGTCGATCACTTGTTCAGCGGGAGGTAGGCGGAGTAGTGCTCGTGGTAGATGTTGAAGAGCGGCATCAGAGTGAATTCGCCGGTCGTGCTCTTCGCGGTGAACTCGCCGAAATTCTTTCCGGGCTTGAACGCCTTGATCGCGGTCTCGGCGTCGGCGGCGTCCACGGTCGGGATCGGCTCACGCGTTTCGCCGCCCCACTGGTCGCGGTAGCGGCGCAGAGCCGGGTTGGGTCTTCCTTCGGCGGGCGGGATCACGGCGGCGAGGAGCAGCGGGCCGTAGAAGAACGCCACGTGCTTGCCGTCGGGGAGCGCCTCGCTGTACAGCGGGAACTCGAATTCGACCTGGACCTTGTCATCGTCCTTCCAGGTGCGGTTGACCACGACGTAGCCGCGTTCGTCGGCGTCGGCGCTCACGGCGGAACCGTTGACCTTCACGGTCATCTGCTTCGCCCAGACGGGCCTGCGGAGGTCGAGCGCGAACTTTCTGGACTTCTTGAGGTCGAGGCTGATCTCGGCGGTCTTCGACAGCGGGAACGTCGAATTGATCTTGAGCTCAAGACCGAGTCGGGCGTCCTTCAGTTCGGCGGCCCAGTACTGGTTCACGGCCACGGACGCGCCGTCGGTGGCGAAGCTGATCTCGGTGTAGCGTTCCGGGTTCTCCATGCCGGATCCGACGCAGCACCACCATGAGTCGAACTCGGTGGAGAAAACTTTGTAGTGCGGCGAGCCGAGGGAAAGGAAGTAGCCGTATTCGCCCGGTTCCTTGCCGATGTTGGCGGCGATGTGGTTCAGCGTCACCTTCTCGGCGAAGTCCATCGGCTTCGTGTTCTGGTTCCACTCGAAGACGTGCTGGGCGATCTTCACCATGTTGTAGGAATTGCAGGTCTCGGCGGTGTTCGGCTTCAGCGTGCGCGCCACGTCGTTCATGTCATAGAAATGTTCGCTTTCGCTGTGGCCGCCGTTGGCGTAGGACCGCTTTGTGGAGACTTCCGTGAAGAAGTACTCGGCGCCGGTCCTCGCCTTCTCGTCGCCCTCGACCTCGTACAGGCGCGCCAGGCCGGCGATCTTCGGGATCTGCGTGTTCGCGTGGATGCCATTGAAGATGTCGCGCTGCTCCTCCATCGCGCCGAGGATGCGGTTGTCGAAGAAGAAGCGGCGTCCGGCCTCGGAATACTTCTTGTCGCCGGTGTCCGTGGTGAGGTCGACCATGACTTCGAGCATGCCGCCATGCTCGGCGCGGAGCATGTTCTGCACCTGGTCGGCGTTGAGGTTGCTCAGGGCGGCGATCACGCGGTCCGCGAGCTTCTGTTCCACGTCGAGCGCCTTCTTGTTTCCGGTCAGTCGGTAGGCGTCGCGGAGACCGGCGAAGACCTTGTGAATGGAGTAGAACGGCACCCAGACGCCGTTCAGGTTGAACGGCTGCGGACGGACCGTGCCGCGTTCGAGCTGGTTCAGCCAGCCTTCGTCCTCGGCGTGGACGTATCCGGTGCCGAGCTTGTCCTGGCATTTCGCGAGCTCGTCGACGATATAGTCGGCGCGTTCCTTCGCCTTCGCGTTGCCGCCGTGCGCGTACGCCATGGCGAGCGCTGAGAGGTAATGCCCCAGCGAATGCCCCGCGATGTCGCGCGCTTCCCAGCCGCCGTAGGGCTTCGCCTTTGGCTCCAGTCCCGCCACGGTCAGGAATTTCGACAGCAGGGCGTCGGGGTTCAGCGTTTCCAGCAGGAATTTCTCGTTCACCTCTCTGCGGTCGGCAAGCGGGCCGTCTTCAAGCTCCGTCGCGCTGGACGGGTAGAAGGTCAGTTTTCCGGGGACGGGCGCGGGCTCTTCGTCGGCGGAGGCGCAGCTCGCGACGGCTGCTGTTGCCGCGCAGATCGCGGCGGCGGCAAGGACTGCTGCATGTTTCATGTCTTGGTTCTCCTGATTCATGCGTGTGGTTGACAGGTTGAAAAAAAGAATGTGCTACGTTCGAATCGGACGCGGGACGATACGCCGCACAAACATGCGGACATCCTTCCCGTTCAGAGATAATATACTGTAAAACCTGAAATATGCTATTCCCTTTTCGGGAAAAAATATATATTTTTTGATCATTTTTCCGAATCGGGGAAACAGACGCCGATACCTAACGCAAAGCCGCAGGAACATCAAACCGGGCTCTGGTCCTTCACCGTTTATTCCGCCCCGGACGAAGCTTCCGTTTTCGCGGGGAATTCCCCATCCGTGTCGTATTCCGACAGATGCCTGTCGTGCATCGCCCCTTGTGAACACGGTTCACTTTCAAAATATAATAGCATGCAAACTCGAAAAATCAAACGGGAAAGCCTCCTCGACGGGTTCCGACGATATGTCATGGAGGACTTTTTCCTGATTTTTTTCACAAACGGGCTTGAAAAAGGTCCGGTCGGGATGTATATTAGATGTTATCCTGTGGCGGGGTAGCTCAGTTGGTAGAGCAACGGATTGAAAATCCGTGTGTCACCAGTTCGATCCTGGTCCTTGCCACCATTTGCTATGTCAGGCCCGATGAATTCCATCGGGCTTTTTTCATTTTTCCCCCACAAATCTGAACTCAAAACTGCTATCGGTGTCATATATCACTCCGCTTTCGGATCCGGTTTTGGGTCCCGAAATCGCCATTTTGCTCAAATTTCTATGGGCCATATAGCAGTTTTGTGTCACTTTGCATGACCCGATTAAGCTCAAAATACCGCCTTAGTTCGAAAATCGCGATAGTGCACATGCATTCAAAGAAACAAACTGGTGACACATAATCGAATGCCTATCTTCTTAGCTCAAACCGGGACTCCCCAAAGCCTTTTTCGACGTCATTCGCATAATCAGGACATGTGTCACCAGTTTTTCAAGGTTTACATGTGCATTCAGAATTAACAAAAAACTAACAAAGCCTTAACCCGAATCTGACAAACAGCATCTATATTGTCTTGTAACAAAAACAGATAAGGAGAATTCATGCTATTTGTCAACGCACTTGGCGGTCTCGCGCTGTTCCTGTTCGGGATGAAACTGATGAGCAGCGGACTGCAAAAAGCTGCAGGGAAAAAAATGAGGAGCGTTCTGCGGTTTTTCTCATCCAACCGGTTCGCAGGCATTCTTTCCGGGAGCATCGTCACCGCGGTCACGCAATCGTCGAGCGTCACGACCGTCATGCTCATCGGGTTCATCAATGCCGGTCTTCTGACCCTTCAGCAATCCATCGGGATCATTTTCGGAGCCAATATCGGATCGACCATCACGGTGCAGCTGATCGCGTTCAAGATCGCCGTGATCATTATGCCGTCCATCATTCTGGGGCTGGCATTGAGCTATTTCAGGAACGAAAAGATCATGCAGCTGGGAGAAACGATCCTCGGTCTAGGATTGCTTTTCCTCGGAATGGAGATCATGAGCAGCGAACTGAAACAACTGGCTGAATACCCTGCATTCGTTTCCTCGTTTCAAATGTTCGAATGCGCTCCGGGAACGAACGGTATCATTCCGCTTGGTTCCCTGTTCGGCGCGATCGGGATCGGGCTGGTCGCCACCATAATCGTTCAGAGCAGTTCCGCCTGTATCGGAATCGTGTTTGCGCTCAGCGCAAGCGGCATCATGGATCTGTACACCGCTGTCGGGATCCTGCTGGGAACCAATATCGGAACGACGATCACGGGGCAGCTGGCGGCGATGACCGCGAACCGGGTGGCGAGGCAGGCCGCTCTAGCCCATACGCTGTTCAATGTGATCGGGGTCTTGATCGCAGTTGCATCTTTTCTGATCCCGTGGGGGAATGAACCCGCCTTCTTTCATTTCGTACGGGCGATTTCCGGCAGCGGTTCGCTGCAGCGCCAGATCGCGAATGCCCATACCTTGTTCAACGTGGCCACGACTCTGCTGCTGATCCCGTTCAGTTCCCTGCTGGTGAAGCTCTGCGAGCTGATCATCCCGCTGAAACAGGACACCGTCAAGTATGTCAGGCTGGAACCGCACCTGCTGAATACGCCCGCGATCGCGCTGTCCCAGACGGCGGCCGAACTGAGGAAGATGCTGAAACGGGCATGGAAGATGACGGATATCGCGCTGAACATCTACGGGCATAACGACGAACACAACCAGGAACGGGTCAGGACCCTGCCGCAGAGGGAAGATGAGATCGACTCCCGGCAGAAAGCCATCGCGAACTATCTGACGGCGCTTATGCTGAAACCGCTTGTTCCGCGCGAAAGCCGTCAGATCCCCGTCCTGATCCACTGTTCCAACGATGCCGAGAAAATCGGGGATTATGCCATGGAGCTCCGCGACCTGATGGAGAGGATCACATCGGACGGGATTCAGTTCAGCGAACAAGCGGAAAGCGAATTGGAACAGCTGCACCGGACGCTGGAAGATCTTGTAAAATGCGCCGTCGATCTCATCAAGGAAAACCACACGCAGAACCCGGAAACCGCCCATGCGATTCACGCCGAACTCCAGAAGATGCTGGACGAGACCGAGCTGACCCATATGAACCGGCTTTACGAGGGGAAATGCGTGATCCGGAACGGCGTTCTGTTTATGGAAGTATTGGAAATCATCCGCAAGATCGAGCGGCATGTGTTCAATATAGCGGAACGCGCAGGAGATTTCTACGGGAAACTTCCCCGATACCGGTTGAAATAAACGGGACAAGGTGATATAATAAAACAAAAGGAAATAACATGCCGCAGAAAACGATCCTGATCATAGACGACGAAGAACCCATCCGCGTGCTGCTGAAGCTGACCTTGCAGTCCGCGGGATACGATTCCGTGCTGGAAGCATCCAACGGAGAGGACGGTCTCGCCCTTGCCATGCGTTATAAGCCGGACCTGATCCTGCTGGACCTGATGCTCCCCGGAATGGACGGACTGAGCGTCTGCCGTCGCCTGAAGTCCTCGCCGGACACGCGGATGATCCCGATCATCATGCTGACGGCGAAAAGCGACGAATCCGATATCGTCATCGGACTGGAAATGGGCGCGAACGATTATATTACCAAGCCGTTCAACCGGAAAGTCCTGACGGCGCGAATCCGCACGCAATTCAGGATCGCGGAACAGCAGGACCAGTCGCAGGTGCTTCAGGTCTCCGGCCTGACCCTCAACAAAGAGCAGCACCGGGTCACCGTTTTCGGAGAAACCGTCGCGCTGACATTCAGCGAATTCGAGATCCTCGAACTTCTTTCGGCGCATCCGGGACGCGCCTTCACCCGAGGACAGATCATCCGCCGGATCAAGGGGGAAGACTACCCGGTCACGGACCGCGCGGTCGACGTGCAGATCGTCAATCTGCGCAGGAAACTCGGCAAATGGGGCACGGCGCACATCGAGACGATCCGCGGGATCGGATACCGTCTCACGCCGGAGGAAATCGTCCGATGAGGAACGAATCCTCCGTTTCTTCCGGAAGGGGCAAAGAGTATCTTCTGGTCCGTCTTCCCCTGATCCTGATGCTCGTCATGGATCTTCTGCTGCTCGCCGCATGGTGGGGTGAAAATCATTTCAGGCAGGTCCTCGATCAGGAAGTCATGAAGAACCTGGCGCAGAAAGCGGACCTGACGTCTTCCGTCATCCGGGACAGGCTTCTGGCGGGAGATACCGAATCCGCGATCCAGTTCTGCCGCGATTTCGACAACCGCATCTTCCGGATCACGCTGATCTCTCCGCAGGGAACCGTGCTTGCGGACACTACCCCGAGCCATCTCGCCTTCGACAATCATTCCGGCCGCAGCGAATTCCAGACGGCAAAGAGCGGGAAGATCGGCTTTGCCAGAAGATACAGCGAGACCTTGAACGAGCAAATGATCTATTACGCGGTTCCGGTGCAGACTCCGCAGGGGCTGTATGTCATCCGTTTTGCGCAGGAAGACTTTCCGTATATCGAAATCTTTCC
>JBGUKN010000085.1:0-8820 GCA_045114455.1 Victivallales bacterium
CTGAAGGTCGCGAAGTGCCGCATCGAGCCCGGACTCGCCGAGCTTCCGCCGTCCACGCATGTCCAGTTCGAACGCATCGGGTATTTCTTCTCCGATCCGAAGGATCATTCCAAGGAGCACCCCGTGTTCAACCGCACGGTCGCGCTGAAGGATTCCTGGTCCAAGATCGCGAAGAAAGGAAGCTGAACCTCCACTGCGGAAGTGCGCTCAGCTCCGCTTGCGCACACCCAAGGCGGTTCCGTGCCAGTGACGCCGGAGCCGCCTTGTCTGTTTTGGACCAAATCATTTCCATCCACAAAGTGATTTTTTGCAAAACCTTTGCGTTTTCTGCGGAAACGATTTGACAAAACGCTTTTCAGCGTGTAAAATACATCCGGGTTTTCCCGTTTTTACAGACTTAACTTCAATTTTATAAAGGAGACAAATCCAGATGGAAGGATCCATGTTCTGCTACCAGTGCCAGGAGGCTTTCGGCAACAAAGGCTGCACGACCGGCGGCCGCTGCGGCGAAACGTCCGAGACCGCCAATCTTCAGGACCGCCTCATCGCCGAGCTCAAAGCCGTTGCCCTGACGCTTGAAGGCCGCACCAACGTCACGCGTGAGTTCAGCCGGTTCATCGTCCGCGCCATGTCCGCCACGCTTACCGATACCAACTTCAATCCCGACCGCATCTACGCCCTCATCGACGAGGCGAAACGCGCGCTCCGCACGCTCGATTCCGACATCCAGGCCCAGGATCCTTCCATCCTCTCCGTCGAAGACCCGGAGGAGCGCAGCTACCGTGAATTCCTCGTGTACGGGCTCAAGGGCGTCTGCGCCTTCGCGTTCCACGCGCTCGCCCTCGGCTATGAGGACAACGCCGTCTACAACTTCATCATCAAGGCGCTTTCCGCCACGGCGAAGACCGACACCCCGCACGAACGCCTCGCCCTGCTGATCGTCGAATGCGGACGCATCGCATCCATCGCCATGGCGCTTCTGGACGAAGCCAACACCGAGACCTACGGGTCCCCGACCATCTGCCACGTCTCCTGGAAAGCCGGCCAGAATCCCGGCATCCTGATGTCCGGGCAGGACCTGAAGGACCTCGAAGAACTCCTGATCCAGACCGAACACGCAGACGTCGACGTCTACACGCACGGCGACATGCTCCCCGCCAACACCTATCCCGGATTCCGCAAGTTCCCGCACCTGAAGGGCAACTACGGCGGCTCCTGGCGGACCCAGGTGCAGGATTTCGCCTCCTTCAACGGCCCGGTCATCGTCAATTCGAACTGCATCACTCCGGTGCAGGACGCCTACCGCGGGCGCATCTTCACGACCGGCATGGTCGGGTGCAAGGGCACGCCGCACATCACGCACCGCCACATCGGCATGCAGAAAGACTTCTCCGAGGTCATCAAGCTCGCCAAGACGCTTCCCGCGCCCACGCCGCTCGACACCGACGACGTCATCCTCACCGGCGGATTCGGCCATCACCAGGTCTGCTCCGTGATCTCCCAGATCGCCCGCTACATCGAAAACGGCACGATCCGGCGCTTCATCGTGATCGCGGGCGAAGACGGACGCGACGAACGCCGCGAGTATTATACCGAACTTGCGAAGGCGCTTCCGCCCGACACCGTCATCCTGACCGCGGGCAGCGTCAAATACCGTTTCCTGGACCTCGACCTCGGCAAGATCACCGGCATCCCGCGCATCATGGACATCGGCCAGATCAGCGACGCCTATTCCATCATCCGCATCGCGCTGGAACTCCAGAACGCCCTCGGCATCCGCACCCTCGAAAAACTCCCCGTCTCCTTCGTCCTCTCCTGGTACGAACAGAAGACGGTCGCGGTTTTCCTGGCGCTGCTCACGCTCGGATTCAAGAACATCCGCCTCGGCCCCACGTTCCCAGCGTTCTTCTCGCCCGGCATCCTCGAAGTCCTCACGCGCGACTACGGCGTGAAGGCGATCACAACCGCGTCTGCCGACGCCGAGGACATGATGGCGGGCAACTGAGCCTGCCGATCCGTCCGCCCGCTCCGGGTTCCTCCGGGGCGGGTTTCCCGGTCTTCATCCCGTCCATTCGACCTTGTGAACAGCAGTATCCCATGACTTCTTTCCGATCCATACTCCTTTCCGTTTCCGCGATGCTCGCCGTCTGCCTGACGGCCTCCTGCCGTTCCCCGCAGGACATCCTGCTCACGGAGTCGGATTCCGGCAGGACGCTTGACCTGCGCGTCGGCGACACGATCATGGTGGCGCTGTGCGCCAACCGCACGACCGGATACGACTGGTATCCCCGGCACGGCGCGGGCAACGTGCAGATCCTCGCCGAGAAGGGCGAGCGCTACAGAGTCGATCCCGATCCCTACGACGTCAAGAAACCCGTTGCGGGCGGGGAAGGCACGCACTATTTCTCCTACCGGGTCATCGGGCCCGGCATCTGCGGCATCGCGCTGGACTACAAACGCAGCTGGGAGAAAAAGGATCCCTCGAAAATATTCGAAGTGCTGATCCGGGCGACCGGCACGCCGGAAGAAGCGGCCTCCGATCCTCGGGAACTGCCGCCGGAAGAACAGCCCGTCTACATGACGGATTCCAAGGGCAACGTGACCGAGCGTCCCGACATGCCCTGACCGCGAGGCTCCCGTGGAAAAACTCTATTTCAACGACGCGTTTCGGAAAGCCTGGAGCAAGGACCCCTTCGCCAGCGCGTTCGCCGTGACCGGAGAAGTCTTCCGCGACGTCAAGAACCGCAAGACCATGCGGTTCCGCATGGACGGCAAATCCTACTTCATCAAGCTCCACGGCCCTGTCGGCTGGGGCGAGATCTGGAAAAATCTGATTCAGTTCAAGCTCCCCGTGATCGGCTCCGCCAACGAGTACCTCGCCATTTCCCTCCTGAACAAGCTCGGCGTGCCAACCATGACCGCATGCGCGTTCGGCATCCGCGGCGCAAATCCCGCCGCCATGGAATCGTTCCTGGTGACGGAGGACCTCGTCGGCATGGTCTCGCTGGAGGACTTCTGCCGGGACTGGAAGACGAATCCGCCGCCGTCCGGGCTGAAAAACCGCATCATCCGCGCCCTGGCCGTAACCGTCGCCCGGATGCACGGCAGCGGCCTGAACCACCGCGACTGCTACCTCTGCCATTTCCTGCTGGACCCGGCCTCGCTTCAGGAGAAACGCATCAAACTGCATGTGATCGACCTTCACCGGGCGCAGCTCCGTCCGCGCATCCGCCGTCGTTACAGGGTCAAGGACCTGGCCGGGATCTTCTTCTCCGCCATGGATTGCGGACTTTCGCGGCGCGACGCCCTCCGGTTCATCGCCGCATATGCGCCCCGCGCGGGCGCTATGGACGCGAAGATCTGGCCGGACGTCCTCAAGACCGCGGTCCGGCTTTACCGCAAGGAATTCGGCCGCGTGCCTGATCTCCCGTCCGACTGCTCCCGCAACTGAACTCCAACCCACGCCCCCCTCCCGCCATGTCCTACTCGAAATCCGCAGACCCCCGTGTTGAACGCCATATCCAGGATGCCATCGAAGGCATCCGCGCCTCGCTTGCCGCCTCGCCGGAATCCTCCGCGATCCGCGCCGTCGCGCTCGGAGGCGGCTATGGCCGGGGCGAAGGCGGCGCCACGCCGGACGGCATGCCCTACAACGACATGGATTTCTTCGTGGTGATGAACGGGAAGAAACCGTCCCCGGGACTCCGGCAGCTGCTGGCCTCCATCTCTTCGGAATGGAAGAAAAAGCTCGCCATCGACATTGATTTCTGCTGCGTCAAATCCCTGAAAACGCTTTACAAGGATGCGGACACGCTGATGATCCAGGAGCTCTTCGCCGGATGCCGCATCATTTTCGGCGACGAACATATCTTCGACGACGCTCCGCGCCGCCCGTTCGCCGAACTCCCCTGGACCGAAGCCGCCCGTCTTCTCCTCAACCGCGGCGCAGGACTGCTGTTCGCCCGCCAGCGCGCATCCGATCCAGCCGAGGCGGATTTCGTCCGGCGCAACCTTCACAAGGCCGCGCTGGGCTGCGGCGACGCCATTCTGGTCGTGCACCGCGATTACCGCACGACCGGAACGGATCGTCTGGAGGCGCTTCGAAAATACTACGAGGCGTCCTGGCTGATCCCCGCGTATGAAGAGGCTCTGGCGTTCAAATATGCGCCCGGCACGGGAAAGGAGCCAGACTACGGATATCATCTGGACTGCTGGCTCCGCACCATGTCGCTCGTCGCCACGGAGATCACACGGCACATCGCCTCCGCGGACGCGCTTTTCTCAGCATGCCGCATCGCGGATGCCGGGCCGCGCTCCCTGAAGGCGCTGATCCTTTCCCTGTGCAGCGCCCCGGTCCTGCCGGGACTCCTCTTCCCGCTTGCGGTCCATCCCCGCGTGAAACTGCTGCGGCTTCTGACGGTCTGTCTGGAGAATCCCGAACACGAAACAGAAACGTTCATCCGCCTGTGGAAAAGGTATAATTAATCCTATTTCCCAGCTTGAAAATTCGATATTTCGTGCTAAATTATTATTAAGGGAATTTTTTCATGTTTTTCAGGAGATGAAACGGTGAAGGACCGTGTCAAGATTTTTATGTTCAGCGACGCGCTCGGATACGAAATCGTCCAGCATTACCGTTTCATGACGGATGAATTTCCGGTTCGCCTGCCCGTCCGTACGCAGTTCGGCTATTCTTCGACGTGCGTCCCGACGATCCTGACCGGGGAACCGCCCACGAAACACGGCCATTTCAGCTTTTTCTACCGTCCGAAAAAAACGGAATCCCCGTTCTCCATCTTCCGCTTCCTGCATCCGTTCCTGCATCCCTCCGTGATTTTCGACAATCACCGCATCCGCCACCGCGTGAGCCTCTGGATGGGACGGCATCTGCACTACACGGGGTATTTCAACCTCTACCGCGTGCCCTACGCCCGCCTGCCGTTCTTCGACTACTGCGAGAAACAGGATATCTTCGCGCCGCACGGTCTGGCGCCCGTCAAAAACCTGCGGGACGTCCTGACGGAATCCGGCGTGCCGTTCCATATCTCGAACTGGCATTGGAACGATGATCAGAACATCGCCGCCGCAAAAAAGCTGCTAGAGGAGGAGCAGACCGACTTCTTCTTCATCTACACGGCCGGACTGGACAGCATGCTGCATTTCCACGTGCATGAACCCGAGGTCGTAAAGAAACACCTGGAGGCGTTCTCCGGCAAGGTGCGCGGCCTGCTCGAAACCGCCCGGGCGCATTCCCGCCAGGTCGATTTCTGCATTTTCTCCGACCACGGCATGACGCCGCTGAAGGGCGAAACCGACATCAAGTCGAAGATCGAGGCGCTTCCGCTCAAATTCGGACGCGACTACATCGCCGCGTACGATTCCACCATGCTCCGCGTGTGGTTCCTGAACGCCGACGCGCGCAAACCGGTCATGGACGCCGTCGCCGACGCGCCCGGCCACTGGCTTTCGTCGGAGGAAAAGACGACGTTTCACATCGACTTCGCCGACGCCAGCTACGGTGACGAGATATTCCTGCTCGATCCGGGCATCCAGCTGGTCCCGAGCGACATGGGAAACAAGCCCATCCCCGGCATGCACGGGTTCTCGCCCGACGACCGCGATTCCACGGCATGCATCCTTTCCGTGAACGAGCTTTCCGAACACCCGCGCGAAATCGCCGATTTCTTCCGCCTGATGAAACAGGGCGCTTTCGAGCTGAAAACCGCCGGAGCGTAAACTCCATGCCCGGAGAACCGCATCCCAGCCCGGCCGAAATCACCGTTGTGGTGCGTTCCCACAACGACCGCGACCTCATCCGCGATACGCTGTCCATGCTCTGCGGCCAGACCGTCGCCGACCGCATGGAAATCCTCCTTTTCGACGACAATTCCACCGACGGAACGCTTGAGATCGCCGCGTCGTTCCCGTCCGTCACCGTCATGCCGTGGGACGGCCAGCCATACAATCCGCCCCGCGTGCTGAACTGCGCGGTCGACGCCGCGCACGGCAAGTACATCGTCTTCTACAATTCCGACGCCGTCCCGTGCAGCCGGGACGCGGTCGAACGCATCATCGCACGTCTTCAGGATCCCGGCGTCGGCGCGGTGTACGGCAATCAGCTGCCGCGTGAGGACGCCCTGCCGCTTGTGCGGAAGGACTATGAACGCGCATTCGGCGACGGCACGGTCGCGGCAAGCTGGGGATTCATGTTCTCGCTGGTCTTCTCCGCAGTCAGGACGGACGTCGCGCGGAAGATCAGGTTCAATCCGGCATTCCAGTATTCGGAGGACATCGACTGGGCGCTCCGCATCCGCGAATCCGGGCTGAAGATCGTCTACGAAAAGGACGCCGCCGTGGTGCACTCGCACAATTATACACCGGAAATCCTCCGCAAACGGTTCTATAACGAGGGGATCGCGAACGGCATGCTCTACGGCACAAAACCGTGTTTCTGCCGCGCCTTCCTCGGATTCGCCGCCGAATCCGCCCGCGACATCCTCTATCTCTGCCGCCAGCACGAGCTCGGATACTGCTTCAGGGGCATCCGCTACCGCTGGACCCAGCGCATGAGCTGTTACCGCGGTGAAAAGTACGCCTGGCAGCAGGATTTCTTCCACAAGAAGGATTCGCCGACGCCTCTTGTCCCGAAGTCGTGACTTACCGTGTGCCCGAGCGCAGCCGGGCACTGCTACAGCACCGCTTGCGGTGTGCGCAAGCGTAGCTGAGCGCACTACTACAGCACGGCTTGCCGTGTGCGCAAGCGTAGCTGAGCGCACTACTACAGCACGGCTTGCCGCAAGCGTAGCTGAGCGCACTGCCGCGTGGAAGACTTGTCCTCCCGCTTTCCCTTGCCGTTGTTAGGCTTTACGACCGGAGAAAAAGCGTTTTTTCGCTTGAAAAACCGGTCCTCACAATGTATATTAATAGATACTGTTTTTTATTTCCAGTTTAACATCCGGAGGTCATGTTATGCTCGCATCCGTATCTGTCAACGGTGTCGGCGGCATCTGGTGGATCGCCCCAGTCTGCTCCGTCGTCGCTCTCCTCTCCGCTCTCCTGTGTTACATCCTGATGAAACGCGCCGGCAGGGGCAACGAGCGCATGGAGGAAATCGCCGGATATGTGCGCGACGGCGCCATGGCGTATCTCCGTCAGCAGTATTCCCGCGTCGGGATCGTTTTCGCCGTCCTCTTCGTGATCTTCGCGGTCCTGGCGTTTCTGAAGCTTCAGAACCCCTTCGTCCCGGTCGCGTTCCTGACGGGCGGCTTCTTCTCCGGTCTCTGCGGCTTCGTCGGCATGAAGACGGCCACCGCCGCGTCCAGCCGCACGGCACAGGGCGCGAGCGAAAGCCTGAACCGGGGCCTTCAGGTGGCGTTCCGGTCCGGCGCGGTCATGGGACTCGCCGTGGTCGGATTCGGTCTGCTTGACATCACGGCATGGTACTTCATCCTGGACCGCCTGGTCTACACGCCCGACCACATGGCGAACGGATTTTCGTTCCTCGGCCTCCAGCTCGTCACGCCCGGTTTCGACGTCTCGCACAAGTTCGTCGAAATCACGACCACGATGCTGACCTTCGGCATGGGCGCGTCCACGCAGGCGCTCTTCGCCCGCGTCGGCGGCGGCATCTACACCAAAGCGGCGGACGTCGGCGCGGACCTCGTCGGCAAGGTCGAAGCGGGCATCCCCGAGGACGACCCGCGCAACCCGGCCACCATCGCGGACAACGTGGGCGACAACGTCGGCGACGTCGCGGGCATGGGCGCGGACCTCTACGAATCCTATTGCGGCTCCATCCTCTCCACCGCCGCCCTCGGCGCGGCCATCCCCGTCGCGCTAATGAAGGACACTGTGAACTTCGTGAACGCCCCGATGATCGTAGCCGGCATCGGCGTGGTGCTGTCCCTGATCGGCATCTTCGCGGTCCGCTGCAAGGAAGGCGCCAGCATGGGCACCCTGCTCCGCGCGCTCCGTCTCGGCACCTGGGGCAGCTCCGTCCTGATCCTCGTCGCCTGCGGCGTCCTTGCAGGATGCGGCATCATCACCTGGGGCGTGTTCGGCGCGATCGTCTCCGGCCTGTTCGCCGGCGTGATCATCGGCTACAGTACCGAATACTACACCTCCGACGAATACGGCCCGACCAAAGAGCTTGCTGCGCAGGCGCAGATGGGACCCGCCACGACCATCATCGACGGGCTTTCACTCGGCATGCTCTCCAGCGCGATCCCGGTCATTGCCACGGTCGCCGCCATCGTCTGCGCGTTCGCTTTTGCGGGCGGCTTCACGAAGGGCACGATCTTCGGCCTCTACGGCATCGGATTCGCCGCAGTCGGCATGCTCGCCACGCTCGGCATCACGCTCGCCACGGACGCCTACGGCCCCATCGCCGACAACGCCGGCGGCAACGCCGAAATGTCCGCGCTCCCGCCGCACGTCCGCGAACGCACCGACGCGCTCGACATGCTCGGAAACACCACGGCCGCCACGGGCAAGGGATTCGCCATCGGGTCCGCCGCCCTCACCGCCATGGCGCTTCTCGCCGCCGAGATCCAGGAGATCGAGATCTGGGGCACCAAGTTCGATGCGTTCCCGCTGGACGTCAAAGCGAAGCTCCTGCTGGACTCCGACCACTTCTCCGTTCTCGTCGACTTCTTCAAGATCAACGTCATGAACCCGCTCTTCCTCTGCGGCTGCTTCCTCGGTGCCATGATGGCGTTCGTCTTCTGCGCGCTCACCATGAAGGCCGTCGGCCGCGCCGCCGGACGCATGGTCGAGGAGGTCCGCCGCCAGTTCCGCTCCATCCCCGGCATCATGGACGGC
>JBGUKN010000086.1:0-2581 GCA_045114455.1 Victivallales bacterium
GCTCGACACGGTCGTCAAGGTCGGATCGGGCGGCGTGAAGGTCGGCGGCGGCGGATTCGCGGTCATCGCGGGCCCGTGCTCCGTCGAGAACGAGGAACAGATCATCGGCATCGCCGAAAGCGTGAAGAAGTCCGGCGCGAACATGCTCCGCGGCGGCGCGTTCAAGCCGCGCACGTCCCCCTACTCCTTCCAGGGGCTCCGCGCCGAGGGCCTGCACCTGCTGCTCGAGGCGAAAAAGGCGACCGGGCTGCCCATCGTGACCGAGCTGATGGACCTCTCCCAGCTCGACCTCTTCGCCGACGTGGACGTGATCCAGATCGGCGCGCGCAACATGCAGAACTTCGAGCTGCTTAAGCAGATCGGCAAATGCAACAAACCCATCCTCCTGAAACGCGGCCTCGCCAACACCTATCAGGAACTCCTGATGAGCGCGGAATACATCATGGCGTCCGGTAACCAGAACGTCATCCTCTGCGAACGCGGCATCCGCACATTCGAGACCTATACGCGCAACACGCTCGACATCTCCGCCATCCCCGCGCTGAAGACGCTTTCCCATCTGCCCGTGATCATCGACCCGAGCCATTCCGCCGGCGTCGCGCGGTTCGTGGTCCCGCTCTCCCTCGCCGCTGCCGCAGCCGGAGCAGACGGCATCATCGTGGAAGTCCACAACAACCCGTCCTGCGCGCTCTGCGACGGCGCGCAGTCCATCACGCCGCCCGTCTTCGACGACCTCATGGAGAAGATCCGCCACATCCTGCCGTTCCGCTGCAAAATCAACGCGTGAGGCGGATCCATGCCAAATCCTACGGACAATCCGTCCCCGCTTGACGCGCTCCGGGCAGAGATCGACGCGGTCGACGCGGACATGCTTCCGCTGTTTGTCCGCCGCATGGAGACCGCCGTCCGCGTGGCCGAATGCAAGCTCGCTTCGGGCGCGCCGGTGAGCCGTCCCGGACGCGAACAAGCCATCTTCGACGGCATCCGCGCATCCGTTCCGCCGGAATTCGCCGACGACGCCGTGCGCCTCTACCGCACGGTCCTCGCGATCAGCCGTTCCCGGCAGCGCATCCGCATCCTGAACGCGAAACTCCGCCGCCGGATCGTCCTCTGCGGCATCAAGCACTGCGGCAAAACCTGCCTCGGCAAGGCGCTTGCAAACGCGCTCGGGCTGCCGTTCTTCGACACCGACGCCCTGCTGGAAGCCGACACGGGCAAAACCGTCCGCGCACTCTACAGAGAGGTCGGCGAAGCGCGCTTCCGCGAACTTGAAGCGGAATCCATCCGCAAATTCATCGTCTCCGCCCCCTCCCCTGCGGTCGTCGCGCTCGGTGGCGGCGTGGTCACCAATCCCGTTCTCTCCCCCGATGATCTGCACGCGCTCGGTCTCATCGTCTGGATGGACGTCCCCGTTCCCACCGCGTTCGAGCGCATGGCACGCGAAGGGCTCCCGCCGTTCCTGGCGGATAAGCCCGATCCGTCCGTCGAATTCAACCGCATCTGCGCCAGCCGCCGCCCGGAATTCCGCGCGGCCGCCGACGCCGTGCTCGAACTGCCGGAAGTCCTCCCCGTGGAGGAAGCCATCGACCGCCTTCTCTCCGTCCTTGAAACGAAAGTGATTTCCCAATGAGCTCCAACACCTTCGGCACACTGTTCCGCGTCACCACCTTCGGCGAATCCCACGGAGCCGCGCTCGGTTGCGTCGTCGACGGCGTACCCGCCGGGCTTCCGCTCGATTTCGACGCCCTCAAATCCGAACTCGCGCGCCGCAGGCCCGGCCAGTCCGGCATGACCACCCCGCGACAGGAGGCCGACGAACCGGAGATCCTTTCCGGCGTGCTGAACGGCGTCGCGACCGGCGCGCCCATCGCGATCCTGTTCCGCAACACGAACCAGCACAGCGCCGACTACGACGCCATCGCGAACCTCTTCCGCCCCGGACATGCCGACTATGCGTGGGAACGGAAGTTCGGGTTCCGCGACGCCCGCGGAGGCGGACGCACCTCTGGACGCGAGACCGTCGCACGGGTGGCCGCCGGAGCCATCGCCAAACAGCTCCTCGCCCGCCACGGCGTGACCATTCGCGCCTGCGCGCTCGAGATCGCCGGGATCAAAGCCCAGAATATCGACTGGGACCAGGTCGAACGCAATCCCGTCCGCACACCGGACGCCGAAGCAGCCGTCCGCATGGAAGAAGCGGTCAACGCCGCGCGCGCCGACCATGACAGCGTCGGCGGCGTCATCCTCTGCGAAGCAAACGGGCTTCCCGCCGGACTCGGCGAACCCGTTTTCGACAAGCTGGACGCCCTCACAGCGCACGCGATCCTTTCCATCGGCGGCGTGAAGGGGATCGAGTTCGGCGCCGGTTTCGCCGCGGCCGCCATGCGCGGCAGCGCGCACAATGACCCGATCCTGCCCGGCGGCCGGTTCGCCACGAACAACGCGGGCGGCGTGCTCGGCGGAATCTCCAACGGCGACGTCTTCACGTTCCGCTGCGCCGTCAAGCCCACGGCGTCCCTCGCTCGACCGCAGAAAACCGTCGACCGCGCAGGCCAGCCCGCCGAGATATCCACGCCCGGAC
>JBGUKN010000087.1:0-2051 GCA_045114455.1 Victivallales bacterium
GTTTAAAATGAATGGAGCGGGCGAAGGGAGTCGGACCCTCGACAATCACGTTGGCAACGTGACGCTCTACCACTGAGCTACGCCCGCATCATGACACCAGCCGCTCTCAAAAAAAGAATGGAGCGGGCGAAGGGAGTCGGACCCTCGACAATCACGTTGGCAACGTGACGCTCTACCACTGAGCTACGCCCGCATCTGGCATGTTATTTAATCTAGCACTCATTTCCGAAAAATCAAGCTCGATACGCACATTTTTTTCAAAAAAGTTCGTTTCGGGCCGCTTCAGGACGGAAATCGGCGCTTTTTGAGCTGTCCGTGTGCTGTTTCAGCCCCGTTTGCGGTGTGCCGTCGCAAATCACGGCACTATATCAGCCCCGCTTGCGGTGTGCCGTCGCAAATCACGGCACTATATCAGCCCCGCTTGCGGGGTGGCAACCCTGTCAGGACTCGAACCTGAACTAAGTGGACCAAAACCACTTGTGCTGCCATTACACCACAGGGTTACGAAAAAAGCCGCCCTTTACTTTAGCACGGATTTCTGAAAATTCCAGTTGAAAGCCCCAAAAAGAAGGATTTTTATGAGCCACGCCGGCAGGCGGGCTGTCCTCGCTCATGCACGGAGTATGGAGATTCAGGGCTTCCGGTCGCGGAGGGAGACGACTTTCGCCGCGACTGTTTCGGCGATCGCCTCGGGCGTGAAGCCGTGCTCTTCGCGGATCTTCGCCGTGGAACCGTGCGGAATGATCTCATCGGCATCCCATCCCCAGGAAAGCAGGGCGGGACAGCCGTTGCCAGCGGCGAGTTCGGCGGCGATGGATGCCAGACCGCCCTGTTTCACATGGTCTTCGAGCGTGACGACGGGCTTGCCGAGATATTGTTCGAAAAGCGCGGCATCGAACGGTTTCAGGAAGCGCACGTTCACGACTGCGGCGCGGAGCCCGTGTTCCTTTTCCAGAATGTCCGCCGCGGCCAGGGCCGTATAGATTTCGCGCCCGGCGCACCAGAAAGAGAGGTCGGAGCCCTCGCGGACGACGGCGGCTTTGCCCCATTCGATCGGGGTTGGCGCGGGATCGCCGTCGGGGCGGCCGGAGTTGCCTTTCGGGTAGCGGATGACGGCGGGGGATGCGTGTTTCAGCGCGGTTTCCATCATCATGGGGAGTTCGTCTTCGTTTGCGGGCATCAGGATGGCCATGTTCGGGATGGCGCGCAGGAATGACACGTCGTAGATGCCGTGGTGCGTGGGACCGTCCTCCACAAGTCCCGCACGGTCGGCGCAGAGAAGCACCGGGAGGTTCTGAAGCCCGACATCATGGAACAGGCAGTCGAGCGCGCGCTGGGAGAACGTGGCGTAGATCGCGGCGACCGGATGACAGCCGTTGGCGGCGAGCCCGGCGGCGAACGCGACGGCATGTTCTTCCGCGATTCCGACGTCGAAGAAACGTTCGCGGTATTTGCGGATGAAGTCGTGCGAGATGCCGCAGCCGAGCGCCATCGCGGCGGCGACCGTGACAAGGTTCGGGTCCTGCGCGGCAAGTTTCTCCAGCGAGGCGCCGAAGACGGCGGAGAAGGTCGGTTTCGCCCCGGCGCTGCGGATGAGTTCGCCGGTCTCCGGGTTGAACTTGCCGATGCCGTGGAAAAGCTCGGGGTCTTCGTTTGCGAACTTGCAGCCGCGTCCTTTTTCCGTAATCACATGCACGATGACGGGCAGGTCGTTGTCCTTCACGCGGCGGAGCGTGCGGATGAGCTCGACGAGGTTGTGTCCGTTCACCGGGCCGATGTAGCGGATACCCATTTCCTCGAAGAAGACGCCCGGCACGAGCAGACTTTTCAGGGAGTTCTCCAGCCCGCGGATGCTTCCGATCATGTTCTCGCCATACGGGAGGCTGCGGAGAATATACTTCATGATCGTCTTGGTCCGGTTGTAGAGCTTCGCCGTGATGATGCGGTTCAGGATGCGTGAGATGGCGCCGGTGCTGCGTGCGATGGACATCTTGTTGTCGTTCACGATCAGGATCAGCCCGCGGCAGGTCGAACGCAGGTTGTTCAGCGCC
>JBGUKN010000088.1:0-26263 GCA_045114455.1 Victivallales bacterium
AGCCGTACCGCCGCTGGGTCGAGGAGAACCGTCTCTCCGTGCACGGGCTTTTCACCGACATCACCGCGTCGAAGCCGGAAGAGGACCTCACGCGCGTCCAGCGGTTCTTCGGGTACACACGCGAGGACATGGACGTGATCCTGAAGCCGATGGCGATGCAGGGCAAGGAGCCGGTCGGGTCCATGGGCAACGACGCTGCGCTCGCCGTGCTCTCCGAACGCCCCCAGCTGCTCTTCCAGTATTTCAAACAGCTTTTCGCGCAGGTCACGAACCCGCCGATCGACCCGATCCGCGAGGAACTCGTGATGAGCCTGATGACCTACATCGGCAACAAGGGCAACATCCTGGACGAAACGCCCGAACACGCCCGGCTCATCAAGTTGCGCCGTCCCGTCCTGACGGACGACGAACTCCGCCACCTTCAGAATTTCGGCGTGCAGGGATACCGTTCGCGCACCCTGAACTGCGGATTCCCGGCGAAAGGCGGGGAGGCCGCGTTGCGCGACGCGCTGAAAGTGCTTGCGGAGGAAGCGGTCACGGCGGCGAAGGCAGGCGAACACATCCTGATCCTGTCCGACCGCGATCTGCCGCAGGGACAGGCGGCCATTCCGAGCCTGTTGTCGTGTTCCGCCGTGAACCGCGCGCTGGTCGATGCCGGGCTCCGTCCGGAAACCGGCCTGATCGTGCAGTCCGGCGAGGTGCGCGAGGTGATGCACTTCGCTCTGCTGCTGGGCTACGGGGCGACCGCGGTCAATCCGTATCTTGCGCTCGCCACGGTGTCCGCGCTGGCGAACTCCGGCGCGATCAACCTTGACCCCGTGACCGCCGCAAGCAACTACATCCAGGCGGTCGACAAGGGCCTCCTGAAGATCATGTCCAAACTCGGCATCTCCACGCTCAGAAGCTACCGTTCCGCACAGGCGTTCGAAGCGGTCGGACTGAACCCCGACTTCCTGCGTGAATTCCTGCCCGGCACGGCCAGCCGCGTCGGCGGCATCGGCCTGGCGGAAATCTCCCATGAGGCCGTCCTGCGCGCCCTGTCCGCCGACTGCGCCGAATCTCCGCTGCTCCCCGGCGGCGGCCAGTACCGCTACCGCAAGGACGGCGAAGCGCACCTTTGGACTCCGGCCTCGCTGAGCACGTTCCGCCAGGCCGTGCAGACCGGCGACTACGGCAAGTTCAAGGAATACAGCCGCATGATCGACGACCAGGCGCACCATTTGTGCACCCTGCGCGGCCTGTTCCAGTTCAAAAAGAAACGCGCCATTTCGATCGATGAGGTCGAAAGCGTCGAAAGCATCCTGAAGCGTTTCGTCTCCGGTGCGATGAGCCTCGGTTCCCTGAGCCCGGAGGCGCACGAGACCATCGCGAAGGCCATGAACGCGGTCGGCGCGATGAGCAACAGCGGCGAGGGCGGCGAGAACTCCGAACGCTTCGGAACCGAGTTCAATTCCGCCATCAAGCAGGTCGCCAGCGGACGTTTTGGCGTCACGATCGAATATCTCCGCAACGCCCGCGACATCCAGATCAAGATGGCGCAGGGCGCCAAGCCCGGCGAGGGCGGCCAGCTGCCCGGCCACAAGGTCAACGAATTCGTCGCGAAGATCCGCCACGCCATGCCCGGCGTCACGCTCATCTCCCCGCCGCCGCACCACGACATCTACTCCATCGAGGACCTCGCGCAACTTATTTACGACCTGCGGAACGCCAATCCGAAGGCGCGCATCTCCGTGAAGCTCGTTTCCGAACTCGGCGTCGGCACGGTCGCCGCGGGCGTCGCAAAGGCGCACTCCGACGTGGTGCTGATTTCCGGCCACGACGGCGGCACCGGCGCATCCCCGCTCACCAGCATCAAGCACGCAGGACTCCCGTGGGAACTCGGCGTGGCGGAAGCCCAGCAGACGCTCGTGCTGAACGGCCTGCGCGGCAAGATCAAGCTCCAAGTGGACGGCCAGCTGAAGACCGGACGCGACGTGGTCATTGCCGCGCTGCTCGGCGCGGAGGAATTCGGTTTCGCGACCACCATCCTCGTCTGCATCGGCTGCGTGATGATGCGCCAGTGCCACAGCAATACCTGCCCGATGGGTGTTGCCACGCAGGACCCCGAACTTCGCAAGCGCTTCGCGGGCAAGCCCGAATACATCATCAATTTCCTGCGGTTCATCGCACAGGAAGTCCGCGAATACCTGGCATCGCTCGGCCTGCACTCGCTGGAGGAAGCCTGCGGGCGTTCCGACCTGCTCGAAACGAACCACGCCGTTGACTTCTACAAGACCATCCGCCTGGATTTCAGCAAGATCTTCGAACAGGTCAAGGGCGGCGCAGTGCATTTCGATCCGAACGAAGCGCCGTACGAACTCGTGAACTTCGACCGCCGCGCCATCCTGCCGAAATTGAAGCTGAACGGCAAGCCGGAAAGCATCTCCGCCGCCATCACGAACTCCGACCGCACCGCGGGCGCGGAGCTCGCCGGGATCGTGGCGGAGAAGTTCGGCGAAAACAAGCTCGCGGAAGACACGATCCAGGTCAATCTTTCCGGCGTAGCCGGACAGAGCTTCGGCGCGTTCCTGCCGAAAGGCGTCACGCTCCGCCTGGAGGGCGAGGCCAACGACTTCGTTGGCAAGGGTCTCTCCGGCGGCAAGATCGTGATCCGTCCGCCCGAAAACGCGGGCTATGTCGCCGAGAACAACGTGATCGCCGGAAACGTGATCGGCTACGGCGGCACCTCCGGCAAGATCTTCCTCTACGGCATCGCGGGCGAACGCTTCGCCATCCGCAACAGCGGCATGACGCTCGTCGCCGAAGGCGTGGGCGACCACGGCTGCGAATACATGACCGGCGGCCGCGTGGTCGTTCTCGGCCATGTGGGCGTGAACTTCGCCGCGGGCATGACCGGCGGACTGGCCTACATCTACGACGAGAAGGGGCATTTCGACCTCAGCTGCAGCACGGATGGCATCGACCTGGAAAGCATCGAGTCCGGCACCGAAGCCGAACACGAGCTGAAGTCCCTGCTGGAGGAATACTTCCACGAGACCGGCAGCAAGAAGGCCGCGCGCATGCTCTCCGACTGGGAGCAGTACCGCCCGAAATTCGTCCGCATCTTCCCCGTCGAATACCGCAGCGCGCTCGCCCGCGCCGCCCGCTGAGAAAGGAGCCAGCAGATCATGATCGAACGCATTCACGATATCTACCGTCCCGCGGACGAACGCGTCCGCGATTTCAACGAAGTCGAAGTCCGCCTTGCCCCGGAGCAGGTCCGCGAACAGATGCTCCGCTGCCACAACTGCGGCGTCCCGTTCTGCCACGGTGCGGGCTGTCCGCTCGGAAACGTCATCCCCGACTTCAACAGCGCCGCCGCCGACGGCGACTGGCTGACCGCCTGGCGCATCCTCTCCGAGACCAGTTTCTTCCCGGAATTCACCTGCCGCATCTGTCCCGCGCTGTGCGAGGGCGCCTGCTGCAACGGCGTCAACGACGATCCCGTCATGGTGCGCCAGTGCGAAAAAGTCATCGTCGAGACCGCGTTTGAAAACGGCTGGGTGAAGCCGGTCGTTCCCGCGGTCCGCAACGGAAAGAGGATCGCCGTCGTCGGCAGCGGCCCGTCCGGCCTGTACGCTGCCGAGGCGCTGAACCGTGCCGGATTCGGCGTCAAGGTCTTCGAGGCGAATCATAAGCCCGGCGGTCTGCTCCGCTACGGCATTCCCGATTTCAAGCTCGATAAACGCGTCATCGACCGCCGCATTTCCCTCATGCGCCAGGCCGGGATCGAATTCCAGACCGACTGCCGCATCGGCTGCGACGTCGCCGGACAGTATCTCCTGCGGAACTATGACGCGGTCGTGCTCGCGACCGGAACCCCGTGCGCCCGCGACCTGAACATCCCCGGACGCGAACTGGACGGCGTCCACTTCGCGCTCGAATTCCTCCAGGGACAGAACCGCGTGAACGACGGCGAACTCCGCAAGCTCCCCGTCAGCGCCAGAGGGAAGCGCGTGCTCATCATCGGCGGCGGCGACACCGGCAGCGACTGCGCCGGGACCGCGATCCGCCAGGGCGCGGCCAGCGTGAAGCAGGTCGAGATCATGCCGATGCCGCCCGAAACGCGTTCCGAGTCCACCCCGTGGCCCGCCTGGCCGTGGATGCTCCGTACCAGTTCCAGCCATAAGGAAGGCTGCGAGCGCGAATGGAACGTGGCGAGCGACCGGTTCCTCGGCGAAAACGGCGTCCTGACCGGAGTCGAAGTGCATTCCGTCAAGTGGGAGACCACGCCCGAAGGCAAGCCGCTGAAGCCGGTCGCGGTCGAAAACTCCACGCGCGTCATCGAAGCCGACCTGATCCTGCTCGCCATGGGCTTCACCGGCGCCGATCCCAACGGGCCCGCCGCCGATCTCCAGCTCAAAATGACGCCGCGAAACGGTCTGATCGCCGATCCTGAACGCCATATCTACACCGTGGGCGACTGCATCACGGGCGCGTCGCTTGTGGTCCGTGCGATGGCCGATGCGAAAAAGACGGTTCAGGAAATCATTCACGATTTGACATGATCTCCCCTTGATAAAACATAACCAGTCATGTATATTATTATATCATGAAAAAAATCGCCAGTCCGCAACTCCTCGTCATTCAGAAGGTCAGCTCGGTCATCACCCGTGAACGGGATGTGCAGGCGCTCCTCGAAAGCGTCCTCTCCATCCTCGAAAGCGACATGGGCATGATCCGGGGCACTTTTGCGCTTCTGTACGGCGACACGCTGAAGATCGAAGTCTCCTGCGGCCTGGCGGAAACCGAGAAGAAGCTCGGACACTACCGCATCGGCGAAGGCATCACCGGACACGTCGCCGAGACAGGGCACAGCCATGTGATCCCCGACATCAGGAGCGACACACGTTTCCTCAACCGCACGGGCGCACGGCATTACACGGAACAGGTCGCGTTCATCTGCGTCCCGCTGATCCACCACGAACACGTCATCGGCACACTTTCCATCGACCGTCCCGTCCTTCCCGAAACCGACCTCGACAGCGATGTTGCGTTCCTGGAGATCATCGCGAACATCACAGCCGACGCCGCGGCCGCCTGCGTGGAGATCCACGACGAACGCGAATCCCTTCTCGAAGAGAACCGCAAGCTTCGCAGCATGCTCCAGAAGGCTCCCGGCAAGATGATCGGGAACTGCCGCGAGATGCAGCTCGTCTACGAACAGCTCCGGCAGGTCGCTCCGTCCGACGCCACCGTCCTGATCCGCGGCGCCAGCGGCACCGGAAAGGAGCTTCTGGCACGCGCCATCGTGGACCTCTCCGCGCGCAAGAACAAGCCGTTCATCACGTTGAACTGCGCCGCGCTCCCGGAAAACCTTGTCGAAAGCGAGCTTTTCGGTCATGAAAAAGGCGCGTTCACGGGCGCGGTCAGCCGACGCATCGGACGCGCCGAGGCCGCCGACGGCGGCACGCTCTTCCTTGACGAGATCGGCGACCTGACCATGCAGACCCAGGTCAAGCTCCTGCGCTTCCTGCAGGAACGCACCTTCTCGCGCGTCGGCAGCAACGAGGAGCTGCATTCCAACGTGCGTTTCCTCGCCGCCACCAGCCGCAACCTTGAGGAGCTGATGGAGAAGAAGCTCTTCCGCGAGGACCTGTATTACCGCCTGAACATCTTCCCCATCATGATGCCGAGCCTCGCCCAGCGCAAGAGCGACATCATCCTGCTGGCCGAGTATTTCATCGAAAACCTGAACGTGAAGTATAACAAGGCCATCCGCAAACTCTCGCCCGGCGCGATCCATCTGCTCATGAACTACAGCTGGCCCGGCAACGTCCGCGAACTCGAAAACTGCATGGAGCGCGCTGTCCTCACCACGACCGACGACTGCGTCCACGGACACAATCTCCCGCCCTCGCTCCAGGCCGTCCGCTCCGCTTCCGGTTCGCCCGCCGCCGTCCTCGGAGACGATTCCTCCACGCTTGAGGTCCTGCTGGCGAACTATGAACGCGAGATCCTTCAGGACGCCATCCGCAAGAACGACGGCAATCTCTCCGCCGCAGGCCGCAAGCTCGGTCTCTCCCCCCGTATGATGAACTACCGCATGAACCGCCTCGGCCTCAAAAAAGAGTCCTGACCGCAAGCCTTCCGTCTTCGCGGCCTTGCGATCGAGGTGAAACGACGAAAGCAGGAAAGGTGAAACCATGTTGAAGGCTGGCCTGATCGGCTGCGGAAACATCAGCAGCGCCTATCTGAGAAACAATCCCGTATTCCGGCATCTCCGCGTCACGAAATGCGCGAACAGGCACGACGATGCCGCACGCGCCGCAGCGGAACGGTTCGGCATCCAGGCCGTCTCCGTCGACGCGCTGTTCCGCGACCCGGAGATCGACATGATCCTCAACCTGACCACGCCGGATGCCCACGTGGAGATCAATTTGCGCGCGCTTGAGGCCGGGAAACATGTCTATACCGAAAAGCCGTTCGCGATCACGCGTGAGGACGCCCGGAGGGTCCTGCGTCTGGCGTCGGAGAAAGGCCTGCGTACCGGCTGCGCCCCGGACACCTTCCTCGGCGGCGGACATCAGACCTGCCGCAGGATCATCGACAGCGGCGAGATCGGGAAGATTTCCGGCGGATGCGCCGTCATGGCCAACCGCGGACCGGAATCCTGGCATCCGAATTCCGGGTTTTATTATAAAAAAGGCGGCGGACCGCTGATGGACATGGGGCCCTATTACATCACGGCTCTGGTCAATCTGCTGGGTCCCGTGAAACGGGTTGCCGGGTTCGGGGGGCGTGCGACTGATTTGCGGCTGGGAAGCGGGAGCAATCAGGGAAAGACATACCCTGTGGAAGTCGATACCCACTTCGTCGCCGTGCTGGAATTCGTTTCCGGGGCGATCATCAATTTGACCATGAGTTTCGACGTCTGCCGGCTCAGCCCCCAGATGGAAAACTGCGTCGAACTGTGGGGACTCGACGGTGCCATCCATACGCCGGATCCCAACATGTTCTCCGGGGAAGTCCGTGTTGCAAAAGCCGGACCGGATTCCAACTGGGAAACGCCGGAAAACACATTTATCTACAACGACAACATGCGTCTGATCGGCCTGGCGGACATGGCCGCCGGGATCGAACTCGGGCGACCGCACCGCTGCAGCGGGGAGCTGGCGTACCATGTGACCGATGTGATGTGCTCCATTCTGGAATCGGCCGAAAAGCGGCAGACCGTCACGCTGGAAAGCGCCTGCGATCGTCCGGCGCCGCTCCGCGAGGGTCTTGCTCCGGGCGAACTGGATTGAACAGGTGGACGGACGTTCCCCATCTCTTCATGCGGAAAAAGCTTTTTCTTCGCCGGAAGACAAAAACAACCTTGACATTTTTCAAAACGGCTGTTATTTTATAGCTTTCGCACGAAAGATAATTATACCGTTTTTTAGAGAGACCGTTTATGACCGCCGTTCTGGTTTTCTGCATTTTGTCGCTGTTTCTGGTGCTGGGGAAATGTCTGCGCGTCTTCATTCCGCTCCTGCAGAAACTCTATCTCCCCAGCTCCATCATCGGCGGCGCGGTCGCTCTCGTTGTCTTCAAATGCTTTCCCGGACTGATGCCTGCGGAGGTCTTAGCCGCAATCGGCAAACTGCCGGGCTTCCTCATCAACGTGGTTTTTGCGGGACTCTTCCTCGGCGTGACTGCCCCGAAACTGTCCAAAATGATCGCGGTCGCATTTCCGCAGCTCTGTTTCGGACAGTTCATCGGCTGGGGACAATACGTCCTGGGGCTGGGGTTGACCGGCTTCGTGCTGACGCCGCTCTTCGGTCTGCCGCCGGCCTTCGGCAACCTGCTGGAGATTGGATTCGAAGGCGGACACGGCACGGTTGGCGGCATGGCCTCCGTTTTCGAAAAGTACGACTGGAGCGACGGGATCGCGCTGGGCTACACCGTGGCGACCGTCGGCATGATCCTTGCGATCATCATCGGCATGGTCCTTGTCAACTGGGCCAACCGCCGCGGCTTCGTGCACGACTTCATGCCGCTGGAGGAGATGGACCGGCTTCATCTGAAGGGCATTTACCGCCGCAGGGAACAGCCCTCCGCCGGACGTCAGACGGTGCTGTGCGACTCCATCGACTCCCTGGCGTGGCACTGCGCGCTGATCGGGGCGGCGGTGGCGATCGGCTATGCGATCCTCTTCAGCTTCCGGTATGCGGAAACGGCGCTCTTTCCGAAGGCGTCCATCCGGATCTTCTCGGGCTTTCCGCTCTTTCCTCTGTGCATGATCGGCGGCCTCATCATTCAGAACGCATTCCGGAGGCTCCGCATCGCCCCTCTGATCGACGGAGAGCAGATGAAGCGCATCTCCGGCGCTTCCCTGGATTTTCTGGTGGTTTCCGCGATCGCCACGATCAGGATCGAGGTCGTGCTGCAGAACTGGCTGCCGCTGCTCATCCTGATCAGTTCGGGCGCGCTGTTGTCGACGCTGATGGTGCTGTTCGTGGCGCCGCGTCTTTTCCGCGACGCGTGGTTCGAACGCGCGATCGCCGATTTCGGACAGTCCCTCGGCGTGACCGCGACCGGACTCCTGCTGTTGCGCACCGTGGATCCGGAGAGCAAGACCGAGGCCGCCGCCGCATTCGGCTACAAACAGCTGCTGCACGAACCTTTTATGGGCGGCGGCATCGTGACTGCGCTGGCGTTGACGCTGGTTTTCACCATCGGCTGGATCCCCGTCTTCATCGTGTCGACGGTCTTCTTCCTGTTATGGGGGATCCTGATCGTCGCGGTCATTCTCCGCAACCGGAAAAAACAATAAGTCGTTGACGCACTTTCCTCGCGTGCGTATTCTTCTTCTTTTATGGACAGCATGTTAAGGGACTGCTGCCGTCTTTTTCCCGTTTTTCGGAAAAAAATGGTCCGCGGCACAATATCCTGCGCGGACAGAGCGTTATTTGATACGAAAGCGCGCAACGAACCAACGAACGAAACAACTCACTATCAGAGGACTACAATGAAAACTCTCTCTCATCTTCTTGTCAATAAGTCTACCACCCTTTTCCTCCTTGTCGCGATCGCCGGACTCGTCTCCCTCAACGCATTTGCCTATCCCGGCGACCACATGGGCTTCGGCGGTTACGGCTACGCCTTCAATAACTATGGCTACGGCTTCGGCGGCTACGGCATGAACTTCAACGGGTTTGGTCATGCGGACTTCGGCGGGGCCTTCGCCGGTTTTGGTCACGGTATGGACTTCGGCGGCTTCGGCTACAGTTTCGCAGGTTTTGACGGATTCAATCACGGTTTCACCGCTCACACCGCGGTCCCGAATTCCATCCGCAAGATCGTCCCGATTCCGGCCACCGCATCTGCGACCAACAGCTCCATCACCTATGATGAAAACGGAGAAATCCACGTTCGTCCGTTCGACGACGAAGACCTCTTCGTGGAGGATTGAGGCGGATTCAATTCCTCTCCGGAGCACGGTGAACATACGGAGCGTCTCCTGAAGAGGCGTTCCGTTTTTTTGTGCCGCCATGATACCCCTCTTCGATTGACAAATGCGGATTCCAACTGAAAGGGAGATCAGGCCGACAGCGTCGCGAAACAAAAAAAACACCATGTTTCACGATGTGTGAAAATGGTGTTTCCGAGTTCAAAATTGGTGCACCCGGAGGGATTTGAACCCCCAACCTTCTGATCCGTAGTCAGACGCTCTATCCAGTTGAGCTACGGGAGCATAATTGAGCCGCAAGAAAACTTGCGTGTTATTACTATACTCCGGTTTTCAAAAAAATCAAGCGGTTTTTTCAAGAAAAAACACAGATAGCGCATAAAAACCTCAATCCGTGTTTTTACGCCAAAAAAAACGTTTTTTTTCCGCATTTGATTTGCATCTTTATGAAATATGCTGTATATTAATAGGTTTTGTCTAAATACAATCGAACCAGCATAGGACCCTGTCCCAGAGATGGATAATTACTCCGAACAGCACGCGGAACGCCTGAAGGAGATTCAGGCCGACCTTGAACGCCAATATGCCGGGTATCGGGCCCGCAACCTCAAGCTCGACATGTCCCGGGGAAAACCCTCCGGCAGCCAGCTTGACCTGACCAACGGCATCCTGGACCGTCTCGACGGCTACATGGTCGAGGGTGGCATCGACGCGCGCAACTACGGCTGTCTGGAGGGGATCCACGAGGCCCGCAAGCTCTTCTCCGAGCTCCTCGGCATCCCGCGTGACCGCCTGATGATCGGCGGCAATTCCAGCCTGAACATGATGTACGACACGATCGTCCGTCATTGGGTCTTCGGCACGCACGGATATACGCCGTGGGGGCGTCTTCCCGCCGTCAAATTCCTCTGTCCGTGTCCCGGCTACGACCGCCACTTCGCCATCTGCGAGGACCTCGGCATCGAAATGATCCCGGTTCCGATGACCGCCACAGGCCCCGACATGGACATGGTGGAGCAGATCGCGGGCTCCGACGATGCCGTCAAGGGCATCTGGTGCGTCCCGCTGTACTCCAATCCGCAGGGCGTGTGCTACTCCGACGAGACGGTCGACCGTCTGGCATCCATGCGCACCGCGGCCCCCGATTTCCGCATTTTCTGGGACAACGCCTACGGTGTGCATCATATCTATGAGGAATGCAAGCTGAAGGACATCTTCGCGAGCGCGGAAGCCGCGGGCAATCCGGAACGCGTCTACTATTTCTTCTCCACCTCGAAGATCACGTTCCCCGGCGCGGGCGTCGCGCTGCTCGCCACCGGACCCGGCAACTTCGCCGAACTCAAGCATCACATGAGCATCCAGACCATCGGCCCGGACAAGCTCAACCAGCTCCGCACCGTGCGCTATCTCAAGAGCGCCGAGGGCGTCCGCGAACACATGCGCGTCCTGGCACGCGAACTCCGTCCGAAATTCGATCTCGTGCTCGACACGCTCGAACGCGAACTCGGCGGCACCGGACTCGCATCCTGGATCCGTCCGAAAGGCGGCTACTTCATCGCGCTCGACACGCTGCCCGGCTGTGCGACGGCTGTCATCGGGCTTGCGAAGGACGCCGGCGTCAAACTGACCGGACCCGGATCGACGTTCCCGCTGCATCACGATCCGCTCGACCGCAACATCCGCATCGCGCCCTCCTATCCGCCGCTCGACGAACTGAAGACCGCCATCGAGCTTTTCTGCGTCTGCGTGAAACTCGCCGGCGTCCGGAAGCTCCTCGCGGCAAAAAAAGCCTGACCGAATCTTTTTCTCCGGCACGCCGACATGCGACACGACGAACTCCTCACCAGCCTGAAGAACCCGAAGGTCAAATACGCCGCATCCCTGCGGGAACGCCGGGAACGCGACGCGCAGGGCGTGACCCTGCTGGAGGGATACCGCGAGCTTTTCCGCGCGGACGCCATCGGTCTGAAGTTTCACGAAGTCTTCTACTGCCCGGAACTCTTCCTCGGCGAAAACGAGGATGCCCTGCTGGATTCCCTCGCCTCGCACGGTGCGTCGCTTTACCGCTGCACGGAGGACATCCTCCGCAAGCTCGCCTACCGCGACCGTCCCGAAGGACTCATCGCCGTCATCGAGGTCAAACGCAAGACTCTCGCCGACATCCCGAAAGTGAAAGACGGCCTCTACCTCGTGGCGGAGACCATCGAAAAACCAGGTAACCTCGGCTCCATGCTCCGCAGCGCGGACGCCGTCGGCGCCACCGCCATGATCGTCTGCAACAAGCAGACCGACTTCTACAATCCGAACGTCATCCGCGCCAGCACCGGCGCGATCTTCTCCGTCCCGCTTGCCGAAGCCACCTCCGAGGAATGCCTTGCCTGGCTGCGCTCCTTCGGCATCCGCACGCTTGCCGCCACCCCGCACACCAAACAGAATTTCACGGACGCGGACATGGCGCACGGCGTGGCGATCGTGGTCGGCGCCGAGCAGTTCGGCCTGACCCCGTACTGGATGGATTCCGCCGACCAGAAGGTCGTGATCCCGATGCTCGGTCTGATGGATTCCCTGAACGTGGCGACCGCCGCGACCATCCTGCTGTACGAAGCGGCGCGGCAGCGCGGCTGGAAATCCTCCGCGGCCGCCGATTACGGCCTGGACCAGTTTGCGGGCGGCGAGAATTCGCTCGGCCGCGACTGATTTTTTCCTCATCTGCGGCAGATTCTTCCTTCATCCTCGGCAGGCACGACATTTGCCGATATATTGATGCTTTTCTTCCCGTTCGGACTTGCTTTTTCGTTTTTATGTTGTATAGTATAATATTAACATATTTTTGTAGCTAAAACAATCCAATACCTCAATTGGTAAGGAGAATAAACGATATGTCGGCCACCCCCGCTCTCTCCCGCCGCACTCCGCAAATGTCCTGGGAACTGCTCTTCCAGATCACCGATCTGCTCCGCGTCCTTGGAGCACCCGGCAACACGCTCAACAACAAGAAGATAACGCTCGGCAAGATCCGCGTCATCAGCTATCTTTTCGCCAACATGGACCAGCCGCCGATGCTGAAGGACATCGCCGAAGTCTTCGGCCTGACCCCCGGCGCGGTCTCCCAGACGATCGATTCCCTCGTGGAAGACGGCATCGTCCAGCGCGAACAGTCCAGCGAAGACCGCCGCGCGATCCATATCTCCCTGACGAAGCAGGGCATCGCGCTGAAACGGCGCCACGACAACTACTTCACCGACTACATGGACCATTTCTTCCGCAACATCGACGAGAAGAAACAGCAGATCTTCCTGGAGGTGCTGGAGCAGATGGTCGAGACGCTTCAGCCTGAAGTCGAGGAACAGGCTGCGGAACAGGCCGGATCCGAAGAGTGATCCTCCGGAGATTCCGGATGGCCTTATCCTTATGATCGAACTCGAACCCTGGCTGGAGCGCTTTACGCGTCTTCTGCGGGAGACGTTCGGAAACCGCGTATGGTTTGCCGGGCTTCAGGGCAGCTATGCCCGGGGCGAGGCGGCGGAAACCAGCGACATCGACCTGGTCGTCATCCTGGATGCACTGGCGGCGGAAGATATCGCGGCCTATGACGCCATGCTGGACTCGCTCGACCACAGGGAACTGGTCTGCGGCTTCCTGTCAGGGAGGGAAGAACTCCTGCATTGGGAGCCGTCCGAGCTGTTCCAGTTCTGCCGCGACACAAAGCCGCTCATCGGCAGCCTGGACGAAGTCCTGGCGGCTGTCGGCCCCGGCGACATCGACCGGGCGATCAGGACCGGGGCCTGCGGCGTTTACCATGCCTGCGTCCACAACATGCTCTACGAAAAGGACGAAGGAATCCTCCGCGGGCTGTATAAGACCGCATCCTTCGTGATCCGGGCGGCCGCATGCCGGCGTGCCGGCAAATACTATAGCCGTTTGAGCGATCTTGTGGAACATGCGGACGGTCTCGACCGGGAGATCGTCCGGGCTTATCTTGCCATGAAAGCCGGCGCCGCCGTTGATTTTGCCCATGATTCGAAGATTCTCTTCGGCTGGGCAAAAGAGGTCATCGTCCCCGAAAACAGCTGAGGAGGCCGGGATTCAGGGCTTCGGGAGGGTCTCGATCACGTCGGCGACCTTGATCGCATTCATGCAGGCGCGCGTCCCGAGCGGACAGACGTGTTTGAAACACGGCGAGCAGGGTTCCTTGCGGTACAGGACCTGCCATTTCGGGGAAAGCGGACCCGTGGCGGCCATGTCGGTGGAGCCGAAGACCGCGGTGCCGGGCGTTCCGATGGCGGCGGCCAGGTGCATGATGCCGCTGTCGTTCGCGATGCAGTACGCGGCGCATTTCAGGACGAACATGAGGGCGTGGAGCGAGGTCTTCCCGGCGAGGTTCAGCATCTGGTCGGGTGCAAGCCCTTCCGCGCAGGTTTCACAGATCGGCGCTTCCGTTTTCGACCCCAGCAGAATCACGAATCCGCCGTGTTTCCTCTGCCAGTGGTCCGCCACGGCATGGAACGCCCCGGCATCCCAGCGTTTGGCGTCGCCGAACGCAGCACCGGGCGCGACCGCCAGGACGGGCTGTTTCTCCGGGAAGGGGCGTTCGAACGCCAGCTCGAACCGTCGCGCGTCGAAATCCGGGCGGATGGCCGGCATGGACACGCCGTCCCACTCGTCGATGCCGAGTCGTTTTGCGACTTCGAGGCAGCGTCTGGCCTGATGCGGCGGATTGAGCTGACCGGAGATGCGTTTGGGAAAGTGGAGCGGATCGCGGAGCAGGATGGAGCGTCCGCGCGCCGCCGCGCCGAAAAGAGGGCTCGCGCCCAGACGGCGCATCACAATGGCGTCCCGGAGCGAATTATTGAAGAGGATTCCGGCGCCGAAATGCCGGTGAATGAGCGGATGAATCTCCTTGCGCTTCGGAAATGCGTGCGGATCCGCCACGGGGATGATCTCGTCGACCGTCCCGGTCAATGCGTCGAGCACGGGCGCAAGCCCGGCGGGACAGATCACGGTGAGCGAGCAGAATTCGGGGAGAATGCGTTTCAGGAGCATGAGGGCCGGGAATGCCATCACGAGATCGCCGAGCCAGTTCGGCGACCGCACGAGCAATCCTTCGCGCCATTGTTCGGGGGTAATGGTCATGGGTGCATCTCCCTGTTGTCCGCGGCGGCTGTTCCGCCGTCGTCCGTTTCGAGCACGACGAACGCCGTCGCCAGCTCGCGTTCGTGGCTGATGGAGACGTGGATGCGGGCGATACCGAGGCGTTTTGCGGTCTCGGCGGTCGCCGCGTACAGCTTGACGAACGGTTTGCCGCGTTTGTCGGACAGGACTTCGATCTCCACGAAGGCGCATTCCGCGCACATGCCGGTGCCGAGCGCCTTGGAGAACGCCTCCTTGGCTGCCCAGCGGCCCGCGATGAATTCCTTCGGGTCCTTGAGCTCCGCCATGCGTTCGAGTTCGGCGGGCGTGAGGATGTTTTTCACGAAATGATGACCGTGCTTCGCGTAGATGGACCCCACGCGGGCGCAGTCGGCGATGTCCGTTCCGATCCCGAAGATCATGTTCATTCTCCTTCTTTCAGCTTCGTCAGCAGACAGCCTCGTCCGCGTTCATGTTCGTGCATCCGGTAGCTGTAGAATCCGAACCGCGAGACGATCACATGGTCCAGCAGGACGATCTCAAGCGGGGCGAGCGCGTTGCGGATGCTGAACGTGACAGCGTCGTCTTCGCGGGAAGGCATGCAGCCCCCGCCCGGATGGTTGTGGCAGATGACGACCGACTGTGCGCCGCAGAGCAGGGCGTTCCGCGCGATTTCGGACGGAAAGATACTGATCGCGTCGACCGAACCCGTGCCGAGCGTGTCGCAGCGGATCAGGCGGTTCTGCGTGTTCAGATAGAAAACCAGTGTGATTTCGCAGCTTTTGTCGCCGAGCTTCATCCGGGCGTAATCCGCGAAAAGCTGCGGCGAATCCAGCAGGGGAAGGGACTCCATCGTCCGCGCCAGATACCGGACGTTCGCGCTTCGGATCAGTTTCAGCAGGGTAATGGAGTTCTGACCGAGGCCGGGCACCTGCTCCAGGTCTTCCGGGCGGGCGTCCATGACGCCGGGGAACGTGTGGAACCGGTTCAGCAGTTCCTTCGCGATCGGCTTCACGTCGCGCCGCGGAATGGAATAGGTCAGGATCAGTTCCAGCAGTTCGTAGTCAAGGAACGCCTCCTGTTCATAATTTTCAAACTTTTCCCGCAGACGCTGTCTGTGTCCGGCCCGGTCTTCCGTGTTCATGCGGACCTCCCGAATACGGTCACCGATTCGAAATGCCCGGTGGCGGGAAACATGTCGACCATGCCCGCGGTTCGAACGGCGTATCCGTGTTCCGCCAGACGGTCCGCGTCGCGCCGCAGGGTGTCAGGGCCGCAGGAAACGTACAGGACAGCCTTCGGGGCGAATTGTCCGATTTCGCGCGACAGAGAGGCCGGAAGGCCCGTTCTCGGCGGATCCACGAGGACGCAGCTCTTTGCCGGATCGCAGGAAGATGCCAGTATGCGGAACGCCTTGCCCGCGTCCGCCGCCAGAAACGTGCAGCGGTCGGAGACGCCGTGCCGTTCGGCGTTGGACTTTGCCGAGTCGATCGCCGCCTTGTCCAGTTCGACCGCGCGGGCGCTCAGGCCGGGGATCGCTTCCGCCGCCAGAATGGAGAATACGCCCGAGCCGCAGTAGAGTTCGAGGAGCTGTTCCGCTCCGGACTCCTTCAGCAGCGTCAGGACGCGTTCCGCCAGCACGGGTGCCATGTCGGGATTAACTTGAAAAAACGACGCTTTCGGCACGCGGAAATCTCCGTATTTGCCGAGCTGTTCCGTCAGATGAGTGATCCGCCGCCAGGCGTCCGAACCGGAATCCAGCGCGCCGTCGTGCAGCGTCCGGCGGAATGTGCGTTTCTGTTCGTCTGCGCCGGGTTCGGAGGTCGTGAGAAGTTCGCGGATGGCGGAGTGCCCGAGCAGGCAGTCCGGCACGGGAACAGGCGTTCGGTTGTCGAATCCGCGGTAGCAGAACGCGCCGTTTTCACAGACAAAAGTCAGCTTGTTCCGGCAGCCGTTGCGGGACGGCGCAGGCAGCGGCGGCAGGAACCGGATGTCTCCGGCGGCGGGATTGCCGCGCGTGAGGAAATCGGTGAACTGACGGTTCTTCCATTCCAGTTCGCACTCGTAGGAGGCGTGACGGTACACGCAGCCGGGACACGTCCCGGCGAGCGGGCAGTCCGTGTCCCGGCGTTCGGGCGATGCCTCCTGCACTTCCAGCAGTTCGGCGCGCGCAAACGACTTCGCTTCGCGGACGATCCCGGCGCGAACCGTTTCCCCGGGCAGGGCGCCCGGGATGAAACAGACCTTGCCGTCCGGGAGCCGGCCGACGCCGTCGCCCCCGAACGCGATGCGCGACACCGGAACGGAAACCTCCATCAGTTCGGAATCTCGCGGAAGAGATCGAGCGGTTCGACGATCTTGAGTTCGCTCTTGATCTTTTCGATGGCGTCGTCGGGATCGGCGAAACGGAAGATGATGGCGGCCTTGCCGTGGAGCCCGGCTGCGAAGGCGTACAGATATTCGATGTTGACCTGATGCCTGTCGAGGACTTCGAGGATCTTGGAAAGGCTGCCCGCGGCGTGGTCGACCTCGATCGCGACGACGTCGGTGATCTTGACGGCGAAATTGTTGGCTTCGAGGAGCTCGCGTGCCTTCTCCCAGTCGCGGATCAGGAGGCGCAGGACGCCGAAGAACTTGCTGTCGCTGAGCGAAAGCGTCGAGATGTTGATCCCGTTGTCGGCCAGAAGTTTCAGCGCGGAGTTGACCGTGCCGGGCTTGTTTTCGACGAAGAGGGAAATCTGCTTGAGTTTCATTCTGACGTCTCCTGTGTTATGCGTTGAGGTTGCGGCGGTCGATCACGCGTTTTGCCTTGCCTTCGCTCCTGGGGATGGAGTTCGGGGCGCACATCTTGACGAAGACGCGGATGCCGAGGATGCGTTCGATGGCGTGTCCGATGGTGTGGCGGATGTCCTCGATGGCGGAGACGCGGTCGTGGAAGATGGCCTCGTTGACTTCGATGTCGACCTCGATATTGTCCAGGCCGTGTTCGCGGGTCAGGATGATCTGGTACACGGGCAGGACCGATTCCACGCTCATGATCGCGGTTTCGATCTGCGAGGGGAAGACGTTCACGCCGCGGATGATGAACATGTCGTCGCTGCGGCGTCCGATCTTGGCGATGCGGCGGATGGTGCGTCCGCAGGCGCACTGTGAGGTCTCGATGTGCGTGATGTCGCGGGTGCGGTAGCGAATCATGGGCATGGCGCGCTTCGCCAGCGTGGTGAGGACGAGTTCGCCTTCCTGTCCATCGGGGAGGACGTCGCCGGTGGCGGGGTCGATGATCTCGGGGTAGAAATAGTCTTCGAAGATGTGGAGGCCGTCCTGCTCGAGGCAGGAGCAGCCGACGCCGGGGCCGACGATCTCGGAGAGGCCGTAGATGTCGTAGGCCTTGATGCCGGATTTCTTTTCGATCAGGGAGCGCATGGCTTCGGTCCAGGGCTCCGCGCCGAAGATGCCGAGGCGGACCGGGAGTTCGCGCATGTCGATGCCCATCTTTTCGGCGGTCTCGATCATGTGGAGGAAGTAGCTCGGGGTGCAGGCAACGCAGGTCACGCCGAAGTCCTTCATCAGCATCACCTGGCGTTCCGTGTTGCCGCCGGAGGCCGGGATCACGGTCGCGCCGATGTGCTCGAAGCCGCCGTGCGCGCCGAGGCCGCCGGTGAAGAGGCCGTAGCCGTAGGAAACCTGTGCGATGTCGCCCTCATGGACGCCGACCGCCGCGAGCGCGCGGGCGACCGCCGTCGACCAGACATTGAGGTCTTCGCGGGTGTAGGCGACGACGATGGGCTTTCCGGTCGTGCCGCTGGAGGCATGCAGGCGCACGACGTCCTTCATGGGGGAGGCGAAGAGGCCGAAGGGATAGGTGTCGCGGAGATCTGCCTTCACGGTAAACGGAAGAAGCCGGATGTCCTCAAGTTTCCGAATGTCGTCGGGTTTGATGCCGCGTTCGTCCAGGCGCGCCTTGAAGAGCGGGACGTTTGCGTAGGCGAGTTCAACCATGTCGCGGAGCCTAGCGAGCTGGAGCGAATGGAGCTGTTCCAGGGGGATGAAGTCCATCGCGCTGATGGGATTCATCGGGACTGCCTTGTTGGATTTCATGATGGAGCCTTGGGTTTGTTTTTTGTTCTTCAGGGCGGGACGCTTGAAGACGGCGTCCCCGTATTTCTGCCTGAATCTTTGATTAATAATATAGCTTCGGCGGCTGTTTTTATCAAGGTAGTGCGCGCGAAAAAAGAATAAAAAACTCGCATTTTATGATTAGATGCCTGAAAAGGACAAAAACGGTTTCTCCAGTCAGTGATGGTACTGCAATCGTCTCCGAAGCCGAAAAACATCGTTTTTTTCGCCGGATTCGACTTCGGAACCGAAAACCGATTTGTCGAAAAATGCATCTCTCCGACTTTTGACTGTGGCATCGTCTGTCCATCTTTTCGATCTTTTCGGTCAGGCTTTATGTTTCCCTGCTTGATTTTTCCGGAAAACATGCTATCTTATTTAGTCATTTTTTTACAGCAAACAGAGGCTGATATGGTTTCTCGCACTACAAATGATCCCAGCAGACAAGACGGGGCGCGCCCCGCCGTGAAAACCCATGCTGCTTCCGCTCAGATCAGCCTTTTTATGCTTATCGCATACTTTATCATTATTTGATGAGCCGCCCGCTAACCTTTTGCCGGGGAAGATACGGGTGGCTTGGAGACGTTCATCCGTATCCGGCTTCCTGATCTTTCCTGTGCAATCCCCCAATACCCCCCACCCATAAGGATTGCATCCTATGAAAGACTCACAATCCCTCCGAAAAACAAATGCAAAACGCCTGAAACGCTTTGCTTTGTTGATCCTGAGCGCCAGTCTGGCCGGAACACAGTATCTCCCGGCGCAGGAACCCGCGAAGGAAGTCCGCACCATCAAACTGCTCCAGGACGATGCCCAGGTCCGCTTCGCAAGCAGGCTCTATGAGCTGAAATACACGAAGCCGACCGACGTCCGTCCGTTCATCCTCGCCGCGATCACCCGCTACAATGCGTTTTCGCTGGTGGATCGTGTAAACAACAACAATGCCGACAGGCACTATCTGCTTGTCTCGACCGGAGAAGACTTCATCCCCTACGTGGACGCGCTGATCGCCGGACTGGACGTGCCGGGCAAGCCGGACGAATACGGTTCCATCATCGAGGGAACCGGCGTCACCCGCGTGACCTATCACCCGAACTACCGCCTCGGGACCGAGATGCTCCGCATCATCAACGCCGGCCTGAGGAGCCCGGAAGGCACGATCTACCTGAACGAGGACACGAACACGATCTACTGGAAGGACGACCGGGCCGCCGCGATGGCCGCGCTCAACTGGATCAAGTATCTGGACCGGCCGCTTCCGCAGGTCAACCTCAAGCTCAAATACTACGAGATCCGCGAAAGCAAGCTGCGCGACATCGGCATGGACTATCTGGCCTGGAAGAACGGCCCCGGCCTCGACATCTTCTCCGCCGGATTCGACACCGGCAAGATCTTCTCCAACGAAGCCGTCTGGGACCTCATCGGCGGGGCGACTCAGCTGGTCGACCTCACGAAGGATTTCTCCACGGGCTGGGGTTACGGCGGTTTTTTCACCGCACCGAAGTTCGATCTGAGTTTTATCCGTGTGCTTCAGCAGTCCGGCAACGCGAAACTGGCCGCGGAAGCCGAACTCACATTCGTGAATACGCCCATCTACGAGACGGAAGAGCAGAACCAGCACCTGCCGAAGATATACAAGGCCAGCCTCACGCCCGGCTATGAGAACATCACGAAGGACGACGACGACCGCACGAGCGTGGTCACGGGCGGCGACAGCAGCCTCACGCTCTCCGTGATCAACCCGGTCATCTGCTTTGACGCCGCAAAGGAGGAACAGGCCGCGCTGAGGGGACGTATCCCGTCCACGCAGGAGTACTATGAAACATCCGACGGCGGGGTCGTGTTCGCCTACAAGCTCGTGTCGAAGAGCGTGACGGAGCGAAGCAATCGCGGCGACGAACTGGGCGACGTCGCCACAGCCTCCGGCGAGCTTACGCTCGGGTTCAAGACCGAAAAACTCCTTGCCTCCTACATCCGTGAAAACGACGTCGAGCAGACCGTCGGCATCCCGTTCCTGGTGAAGATTCCCGTGCTGAAATACCTCTTCGGCACCACCACCAGCATCAGGGAGCGGACCTATGTCGTCGTGACCGCCGAAGCCTCGCTCGTCCACCCGGACGGTCCGATTCTGGCTGCCGAACCCGTCATCGAATCCGATTTCGGCGCCGACCGCTGATCGGGAAAGGAGCATGAACCATGAAAAACATGATGAAACATCTTTTCACAGCCGCATTCCTCTTTGCCGCCGTCTCCGTGTTTTCCGATGACGAGGTGAGCGTCGATTTTACCCCGCACGGGATTCCCGGCGCGCCCCAGGCGTACAACAACGCCCCCACGGAAGGCTATGGCAGCAGCACCGTCCAGACGCATATCCGGGTGGACCTGAAGGACACGGAGGATGCCGTTCATTTCATCCGGGGCAACACCGACCCCTTCGTCATCACGAAGCTGTACGAGCTGAAACACACCAATCCCTATACGATCCGCGGCTATATTCAGGGCGTGGTGAATGCCACGCAGGTCGTGGGAAACCCCGTTGCGGTCGACGCCGTCAGATACAACGACGGACGCGGCATCGTGCTGGTTTCCGCCGAGGACTACCGTTTTGAAAACCGCGGAAAAGGCGACAGCATCGACGAGATCATCGCGGGGCTGGATCAGCCCGGCATGGAACTCATCACGGGCAAGGGCCTGTTCCTTTACTTCCCGAAAGCCAACACCGCCGCCAATCTCCGCGAAATGCTTCTGAGAGTCGGTGCGACCACCGAGGACGTCGAATTCTCGCACGGCGTGGACAAGCTGGTCGTCGACGGCGGCCTGAACGCTCTCTTCGTCGCCTCGTCCTACTGGAGCTGGCACGGCATCAGGGAGCAACTGGAATCGTATGACAGGCCGATGCCCGAAATCCGCCTTTCGTACTGCCTTTACGAGGTCAGCACGGAAAACGACGACAAACTCGGCGTCGACTTCCAGAGCTGGAAGAACAACGACGGGATCGATTTCTTCTCCGCCGGCGGTCGCTACCGCAACAACTGGGCGCGTACGTTCGCGGGCGGCATCGACGGTTCCCACAGCAGCCGCACCGATTACTTCAATTTCAATCCGAAGTGGAACACGAAATACTTCGACTTCCTGACCTCCACAGGACGCGCGAAGGTCGTCACGCAGGGCGTCATTGCCGCGAAGAACCGCCGCAAATCGGAGATCACCGTCGGCTCAGGCCTCTTCTACGAGGAGGAAGACCCGATCGATGACACCTCCATCAACAACGGCATCCTGATCGACGGCAAGGAAAAACTCCCCGCGGGCGCGGATGTCCCGATCGAACACGGCAACCGCCAGAACACGAAGGCATCCGAAGGTTTCAGGTTCAGCATGGAGGTCACCCCGATCGTGTCCGGCATGGCGTCCGTCCTGCCGATCAAGGTCTCCGGCGTGAGTCTTCTCGGCTGGAACAGCGACGGATCGCCCCGCCTCAGCCAATCCGATTTCGAGACGGAGATCCACCTCGGGTACGAGGCGCGCGACTTCGTGATCGGCGGCATCAAGCGCAAGCAGATCGTCCGCAGCGTGTCCGGGCTTCCGATCCTGAAGGACATTCCGATCCTCGGCTGGGCCTTCTCCACGGAATCCGAATCCGCCCGCGAGACCGAGCTGATCCTCTCCGTGCATGCCGAATACTCCCAGCCGTCCGACAAAGTGCCGGAGTCGCTCCGCGACGAGCTGAACGCGACGGAGAACGACCTGATCCACGGCATCGAACATCCGATCTCCAACCTCGGATTCGAGCAGTTCGGCCTGGATTCGAAGACGATCGAATAAAAACCTGCCTCAACTGAGAAAAAAATCCCCGGAGCCTGCTGTGGCTTCGGGGATTTCTTTATGTCTGATTGTGCCGGACGCGGATCAGGCGAGATTTGCGCCGCGGCGGAACGCCTGGACGTTTGCTTCGCCGACGGGGCCGGAGAAGTTTTCGCGGATGAGGGTCTCCCACAGGTCCGCGGGGAATTTGAGGTAGCGGTTCAGAACGCCCAGCATCGCGATGTTCGCCATGCGGGACTTCGCGTCGTCGGCGGACAGGTCGGACGGACGCACGATGACCGTGGCGTCGTTCAGGTACGGGCGGGCGACTTCAATCTGGTCCTCGGAGACGGCCACGAGATAGTCTGTCATGCCGACCGGGACCATCGGGCTGAGGACCTTTTTGCCGAAGCGGACGTCGCTGGAGACGGAGCCGCCGCGCTGGCTCATGCCGTGGAGTTCGCTTTTCTTGACGTCGAATCCGAGGCGGAACGCCGCTTCGGTCAGCATATCGGATGCGCGGATGATACCCTGGCCGCCGATGCCGACGAACAGGACGTTGGTAATGTCACGACTCATTTTTTCACCTCGGTGGAATTGGCCATTTTCGCCATCTTTTTCATTTGCATCAGGCACGGGCGCCGCACGATGATGACCGTGGCGTCGTTTGACGCCAGGCGTTCCTGAAGGAGCGCGCGGTAGCCGTCCTGGTCGCCGACGGGATCCACGATGTCGACATGGTCGACGCCGAGCGAACGGCAGACGTCCTCAAGCTTGATCGGGACTGCCGGAGTCCTGTCCAGGTGGTAGCCCGTTGCGGCGTGCTCCTGAAGCCCGGTCATGGCGGTCGTGCCGTTGTCGAGCAGCAGGACCACGTGCCCGGTGGCGGGCTTGTTGTAGACCATGTCCACGACGCCGGTCAGGCCGCTGTGCAGGAACGTGCTGTCGCCGATGACGCTCACCACGCGGCGTGCTTCGGGGGAGTCGCCGAGCGAGCGGCGGAGTCCGAGGCCCATGCCGATGCTCGCGCCCATGCATTCGGAGGCGTCCATGGCGTTGAACGGCGGCAGGACGCCGAGCGTGTAGCAGCCGATGTCGCCCAGCACGGTCAGTTTCAGTTCGCTGAGCAGTTCGAATGTCTTGCGGTGCGGGCAGCCGGGGCAGAGCGCGGGGGGACGTCCCGGGGCGCCAGCAGGCGGCGGCGTGGTGTCGTGCGCGAGAAGCTGCTTCACGCGTCCGACGGAGAGTTCGCCGCATTCGAAGACGTCTTCCTTGCCCTCGACCGGGATTCCGGCGGCGCGGAGGTTTTCCTCCAGGAACCGGCTGCCTTCCTCGACGACGGCGAAACGTTTCACGCTCCCCGCAAACTTGCGGATGGCGTCCAGCGGGAGCGGCCAGGTCATTTTCAGCTGGAGCACGGATGCCTCCGGCGCGGCCTCCAGCACGTGCTGGACGCTCACGCCCGAGCTCAGGATGCCGAGGTCGGAGGAACCGGCGTTCAGAACCGCGTGCAGGTCGGAGGATTCATTGTACGCCGCGAGTTCCTTCATCACCTGGATGAGTCGGACGTGGGCGCGGCGTGCGTAGGCCGGGATCATGACCTTGGTCGGGGCGTCGGCCTTGTACGGGGCGGGGCGGAATGCCTCGGGGGCTTTCCAAAGCTCGACGGGGCCCATGGAGTGGCAGACACGCGTGGTCATGCGGAGAAGGACCGGCACTTTGAACTTTTCGGAAATCTCGAACGCGCGGACGGTCAGGTCGTAGGCTTCCTGGCTGGAGGACGGCTCCAGCATCGGCATCTGCGCGAACTTCGCATAATTGCGGTTGTCCTGTTCGTTCTGGCTGGACACCATGCCCGGATCGTCGGCGGAGACGATCACGAGTCCGCCGTTGACGCCCATGTAGGTCAGGGTGAACAGCGGATCGGCCGCCACGTTCAAGCCGACATGCTTCATGGTCACCAGCGCGCGGCCGTTGCCCAGCGAGACGCCGGTTGCGACTTCCAGCGCGACTTTCTCGTTGGGCGACCACTGGGCGGCGCCGCCGATGGATGTGAGGGTTTCAAGTATTTCCGTGGACGGTGTGCCGGGATAGCCGGCCCCCAGCGTCACGCCGCACGCTTTCGCGGCGTAGGCGATCGCGCCGTCGCCGCTCAAGATCATTTTTTTGTCAGCCATGGTATGCCCTGGTGCTGCGCCGGATTCCCGCGGTTTCCCGGGAGGAGAAGTCCGTATGCCGTCCGGCGCTGTTTGGTGGTGAATTCCCCGGCGGGGAGGGAGTTTTTTTACGAAATATTATTTCTAAATATAATGCACGAATACGACTTTTTCAATAGCGAAACAGCAAAAAAGAACGGCGGAACCGGCAATGGATGACGGTATCCGGCCGGTCAGCAGACCTTCAGCAGATATTCGACCGTCTCTTTCAGGCGTTCCACCGGAAGCCCGATGACGTTCGTGAGCGAGCCGTCGATCTTTTCGATGATGTCCTCGCCGTGCTCCTGAATGGCGTACGCCCCGGCCTTGTCCAGCACATTGACGTCCTGCACATATCGGTCGATGATCCCGGGCGTCAGCGTGCGGAACGTCACCTGCGTGATCTCCTCGAACCGGACGAGGATGTCAGCTTCGATGCAACGGACGCAGACCCCGGTCGCCACTTCGTGCGTGCGCCCGGAGAGCTTTGAAAGGATCCTTTTCGCGTCGTCGAGGTCGGCGGGCTTGCCGATCGTCTCGACTTCGAACCGGATCACGGTGTCGGCTCCGATCACGATCGCCTGCGGAGCCATCCGGGCGACCGCTTCGGCCTTGAGCCTGGCATTCTCCAGCGGATCGCATCCCTCCTCCACGTGCGAGGTCATGATCCGCATCGATGCGAACGCCGGACCGGCCTCCCGGAGCAGGGCGGACCGGCGGGGCGAGGCGGAAGCCAGGACGACCTGGCGAAGGGGAGCGGGACGGTTTTCGCCCGGCGAATCAGGCATGGCGCGTCTCCGCATCCAGTTTGAACGACGCGGCGATTTCCGCCGGATCGGTCGTGGCCGTGCCGGCTTTTCCGACGACGATGCCCGCCGCCTGGTTCGAAATGACCGCGGCTTCGCGGTCGGTCGCGCCCGCGGCATGGTAGAGCGTGAACGCGGAAATGACGGTATCGCCTGCGCCGGAAACATCGAAGACTTCGCGCGCGATGGTCGGGATCACGAATCCGCGCGGCTCCTTGTCGGAGTACAGCGCCATCCCCTGATGTCCCAGCGTGACGAGCAGGATGTCGGGAGCCCATTCTTTGCGGACCTTCGCCGCGACATCCTTCAATGCGGCATCCTTCGCCGGATCGGCGGCGGGGTCGGCGTGGTACATTCCGGCCAGCGCGAACGCTTCGGCACGGTTCGGGGTCATGAGGGAGATGCCCCTGGTCCGGACCGGGTTGCCGGGGTGCGGATCGAGCGCGGTGAAAATGCCTTCGTGCGACGCGGTCGACACAATGGCGTCGAGCATTTCCTGTCCGATAAGCCCCTTGGCGTAATCTTCGATGATGACGGCGTCCAGCTCGTGCAGGCGGATTTTCTTGGTCAGGGTTTCGATGAGGCGGTCGCGGATCTCGTGCTCGACGGGCGCGGTCTCCTCGAAATCCATGCGGACGATCTGCTGGTTTCCGGCGATCACGCGCTGTTTTTCGATCGTGACGCGGCCGGGCACACCGACGATGCCGTTGGTGTTGATGCGGGCTCCGGCGAGCAGCGCGCGGAGTTTTTCGCCGGGCTCGTCGACGCCGACGATGCCGAAC
>JBGUKN010000089.1:0-39327 GCA_045114455.1 Victivallales bacterium
TGATGCGGATGTTCTGGCGGCACAGGGCGTTCTGCAGGTTCACGTCCAGCTGCATCGGGCGCAGGGAGACGAATCCGTAGTCCTGGATCACGGGCCACACGAACGCGGCACCGCCGTGGATGCAGCGGCCGGCGCGCTGTCCGCCGGTCTTACCGTAGATGACCATGATCTGGTCGGGCGGGCACTTCTTGTAACGGGAAATGAACGTGAGGACCAGGATGAACAGGATGACAAGCAGCGCCGCGATCAGCATGGCGATGTTGCCGGGGGAAGCGGCTGCGAAAACGGGGTTGAACATCTGTGAAAAACCCTTTCTTGGTTGATATTGTTATATGTATCTTTTTAAGGAATCGCAAAGCGGGCCGGCGCGCCGCTCCGGACGAGGGGCGGACGATTCGGCATTCGGAGTAAATATAACGCTCCGGCGGGGAAATGCAAACCCTATTTCAGGTTTTTACGGAAAAATCCTGAATCTACTGAAAAAAAGAGTCCGGCAGATTGAAAAAAACGTTCGATGCACTATATTTATGACGTACTGCCTTTTTTCACACTCATCAACCCAAAGGAACAACCATGTCTGAAAATCCGAAAGTCCTGATCGAGACCTCCCTCGGAAACATCACCGTCGAGCTCTTTGAGAAGGAAGCCCCCGTCACCGTCGCGAACTTCCTCGCCTACGTCGACGACAACTACTACGCGGGGACCATCTTCCACCGCGTGATCAAGGGATTCATGATCCAGGGCGGCGGCCTCGACGCCGATCTCCGCGACGTCCCGTCCAAGCGCGCTCCGATCAAGAACGAAGCGGGCAACGGCCTCTCGAACAAGGTCGGCACCATCGCGATGGCCCGCACCGCCGTCGTCGACAGCGCCACCAGCCAGTTCTTCATCAACACCGCGCCGAACAGCTTCCTCGACCATCAGGACGAAACTCCGCGCGGGTTCGGCTACTGCGTCTTCGGACAGGTCACGGACGGCATGGACGTGGTCCGCGCGATCGAAGCCATCCCGACGACGTCCGTGAGGTACTATGACGACGTCCCGTCCTCGCCGATCACCATCTTCCGCGTCTCCCGGATCGCCGCGAAGTAACCCAGGCTCCGTTTTTTCCATCCATCCCGTTTTCCCAACCAATCTAATCAGGCACAAGCTATGGATACCAACGAAATACTGGTGCTGACCGTGGGGGCGATCCTCGTGAACAACGTGGTGCTCTCGCGCATCCTCGGCATCTGTCCGTTCCTCGGCGTCTCCAAGCGCATCGAAACCGCGCTGGGCATGTCCGGGGCCGTCATCTTCGTGATGACGCTCGCTTCGTTCGTCACCGCGCTGTTCAACAGGTTCCTGGTCACGCAGACCTTCACGATCAACGGCCAGACCGTCGACCTGTCGTTCACGCGCATCCTGCTCTTCATCGTGGTCATCGCGGCGCTCGTCCAGATCGTCGAGATCCTCCTGAAGAAGTTCAGCCCGTCCCTCTACGTCTCGCTCGGCATCTACCTGCCGCTCATCACGACCAACTGCGCCGTGCTGGGCGCGGCGGAACTGAACGCCGACGCGTCCCGCGGGCTCATTTCCTCGACCGTGTTCGGATTCAGCACCGGCGTCGGCTTCGGCCTCGCGCTCCTGCTCTTCGCCAGCATCCGCGAACGTCTCGCCATCGCCCGGATCCCGAAAGCGATGGAAGGCACTGCGATCGCGCTCGTGACCGCCGGCATCCTCGCAATGGCGTTCATGGGCTTCTCCGGCCTGGTCAAATAAGGGAGGCGCAGAGACATCATGTTGACTACGATCCTTGTTTCTGCCGGTGTGGTCGCCGCCGTCGGGCTTGTCCTCGGCGCGCTCATCGGCTTCACGGCCAAGAAGTTCGAAGTCCAGACCGACCCGAAGATCGAGGCGGTCCAGGCTCTCCTCCCCGGCGCGAACTGCGGCGGCTGCGGCTATGCCGGCTGCGCCGACTTCGCAAGTGCCATCGTCACGAAGGATGCCGATCCCTCCGGCTGCTCCGCCTGCTCCGATGCCATGCTTGCGAAGATCGCCGAAGTCACGGGCAAGGCCGCCGGAAAAAAAGAGAAGATGACCGCGGTCGTCTTCTGCTCCGGCAGCTTCTCGCGCTCCACGCGCGCCGCCGACTACAACGGCATCCTCGACTGCCGATCCGCTTCCATCGTGGCGGGCGGCGGCGGAAAAGCCTGCCGTTTCGGCTGCCTCGGCTACGGCTCCTGCGCCCATGCGTGCCCGTTCGGCGCGATCGAGATCCGCGACGGCCTGGCGGTCGTGCACCCCGAACTCTGCCGCGCCTGCGGCAAATGCGTGAACGTCTGCCCGCGCAAGCTGATCCGCCTGGTCCCGGCGTCCGCGCCGATCCACGTCTACTGTAACTCGCTGGAAAAGCCCGCGAAACGCCGCAAATTCTGCAAGAACCCGTGCCTCGCATGCAAGAAGTGCATCCGCACCGACGAAAACCACATGCAGATGCAGGGCGGCCTCGTCCGCGTGAACTATTCCAACCCGCCCGAAGCCTCTTTCGTCGAGCAGGTCAAGTGCCCCACCGGCGCGCTCCAGGTCGAAGAGATTCACCGCAGGATCGCATCGCTTAAGCCGGTCGAACCCGCGCCGAAAGCCGCGCCCGCACCGAAAAAGGAGGAGTCCAAATGAACATCCCGATCAAGACCTGGCGTTTCCACGGCGGCGTCCATCCCGCCGACGGCAAGGCCCTTTCCAATTCCGTGCCCGCGCAGCGCGCTCCGCTCCTCGAACGCTACACGGTCGCCATCCAGCAGAACATCGGCGCGCCCCCGAAGCCGGTCGTCGCGAAGGGCGACGTCGTGAAGAAGGGCCAGCTCATCGCCGAGCCCGGCGGATTCGTCTCCGCCCCCGTCCACGCACCCACCAGCGGCACGGTCGGCGACATCGTCGAAGTCCCCGGCGCCAACGGCGGCGCGATCCCGGCCATCGAAATCATCTCCGACGGCAAGGACGAATGGGGTTCCGGCCTCGACCCGATCCCGAACTGGAAGAACACCGACCGCGAAATCCTGAAGAAGCGCATCGCGGACGCCGGCATCGTCGGCATGGGGGGCGCGGCGTTCCCGACGCATGTGAAGCTCTCGCCCCCGCCCGAAAAAGTCATCGACACGCTCATCCTGAACGGCGCGGAATGCGAGCCCTATCTCACCGCCGACCACCGGCTTATGCTCGAACGCACCGAAGCGGTCCTCGAGGGCGCGGCCATCGCCGCCAAGATCCTCCGCGTCGACCGCGTGTTCCTCGGCATCGAGGAAAACAAGCCGGACGCCATCGCAGCTCTCAACGAGAAAGCCAAACAGTACGGCGTGACCGTCGTGCCGCTCCACGTCCGCTATCCGCAGGGCGGTGAAAAACAGCTCATCTACGCCCTCTCCGGACGCTCCGTCGCCACCGGCGGCCTCCCCATGGACGTCGGCTGCGTGGTGCAGAACGTCGGTTCCTGCGCCGCCATCCGCGACGCCGTGGTCGAAGGGCATCCGCTGATCGAACGGTACACCACGGTCACCGGCACCCCGGTCGCCAATCCCGGCACCTGGATCCTCCGCCTCGGCACGACCGTCGAGCAGGCGCTGACCTTCGCGGGCGGCGTGAAAGCCCGCGCGGCGAAAGTCATCATGGGCGGCCCGATGATGGGATTCGCCCAGAGCTCGCTCGGCGTCACGGTCACCAAGAACTCTTCCGGCATCCTCCTGCTCCAGTGGCAGGAGACCGCCGAGTACACCTCGAATCCGTGCATCCGCTGCGGACGCTGCGTCCGCGCCTGCCCCATGAAACTCCTCCCCGGCCCCGTCAGCGTCATGGTCGAAAGCGAAAACTACGACGAAGCCGAGAAAAACTACGTCATGGACTGCATGGAGTGCGGCGTCTGCACCTACGTCTGCCCGGCGAAACGCCCTCTCGTCCAGCATTTCCGCAGGGCGAAGGCCGAAATCAACGCCAAGCGCCGCGCCGCGAAAGCAAAACAAGCCTAATCACGGAGCCGTGTTTTCATTATGAGTGAAGAAATCGAAAAAAACAACGTCTCTCTCCCCGAGCCCGGTTCGCTCGTGCTGAGCACTTCGCCTCACGTTCAGGACGGCGACAGCATCACCAAGATCATGGCGAAGGTGCTGATCTGCCTTCTCCCCGCCGTCGCGGCGTCCATATGGTTCTTCCGCTTCGACGCCGTCCGCATCCTCGTCTACTGCGCCTCTTTCAGCATCTTCGCCGAATACGGCTGGACGCTTGCCACACGGCAGGCAACCACGATCGGCGACTGCAGCGCGCTCGTCACGGGAGTGATCCTGGCGCTGAACCTCCCGCCCGGAGCCCCGTGGTGGCTCTGCCTCGTCGGCAGCGTCTTCGCGATCATCATCGTGAAAGAGCTCTTCGGCGGACTCGGACAGAATCCCTTCAACCCCGCCGCGGCGGCCCGCGTGGCCCTGCTGGTCGGTTTCGCAGGCCCGATGACCCAGTGGGCGGCCCCGGCGACCGGATCCCTGATCTCCGGCGCAACCCCGCTCGGCGCGATCCAGGCGGCGAAAGGCTCCGCCGAAGCCATCGCACAGCTCGGATCGAACGACAACCTGATGAAGCTCTTCCTCGGCAACGTCGGCGGCTCCATCGGCGAGACCTCCGCGCTCGCCATCCTGATCGGCGGCGTCGGACTCATGTGCTTCCGCCTCATCAAGTGGCAGATCCCGCTCGCCATGCTAGCCACGATCTTCGTCTTCTCCGGCATCGTGCATCTGGCGGCCCCGGGCCTGACCCCGAGCCCGCTCTACCACATCCTCAGCGGCGGCGTCATGATCGGCGCGTTCTTCATGGCGACCGACATGGTGACCTCGCCCATGACCCCGCTCGGAGCGCTCGTCTTCGGCGTCGTCATCGGCGTCCTGACCTGCATCATCCGCATCTGGGGCGCGTATCCCGAGGGCGTGAGCTTCTCCATCGTGATCGCGAACGCTCTGGTCCCGCTGATCGACCGGATGTGCTACATCCGTCCGTTCGGCTGGCACTCCCACAGCGTTTCCGCGCTCAACATCAGAAGGGGTGAGATCAAATGAAAGACATGACAAAAGCTTCCAATCCGTTCTATCTGGCGTTCTTCCTCCTCGTCGTCTGCGGCGTCTCCACGCTCGTCATGGCCGTCACCGCGGTCAAGACCGACGCCCCGATCAAACTCGCGCAGGCCAAGGAGACCGCAGACAGCCTGAAGATGATCCTCCCGCCATTCGACAACGACCCGGCGGCGGAGGCGATCGACATCACCTCGCCCGACGGAGCGCCCGTCAAGCTCTACACGGCAAAGAACGGCGACATCGTGGTCGGCTACGCAGCCGAAGCCGCGGCCTCCGGGTTCGGCGGCAAGGTCGCCGGCATCGTCAGCTTCAAGCCGGACGGAACCATCGACACCGTGATCGTGAAGTCCGGCCACGCCGAGACCCCCGGCATCGGCACGAAAGTGACCGACCGTTCCGTCAAGCGCACCATCTCCGACGTCGTCAAGGGCGTGAAGCCCGACACCTCGAAGCTCCCGCCGAACACCGCGCTGGATTCCTACTCCGGTGTCAAGCCCGGCAATGAGAAATGGACCAAGGAAAAGGACGGCGTCCACTTCGTTTCCGGTGCGACCTATTCCTCGAACGCCGTCTGCGATCTCGTCTGGTACGCCGCGACCGCCGTCCGCGAACACCTCGCGGCTCCCGCCGAAAAGAAGGAGGATAAGTGATCATGAGCATCTTCAAGGAATTTACCAAAGGTTTCTGGAAAGAGAACCCGGTCCTCGTGCTCGTCCTGGGCATGTGCCCCACGCTCGCCACGTCGTCCGACGCGGTGAAGGGGCTTGCCATGGGGCTCGCCACCACGTTCGTGCTGATGGGCAGCAACCTGGTGATCTCGGTCATCCGCAAGCTCGTCCCCGGCAAGATCCGCATCCCGTGCTACATCGTGGTCATCGCCACGTTTGTGACCGTCGTGAAGCTTCTCATGCAGGCATACGCGCCGGAAGCGTACCAGACGCTCGGCATCTTCCTGCCGCTGATCGTCGTGAACTGCATCGTGCTCGGCCGCGCCGAGGCGTTCGCCTCGAAGAACGGCCTGCTGGCGTCCGCCGCCGACGGACTCGGCATGGGCCTCGGCTTCACGTTCGTCCTCGTCTGCCTCGGCTGCATCCGCGAATTCCTCGCCGCCGGAACGCTCTTCGGCATCAGCATGCAGTGCTGGGACAGCGGTTTCGCGGTCATGGGACAGGCCCCCGGCGGTTTCATCCTCCTCGGCCTCATCCTCGCCGGCATGAACCTCCTGAACATGCACAAGGCGAAGAAGGCCGGCGTCAAGTACGAGCCGCCCGCCGAATTCGACTGCCGCCACTGCTCCATCTGCAAGCTTAGCACCGAAGAACCCGCAAAGACGAAGTAACCTTCCGTGATCTTACCGGTCGTCGACCATGAACTGAAAGAGGTGACTCTTTCGGACGCTCTTCCGCGCACCGCCGCCTTCTTCTCCGAGGACACCCCTCTGAAGAGGGCGGAGGAGTACGGCGGACGCCCCTACGAACGCCGCGAACAGCAGACGGAGATGGCATGCGCCGTCGCCGAGGCCTTCCAGAACGGACGCAATCTGCTGGTCGAGGCCCCGACCGGAGTCGGCAAGAGCTTCGCGTATCTCGTCCCGGCGATCTATCACGCCAAGGCCATGCATCAGTGCGTGCTGATCACGACCGAAACGATCAACCTTCAGGAACAGCTCGCGAAGAAGGACCTGCCGCTCCTTCAGGACCTCCTGGACGTCGAGTTCACGTTCGCGATCGCCAAGGGACGCGGCAACTACCTCTGCAAACGCCGTCTCGCGCTCGCCGCGGGCAGCCACCGCGACGAAATCCTTCCGGCGGACGCCCCGGTCAATGAGCTTCAGAGCCTCATGGACTGGAGCCGCACCACACACGATGGCACCCTGTCCGACGTCCCGTTCCGCATCAACCCCCACCTCTGGACCAGCGTCTGCTGCGAGACCAGCACATGCCTCGGCCCGAAGTGCACCAACTTCCATTCCTGCTTCTATTGGCGCGCCCGGCATTCGTGGGACAAGGCGGATCTGCTCATCACCAACCACGCGCTCTTCTTCACCAACCTGAAGATCAGCCGCATCGAGGAGCAGGAGAACTGCCCCCTGCCCGAACACTGCGCCGTCGTGTTCGACGAAGCGCACACGCTGGAGGACAACGCCGCGAACCATCTCGGGCTCCACATCCACTCCTCCGCTGTCCGGGGCACCCTGAACCGCCTGTTCAACCCCATCAGCGGACGCGGACTCCTGATGAAGCCGGGCGAGGATTCCATGCAGGTCCGCAACAGCATCGCGAACGCGCACGAGGCGCTGACCGATTTCTTCGCGCAGTTCGACGAAACGCTCGACAAGTCGCCGGAACAGACCTTCCGACTCTCGCAGCCGGGCCGGTTCCGCGACCTGCTTTCCGACAACATCCTGGACGTCGAGACCATCACGCGGACCTATGCGGACAACCAGGACGACGCCGGATTCCGCCTCGAACTGGAAGCCCAGCTCGAACACTGCATGGGCTACCGCGAGGAGCTGGACCAGTTCCTGAACATGTCCCTGCCCGATCAGGTCTACTGGGTCGAAGGGCACAAATCCGGGTTCAGCCGCACGCGCCAGACCGAACTCGCCTCCGCCCCGCTCAATGTCTCGGAACTTCTTCGCGACCTCCTCTTCGACTCCGGCAAGCCGGTCATCCTCACCAGCGCCACGCTCGCCGTGCACGGCTCCCTCACCTACTACGCCCGCCGGATCGGATTCCGCGGCGGCGAGGGCCTCATCCTCGACTCGCCGTTCGACTACACCAAACAGGTCCGGCTGTACCTCACGAAAGACATGCCGCAGCCCGGCGAACGCGAGTTCAACGACGCGGCGGCGGAGAAGATCAGGATGTTCGTGGAGAAGACCAACGGCAGCGCATTCGTGCTCTTCACCAGCTACAACATGCTCAAATACTGCTCGGACAAGCTCTCGCGCGCCTTCCTTTCGAAAGGCATCAACCTGCTTGTCCACGGCGAATCGCTCTCCCGGTCCGCCATGATCTCCGAGTTCAAGAAAGTCAAGTCCTCCGTCATCTTCGGCGCGACGAGCTTCTGGACCGGCGTCGACGTCCCCGGCGACGCCCTCAGCAACGTCATCATCACCAAGCTCCCGTTCGCCGTCCCCACGCACCCGCTCATCCAGGCGCGCTGCGAACGCATCCAGCGGCTCGGCGGGAACCCGTTCGGCGACTACACGATCCCGGACGCCGTGCTGAAATTCCGGCAGGGCATCGGCCGCCTCATCAGGAGCAAGACCGACACCGGCATCATCGTGGTGCTCGACCCGCGCATCGTGACGAAAAACTACGGCAAGTCCTTCCTCGAATCCATCCCGGAATGCCCGATCGAGCATTTCTGACCCGGACAACAGCCTTTTTCCCGGACGAAATCGCGGCAATGATTTGCCATGCGTCCGTTTCCGCGTTATATTATGCGGAAAAAGATGATCCCATCCCGCAAGAAAACAGGAGCCGCCTCATGAAAACAAAAATGCTTTTGTATTCGTGCTTGAGCGCAGCCAAGCACTGCTGCAGTGGAGGACTTGTCCTCCCATGAAACCGAACCTGACAGGAACGCTTCTTTTGACTGCCGCAGTCCTTTCCGCAACATATTCCGGGCTTGCGCCTCTCCGGGCCGACGAGTCCGCGGATGCGCCCGCGACGATCCGCTGCACGTTCCAGCCGTTCGTCCAGCCGGACATTCTCTCGGACCACCTCAATCTGGGCGGAACGAATCCCGGCGGCGGCTCCATCGGCGTGAACAGCATGCACCTCATCCGGGACGGCAAACCGTGGATCCCCGTCATGGGCGAGCTTCATTTCTCGCGCGTGCCCCGCGAACAGTGGCCCGCCGAACTCGCGAAGCTGAAGGCGGGCGGCGTCACGGTCGTCTCCACCTATCTTTTCTGGATCCACCACGAGGAAATCGAAGGCGAACTCGACTTCACAGGCAACCTTTCGATCCGCGATTTCGTGCTGGAGGCGCAGAAACAGGGCCTCGAAGTCGTCGTCCGTCCCGGCCCCTGGGTCCACGGCGAATCCCGCAACGGCGGATTCCCCGACTGGCTCATGAAAAAGCCGTTCCGGCTCCGCACGAACAACGACGGCTATCTGGCCGAGGTCCGCCGCTGGTACGGCGCGATCGGGAAGGAACTCCGCGGGCTCTTCTATTCCGACGGCGGACCGATCATCGGACTCCAGCTCGAAAACGAACTCACCGGCAACGCGGCCCATCTCGACACGCTCCGCTCGATCGCCATCGAATGCGGCATGAACCCGCCGCTCTTCACCGTCACAGGCTGGAACGCCGCGGAGGGCGCGCGCATCCCGCTCACGGGCGTGCTGCCGGTCTTCGGCGGCTACTGCGACGCGCCGTGGAACTCCGGCACGCGGCCGCTCCCGCCCTCGCCTCATTTCTTCTTCAACCGGATGCGGAACGACACCGCCATCGGCGCGGACCTGATGCCCATCAACCGGACGGGGCGCGACGGCTGGCGGCTGCCCTACGAACGCTATCCCTTCGCGGCCTGTGAGCTTGGCGGCGGCCTCGAAAGCACCCACCACAGACGCTACATCATCCGGCCGTTCGACGTCTACGCACCCGCGCTTATCAAGGTCGGAAGCGGATGCAACCTGCCCGGCTACTACATGTACCACGGCGGCACGAACCCGGTCGGCAAGCTCTCGACGTTCCAGGAATCGAAGGCGTCCGGCTACCCGAACGACGTCCCGATGCTGTCCTACGACTTCCAGGCGCCCGTCTCCGAATACGGCGAGATCCGCCCCTCCTACCGGCTCCTGAACCTGATGCACCTTTTCCTACAGGATTTCGGCGACAGGCTCGCGCCGATGCCCGCGTTCGATTCGACGATCCCGGTAAAACGGGACGACACGACGACAATCCGTGCGGGACTGCGCACCGACGGGAAATCCGGGTTCGTCTTCGTGAACCACTACCAGCGCCGCTCCCAACTCGCCGACCTGGAAAATGTCGTGTTCGACACCGGATCGGTCGTATTCCCCGCGATCGACGTCGTCGGCGACATCGCGTTCTTCCTGCCGTTCAACATGGATCTGAACGGCGAAATGCTGGAATACGCCACGGCGCAGCCCGTCTGCCGCATGGGCGACACCTTTTTCTTCGCGGCCATCCCGGGCGTCATGACCGAATACAAGTTCGCGGACGGCACGCGGGAAGCCGGCCCGGTTTTCAGGCACGGGAAGATCCGCATCTGCACGCTCCCATGGGAAGACGCCCTGGGACTCCGGCGGCTCGGCGGCGAGCTGTATTTCTCCCGTGACTGCGACCTGTTCCGCGTGGAGGGCGACAACCCGGTCGTGCGCCCGGTCCAGTCCGGCACATATGACGCCCGGAAATGGAACGGCGAGAAATTCACCGATCTCCGTCCCGGTTCGCCCCGTCCCCGGCCTGTGCTTAAAATATCCGACATGGATCATGCACCGTTCGAGATTCCGGAAATGTTTGCCGCCGAACTCAAACTGGGCGGCGTGCGTCCGCTGACCTGGAAAAAACTGGACGTGAAGGGACCGGACGGGTTCATCGAGATTGATTTTAAGTACGACGTCGCGCAGATCTACGCCGACGGCAAACTCGTGGCGGACCAGTACGACTGCGGGTTCCCGTGGCGCATCCCCGCCTCGCTCCTGCTCGGAAAGGAATGCTATCTCGTCATGTCGCCGCGGGATGGCCGAGCTTACAGAGAGGACTGAGGAGGCAACGCCTCCACTGAAACAGTGCCGTGCTTCGCTACGGCACAGGGGGGAATGCGATAGATTCAGCGGGCGGCCTTGTCCGTGCGTTCGATCTGAAGGAAATTCGCCGCGCCAAGCTGGCGGATCCCGGTGAGCTTCCATGGGCCGGACGGCGGACGCAGGGCGCACTGGAAATCGGGCAGTTCCCAAAAGAAGACTGCGCCGCGCGACCAGTCATTGAACGTCTCGTCGGCGGTCAGCGCAGCCAGCATGTCCATGGATTTGGCGTAAGGCGGATCGGCGAACACGATGTCCGGGCGGGGAGGCAGGATGCGCACTTTCAGGGAAGCGGGAAGCGTCCCCGGCACGACCTGAAACCGCGCAGGCGTTTTCGTGTGTTCGAACCGGGCGATGTTGTGCCGGATGAGCGCGAGGGCGTCGGGAGCCTCTTCGGCAAAGATCACCTCGGCGGCGCCGCGGCTTGCCGCCTCGAGCCCCATGCAGCCCGACCCCGCGAAGAGATCGGCGAACGTCTTTCCGTCCATGGGACCGATGCTGTCGAAAAATGCCCTGCGGGCGCGCACCGAAGTCGGACGCACGCCGCGTCCTTCGGGAAGTTCGCCCAGTTTCAATCCGAGCGCGGTTCCTGCCGTGATCTCCATGTCTCAATCCCTGTATTGTCTGCGACGGCGGACGGACGCCAGCGCCGCGTTTTTTCCGATCTTGTCCCCGGAGCGTTCCGGCTCCGGCATACATAATATGCCCTGTTTTGACGGAAAATGCAATCTTTCCCCGAAAAAAAACGCAATTTTCGTGCTTTCCGGCTTGCATTTCCCGAACAATGGGCTATTTTAGCGGGAGAAAGAGTTTCCGGCGTCCCCGCGCCGCCTCCTCGAAAATCATCCAAATATTCATCAATAAACCGAAACAGGAAAGGAATCCTGAACCATGATCACCGCCATCATTCTGGTCAACGTCGAACGTCAGAGCCTCGCGGCCGTTACGAAAGAAATCCTCGCGGTCGACGGCATCGTCGAAGTCCATGCCGTCGTCGGAGAATACGACCTCGCCGCCATCGCCCGCGTGAAGGACCAGCAGCAGCTTTCCGCGATCATCGCCGACAAGATGTGCAACCAGATCCCCGGCATCACCCATACGAAGACCCTCCTCTCCCTCAACGCACAGTACAACTACGACGCCGCGGCGGCTTACGGGATGGATTGATCCCGTCCGCGCTGCGGACTGTACCCTGCATCATGGACGGCGCCATACCGACGCCGTTCCGTTTTTTCGGCCTTTTTTCCGCTTTCGGCGTGTTTTTCCGTATTTTCTTTAGAAAGTTTCGCTTTTTTCTAAAAAAAGACCCGTTTTTTTGCCGGTTCGGATTTGAAATTCGGGCAAACTGGATGTAGTGTACATATTGTATCAGATAATTTTCACGCAATTACAGGAGTCCCGGTAATGAGCAAGGCCAGCAAGATCATCAACATTTTTATTTTCGTCTTTGCGATCGTCGTGGTCGTCTTCGGCGTGCTTCTCTTCCAGAAGAGGGAGCAGATCACGCAGGCGCGTTCGGACATCGCCGCCACGGTGGAGAAAGTCTCCCGGGCGATTGATTCCTCTGCGACGATCCCCGCCGACGACCTGAAGATCAACAAGACTCCGGCCGAAGTAAATGAGGCCATGGTCAAGCTGGAAGCCGCGGTCAACAAGATCGTGAAGCAGCGCAACGCCATTGCAGAAAACCTCACCGACGTGACCAACACCGTGCTCGAAAAGGCCTTCTACGGCGAAGGCGACGAGCCCTTCATCCTCGAAGAAGGCAGCGTCACGAACTACAAGAATACCGACGCCACGCTCGCAGAGATCAAGACCCGCATCGGCGACCGCATGGGATACATCTACGTCCGCGACAAACTCCTCTCCGATTTCATGTCCAAGGACGGCGCCAACCTCGACATGCCCGCCAGAAGCTACGCTTTCTCCGCCGATAACACCAAACTTTCGAACTCCCTCAACGAGCTCATCACGAAGACGAGCGACACCGTCGAGCGCATGAAAGCGTTCCGCGGCCATATCGTCACCGTCTCCGGCCGGATCACCCCCGACGCCAAGGAGCCTGACCTGAACTCCCAGGAATACAACCAGCTCCTTAAGGAGAATATGACCACGGTCGAAGAATATGTCAACCGCCACAACGAGCTGATCAAGGACAACGAAGCGCTCCGCGAACGCGTGATGCGCGCGGAAATCGGACTCACCTCCGCGGAAGAAAACACCTCCACCTACAAGCGCGTCGCGGAAGAATCCTCCCAGAAGCTCGCCGACGCGGAAAAGGAAATCCGCCGCCTCAGACAGATCATCGACCCGACCGGGTTCGGCGAGGACAGCGAAGCCGTCAACATCAACTTCTCCGTCCTGAAGGACCTCGTCGGCAAGGTCGTCTACGTGAATGAACAGTACGGCTACATCACCGTCGACATCGGTTCCGAAAGCGAAGTCGTCCGCTCCTCCGGTGAGCGCATCCGCGCGACCGTTCCGGAAGGCGCGCTCCTGACCGTCGCGACCAGCCTCGACGCCGACACCGCCAAGTACGTCTGCAAGGCGCAGGTCATCCGCCTCCGCGCGAAGGCCGCCGTCGCCACCATCCTCGCCTCCCCGGGCGGTTCGTTCGACTATCCGAGCGTCGGCGACGTGGTCTACTTCTCGCAGGCCGACATCGCCACCATGAAGGCCGCGCACGACGAAGCCATGCGCAAGAAAGCCGAGGAACGCGCCGCAGCCGAACGCGAACAGTCCATGCAGGACTTCAACGACATCATGACCGGCGAAGACGAGACCGACGACTTCGGCATCGACACCGGCGACGACTTCCTCAATGAAGACGACGGCCTGGAAGGCCTCGGCGATGAGGAAGACGCCGGCAGCAACTTCGACGAAGGCCTCGGCGAAGAAGAGTAACCCGACCTCAACAGGAAAGGCATTCATATGTTCAGATCCAAGTTCTTTCTTGCAGTTGCGGTGCTCACGCTCCTCGGCCTCATCGCCACGGTCGTCATGCAGGTCATGGAAATGCAGGAATTCATGATGTTCTGAAAAGCCATGACGTTCCGTTATTTCATCCTCAGCATTCTCGCGGCGGCGCTTTCCTTTTGCGCCGCCGCTTGTTCTACCCCGCAGGAACGCTCCGGCCATAATCTGAGGCCGTTCAACTCCCCCGCCGCCTGGGAGACCAATCCCTACGGCGACGCGTTCCGCAACTGATCTCTCCGCACCGCGCAAACCGTCGCGAGGTCCCGCCATGTCCTCCCTGTTTCATTTCGCCGTCATCGGCGATCCCATCGGGCATTCCCGATCCCCGCTCATGCACAACGCCGCCTTCCGCGCGCTCGGCATCAACGCCGACTACACGGCGATCCACGTCACGCGCGAAGGACTGCCCGATTTCCTCCGGTCCGCCCGGAACTCGCTGAACGGCTTCAACGTCACCGTCCCCCACAAGAACGCCGTGATCCCGTTCCTCGACGGCGTCACCCCGCGCGCCGCGCTCGCGGGCAGCGTCAACACGGTCTCCGTCCGCGACGGCAAGCTCTTCGGCGACACGACCGACGGGACCGGGCTGGAACGCGCCGTGCAGGAAGTCTTCGGGCTGCCGCTGAAGGGCGCGAACGTCTGCATCCTCGGCTGCGGCGGCGTGGTCCGCGCGCTGGTGTTCCACCTGGCGGACGCCGGTTGCGCCCGCCTCCGCATCCTGAACCGTACGGCGGAAAAAGCCGCGCAGCTCACGGACGAAATCCTGAAGCACGCGCCTGTGCTCGACTGCGGATTCGCCGCGCTCGACGATCTCCCGGCCGTCAAAAACGCGCTCGACGGCTCGGATCTGGTCATCCAGTGCACCAGCCTCGGACTCCGCGACGGCGACGGTTCGCCCATTGACCCGGCGCTGATCCCGGCCACCGCATGCCTCTTCGATACCATCTACCGTGAGACGGAAATCCTGGTCCGCTGCCGCGAACGCGGGCTCCGGGTCTCCGGCGGTCTGCCGATGCTCGTGCACCAAGGCGCGGAATCGTTCCGCATCTGGACCGGACGCGAAGCCCCGGTGGACGTCATGCGCGCCGCTGCTGCGAGCTGACGCCGGTACCGAAAAGGCTTTTTCCCGTGCGCGAGCGGAGACGCGCACTTCCGCTGTGCAGGCGTTTTGCCTGCGCACACGAAAAAAATGCGGGTTTTCCGTCACAAAAAACGCGGTTTGAATTTGCATTCCGCCGATTCCGTGCTATATTATTTATTTCAAGATGTTATCCATGATCTTATCATAACTGCTAAACAAGGAGTCTTATCATGGCAGTCCCGAAACGCAAAGTCTCGAAAATGAAACGCCGCCAGCGCCAGGCCGCGAACCGTTACGAAGGCGTCCAGGCTTCGTTCTGCAAGGAATGCGGCAAGCCCGTCGCTCCGCACTCCGTCTGCACCTCCTGCGGCATGTACAAAGGCCGTCAGGTCCTGACCGTCGCCGAGTAACATTTCCCCTCAAAACCAACCGGAGCCGTTTCTATGAGGATCGCGGTCGATGCAATGGGCGGCGACTACGCGCCCGCCGTCGTGGTCGAAGCAGTCGCCGACGCGCTGCGGATGATCCCGGACGTCGACATCCTGCTCGTCGGACACTTGGACAAGCTCGCCTACTACCTTCAGAAAGAACACCTGAAGGAAGGCCCGCATCTCCAGCTCGTCCATGCCGAGGAAGTCGTCGAAATGGGCGAACCCTCGACCACCTCGATCCGCGCAAAGAAACACTCCTCCATCACGGTCTGCGCCACGCTTGCCGCCGAAGGCAAGGCCGACGCGGTCATCTCCGCCGGGCACACCGGCGCGGCCGTGGCGGCGTCCAAGGTCAAGATGCGCATCCTGAAGGGCGTCGACCGTCCCGCCATCGCGACCTTCATGCCCGCGGTCGGCGGCAGGTTCATCCTGGTCGACGCCGGCGCGAACACCGACTGCACGCCGTTGAACCTCGCGCAGTTCGCCATTTTCGGCGAAGTCTACGCGCAGATGTTCCAGAACATCGAAAAGCCGCGCATCGGACTGATCTCCGTCGGCGGCGAAGACATCAAAGGCAACGAACTCACCAAGGAAGCGTTCAAGATCCTCTCGAACATGCCCATCAACTTCGTGGGCAACGTCGAGGGGCATGACATGTTCTTCCACAGCGCCGACGTCGTCGTCTGCGACGGCTTCTCCGGCAACCTGGTCCTGAAGACCGCCGAAAGCATCGCCTCCGCCATCCGGCACTGGCTGAAGGAAAGCATCATGAAAAATGCAATCCGGAAGACCGGCGCCCTGCTCGCCCAGCAGGCTTTCGTCGACGTGAAGGCCATCAGCAATTTCGAAGAGTACGGCGGAGCCCCGCTCCTCGGACTCAACGGCGTCTGCATCATCGGCCACGGCGCGTCCACCCCGAAGGCCGTCCGCAACGCCATCAAGGTCGCGAACGACTTTGCCAAGCGCGGCCTCCCGAGCCGCATTTCCGAACGCATCATCGAGTGCGGCATCGAATTCGCGCCGCCGCCCCACCACAAGCCCGAAGATCAGCAGCCGCCGCTGACCAAGCATCTCTGATGCGTGCCGGGGGGGAGGTTCGGACATGACCGCAATTCAGGCTCGATCTCTCGTCCTTGCAGGCGCGTTCCTCCTTTCCGCTCTGATCCCGTGCGCCGCCGTCCTGCGCGCGCAGGAAGTCTCCGACGTCCCCGTTTCCTCCGGTTCCCCGTCCGCGCCCGCGTCCGTGAAGGAGAAGGTCGCCGAAGCCGTCGAAGGCATCAAGTCAGGCGACATTTCGGCGGCGAAGGAAGCCGTCGTCTTCGACAAGCTCCTCAGCTACACCCTCATCCGCATCTCCGACTGCTGGACCCTCTGCAAGCAGGAAATGATCCTCGCCAGGGAATGCGCCCGCCAGGAGGCCGTCCAGACCGCCAAAGACATCTTCCAGAAGGGCAAGGACGCCGCCGTCGAGCAGACCCGCGACGCCATTCTGGAAAAACTCCCGCCCATGCTCGGCGGCACGGCGGGAACGGACAATCTTTCCGCACAGCCGGGCGAATCCGCCGCGGGCGCAAACGCCGTCGGCGACTGAGTCCGCCGCGTTTCCCTTCCCCGTTTCCTTTTTCCGCGTTAATAACGTTCCGTCAGCGGATTACCGCACACTTTTCTCGCGTTTTTAACGTTTTTCCGGTTGAAAATGCGTCTCCGTCCGTCTATACTATATTCGGAAAACAATGAACCAAACAGGGACGCACGGCTTTCCGCCGTCCCCTGCCCCACTGACCTCAAGGTGACGCCATGACTTCTTCCTTCTCCCGCAAGCTCCGTTCCCTCCGTGCATTCTCCGCCGCCGCGGCGCTCTCCGCGTTCGCAATGGCCGCAGCCGCCGCCGATCCCGACACGAACCCGCTCAGCCCGGAATCGTTCACATACCGCACGGACGACGGTCTGCTGATCGAGCTCACGGCGCTGGCGGACAACGCCGTCCGCGTGCGTTACACCCCGAACAAGGCGTTCTCGAAGAAGCCGGAGTTTATCCTCACGAACGCCAAGCCACGCGCTTTCACGGATGCTCAGCGGCTCTCCAAGGGATTCACCTGCACGATCGGCGACCTCAAAGTCAGCTATCTGGTCATGGCAGGCGGCGCCGCCGATTCCAAAACCCCGCAAAAAGCCTGGCTGGCATTCTTCGACGCAAGAAAGCCCGCCGAACGAGGTGGCGAGGTGACGGTCCATTTCGACCACGCCGAATATCTGGATGAAACGCTCAGCGTCGGCACCGATGCCACCGCCGGCATCGGGAAGTTCGACAAATCCCCGTCGCGCGACGCACCGGCGGATTCCTACCGCGTGCAGACCACATTCTCGACATACTCGGATGGTGAGGAGTACGGCAGGTACCATTTCTACGGCCTCGGGCAGTTCCAGGACGGCGCTCTGGACATCGCCGGGCTCCCGCGCCAGCTTCTCCAGGTCAACACGCAGGCGTCCGTGCCGTTCCTCGTTTCGCCCGATGGGGGATTCGGCATCCTGTGGCACAACTACAGCCGCACGGAGTTCAACCCCGCCGACACGCCCATCGAGCTGAAGAAGGTCGGCGAGGGGCAGGGACAGACCGTCGACGTGACCACCTCCGTCGGCGGACGCCGCGAATTCCGCCGCGACAGCACGCTCACCGGCGAGTTCACCGTGGACGCCGCCGGCGAATACGCGTTCCAGCTCGACTGCGGCCAGACCATGGCGCGCCGCCATGTGGTCAGCATCGACGGCAAATCCGTCGTGGAACAGCGCAACATGTGGCTGCCCCCGGTCGTCGGGTTCAAGGTCAACCTCGCGGCAGGCAAGCACACCGTGACCGTCCAGAACGAGGCGAACGACCGCACCACGCTCAAATACGGCAAGTGCGACCGCACGAAGCTGACGTTCCGCTCGGACGACGCGAAGGAGCTTGACTACGTCGTCATCACCGGCGACGCCGAGAAGGTCATGAAGACCTACCGCGAACTCTGCGGCAAGACCCCCATGCTCCCGAAATACGCGTTCGGCTACTGGCACTGCCGCGAACGCTTCACCTCGCAGGACGACCTGCTCTCCAACCTCCGCGAGTTCCGCAGCCGCAAGATCCCGGTCGACATCATCGTGCAGGACTGGCAGTGGTGGGATTCCGGCAAGTGGAACTCCATGCACTTCGATCCGCAGCGCTTCGCCGACCCGAAGGGCATGAACGACGAGGTCCACAAGCTGAACGCACACTCCATGCTTTCCGTGTGGTCGAAGGCGAGCAAGGACAACCCGTTCGCCGAAAAGATGATCGCCCTCGACGGCTACATCAAGGGGACGGACTGGATCGACTTCACCAAGCCCGCCGCCGCCAAGCTCTACTGGGACACCATCGTCTCCGACATCCTCTCCACCGGCATCGACAGCTGGTGGTTCGACGCCACCGAGCCTGAAAACGACGACCTGCACAACCGCAACATCACGCTCGGACGCGGCAACGAGTACCGCAACGTCTATCCGCTCATCGTGAACACCACCGCCTACGACCGCCTGCGCGAGGCGCAGCCCGACCGCCGCGCCCTCATCCTGACCCGCTGCGCGTTCGCCGGGCAGAGCCGCCAGCCCAGCGTGATCTGGTCCGGCGACGTCGGGAACTCCTGGGGCGACTTCCGCACGCAGATCATTTCCGGCCTCGGCATGATGATGAGCGGCATCCCGTACTGGACCACCGACACCGGCGGGTTCTTCCGTCCCGGCGACCAGTACCGGAACAAAGAATACATCGAGCGCATGCTCCGCTGGTTCGAGTACAGCACGTTCGCGCCCATCCTGCGCGTCCACGGCTACACCAGCCAGACCGAGCTGTGGCGTTACGGCGAGGAGGCCGAACAGGTCTTCCGCAAGTATCTCGACATCCGCTACCGCCTCCTGCCCTACATCTACACCGCCGCGGCCGACACCGCGCTTGAGGGCGGCGTGATGATGCGTCCGTGGGCAGTCGACTTCCCCGAGGCGGCCGAGCTCATCTCGTCCTTCCAGCTGTTTAAGTCGGGCGAGACGGAATACATGCTCGGCCCCTCGCTGCTCGTCGCGCCGGTCACGGCCTCGTTGAGCAAGGCGGAAGTCCTCCTCCCGCACAAGGATGGCACTGCCGTCTGGTACGATTTCTGGACGGGGAAACGCTATATCGCCGAGGGCGTCACGTCCAATCCGTTCGACTTCTCCCCCACGACCGTCACGGTCGACGCTCCGCTGGACCGCATCCCGGTGTTCGTGAAGGCGGGCGCGATCCTGCCCTGGGGCGAGCCCATGCAGTACGTCGACGAGAAACTGCCCGAGACGCTCGAAATCCGCGTGTATCCCGGCGCGGACGGCTCCTGCTCCCTGTACGAGGACAACGGCAGGGACTACTCCTACGAACAGGGCAAGTTCACGCGCATCCCGTTCGCCTGGGACGATGCGAAGGGCGAGCTCACGATCGGCGACCGCGTCGGCGAATACGACGGCATGCTGAAGGACCGCACGTTCCGCGTCTGCCTCATGAACGAGCGGAACGCAGGCGTTGACAACGTCGCGAAGCCCGACGCCGAGGTCAAATACTCCGGCAGGAAAGTGACCGTGAACCTGAAATCCGGCAAATAACCGGCGCACAGCCGCAATCGCAAAACACGGAAGCCGCATCCGTATCCCGGGTGCGGCTTTCCTTTTCGGGAGCCTTGGGCGCAATGCACCCGCAAATAAGACCTATAAGACCTATAAAATAACTCCGCCGGATAGAAGAGGCTTCCGCCTTGAAAAATACGCGCAAAGATGTTATAGTATTCTGTTTCCCCCTCTGACTTACCATTGTTCGCAATCATTCGGCGTCCGGTTCGGAACGGCGCCGTTATTCTATTAGGACACCTGACCATGCAAAATTCACAGCAGATGGAATGCCGCTCGCCGCGGTTCCGCGCCTTGATCCCGTTCTTCGTCTTCGTCGTCTTCTACCTCGGGCTGTCCATCTGGGCACAGGACTTCTACAAGGTGCCAATGCCGACCGCGTTCCTCGTGGCGTCGGCGGCCGCGCTGGTGCTGGACCACAAGCGTCCGCTCGGAGAAAAGGTGGAAATCTACGCCCGCGGCATGGGCGAGCCAAACATCATGATCATGTGCCTGATCTTCATCCTCGCAGGTGCGTTCGCTTCCACGGCGAAGGGCATGGGCGCGGTGGACGGCGCGGTGACGATCGCCCGCGCGGTGGTGCCGGATTCGCTGATGCTTCTCGGGATGTTCCTGGTTTCGAGCTTCATTTCACTGGCGGTCGGCACGAGCTGCGGCACGATCGCGGCGCTCACGCCCATCGCCGTCGGTCTCTCGGACGGACTCTCCATTTCCCCGGCGGTCCTGCTCGGCGCCATCGTCGGCGGCGCCATGTTCGGCGACAACCTCTCCATGATCTCCGACACGACCATCGCCGCCACGCGCACGCAGAACATCCCCATGCGCGACAAGTTCCGGCAGAACATCCTGATCGTGCTGCCCGCGGTCGCCGTCACCTCGGCGATCTATCTCTTCTGCGGCGGCTCGGCGGCAAACGCGGGCGAAACGCAGCCCCTGACCTGGGCGCACGCGTTCGCGGTCCTGCCGTACATCCTCATCCTCGTCTTCGCGCTCCTCGGCTGGAACGTGATGCTGCTGCTCTTCGCCGGGACCGTGCTCGCCGGGATCACCGGCATCATCAACGGCGCGTTCGATCTCTGGGGCATGCTCGACCTCATCGGACAGGGCACGCTCGGCATGTCGGAGACGCTCATCGTGGCGATCCTCGCGGGCGGCCTGCTCCAGACCATCCGGCGCAACGGCGGCATCGGCTACCTGATGGAGAAGATCAGGAAACCGGTCCGGTCCTCGCGCGGATGCGAGTTCGGCGTACTGATCCTCGTGAGCGTCATCAACCTCTTCACGGCGAACAACACCGTGGCGATCGTGATCGCGGGCCCCATCGCGCGCGAGCTCTCCGAACAGTACCACTGTTCCGCCAAACGCATCGCGAGCATCCTGGACACCGGCTCCTGCGTGGTGCAGGGCATGATCCCATACGGCGCGCAGATCCTGATCGCCGTAGGCGTGGCGCAGGCATCGAACCTGGACGTGTCGTCCCTGCGCCTCGTCGGGTCGCTCTATTACCCGATGATCCTCGGCGTCTGCCTGATCGCCGCTATCGCCATCCACTCCGAAAAGAAGCCCACCGCGACCGGAGAATAAAGGCGCATGCCCCATGCCGCCCGCTTCGGGATTTATTTGATTTATTTAGAAAAAATCCTTTTCCGGGCTTGATTTCGCGGACATGCGTGATATAGTACAGGAAACGGACGGCAAAACCGCCCGTTCCCCCTTCGGTTCATACTACCTTCAACCCTCCAATACAGGAAAGACCAACCATGAACTTCACGAAAACTGTCCTCGCGGCGGCCTTCACGCTGACCGCCGGGGCCATGGCCTACGCCCAGAACCCCATCATCAACAGCGCGTACTGCGCCGACCCGTCCGCGCACGTCTTCAACGGCCGCGTGTACGTCTACCCCTCGCACGACATCCCGGCGCCGTACGACTTCAGCCGCAAGGACTGGTTCTGCATGGCGGACTACCATGTGTATTCCTCCGACAACCTGGTCGACTGGGTCGACCACGGCGTGATCGTGGACCAGAACTACGTTCCGTGGGTGAACCGCCACTCCTACAGCATGTGGGCGCCCGACTGCAACGTGAAGGACGGCAAATACTACTTCTACTTCCCCGCGAACAACCGCATCGGCGTCGCCACCGCCGACCAGCCCTACGGCCCCTACCGCGTGGACGAGCAGCCCATCCAGGGCGCGAACGGCATCGACCCGTGCATCTTCATCGATGATGACGGCACCCCGTATCTGATCTGGTCCGGCATGGGCATGCAGATCGCGAAGCTGAAGGACAACATGAAGGAATTCGACGGCCAGTCCAGAAGCATCCAGCACAACACTCCCCAGAGCGGCATGAAGGAAGGCCCGTTCATGTTCAAGCGCAACGGCATCTACTACTTCACGTTCCCCTGGGCGGAGAAGGAACGCGAGACGCTGGCGTACTGCATGGGCAGCAGCCCGTACGGCCCGTTCGAGTACAAGGGCAAGATCATGGAGCAGTCCGAGACCGTCTGCTGGACCAACCATCACTCCGTGGTCGAGTTCCAGGGCAAGTGGTACCTCTTCTACCACCACAACGACTACTCGCCCTACTTCGACAAGAACCGCTCCGTCTGCATCGACGAGCTCACGTTCAACGAAGACGGCACCATCAACCTCGTGAAGCCCACCCTGCGCGGCGTCGGCGTCTCCAAGGCCACCCGCGAGATCCAGATCGACCGCTACTCCTCCATCGGACCGGAGAACGTGAAGATCGACTTCCTGAACTCCGACCGCACGTTCGACGGCTGGAAGGCCATCTTCTGGAACACCACGGAATACCGCCAGCCGATCTACCTGACCTACGACCGCGTCGATTTCGGCGACAAGCCGCTGAAGTCCGTCACGCTCCGCTGCCACTCCACCGCGGGCGGCGTGATCGACCTCCGCGCGGACGACGCGAACGGCCCGCTCCTCGCCTCCGTGCAGATTTCCGGCAAGCCCGACTGGACCGAGGCCGTCTGCCCGCTCCAGACCAGCCCGACCGGCGTCCATACGCTCTATGTGAGCATGCGCAGCGGCAACCATATCGAAGTCGACTGGGTGCGCTTCAATCCGTAAGACGCAAGCTCGTTTCGAGCTGAAAAAGATTTTCCGCCGCGGCTGGTGCTTTTCGAAGCGTCCGCCCGGCGGAAACCCGGCAAACTCATTTTCACGAAATCAGACAGAGAGTTTTTTTCATGAGTGAAGAAAAAGAATATGGCAGATACGATGCCCCCTGGACGAAAACGTTCGACCTCGCGTTCCTCTTCATGTGGTTCTATGCCCTCATCGCGCTGAGCGCCTACACCTTCTGGTACGACAGCAAAGGCATTATCGACCGCGATTTCTTCGCGTTCGGCCTGACAAAGATCATCATCGTCGGCGCGGTTTCGCTGGTCGGCGGTCTCATCTGCCGGAAGTTCTGCGCCACGGACGAAAAAGGCTATATCGTCTACACGCGCCCGACCAAATTCAAGGTCAACTATACGCGCAAGCTCCAGCATTTCGCGGCCTATCTCGCTCCGCTCATCAACCCCTTCGGCAAGCATGAAGGCCTGCTGCCTCACCTGTGGGAAACCCTCTTCGTGATGCTGACCTTCCTGCTCCTCATCAAGCCGCTGCGCGAGAACTGCCGGTTCTTCATGCTCCAGTTCAACTCCATGGACCGTCCCGAGGACCGTCCGCACACGCTGAAATGGATCATCCTCGGCAACCTGCTCCCCGGCCTGCTGCTGAGCGTCATCTTCCAGAACCTTTTCGAGAACACCCTGCACGAGCCGTATCTGGTCATGATCATCGTGCTTGCGGTGAGCATCGGCGACGGTCTCGCCGAACCCATCGGAAAGTATCTGGGCAAGCACAAATACACGGTCCCGGCATGGAACTTCAAGCGCCGCTACACGCGGTCCTACGAGGGCAGCGCATGCGTGTTCTTCACGACGCTGATCGCGATCTTCATCTTCCACGGCGAATTCGATACCGCGCGCCAGTTCGTCGCCGCGCTGGTCATCCTCCCGCCGCTGATGACGTTCGCCGAGGCGTTCGCACCGCACTCCATGGACACGCCGCTGATGATGCTTTCCGGCTACACCGTTCTGGCAGGCATCTGCTGCTGGGGCTGGTTCTGAGCCCTGGAAAGCCGGAACCGCGCCGCACGGCATCTTTCCGCGTTTTCGTGTAAAACATTTCAGCCTCCGGGCCGATCTCGGCTTCGGAGGCTGTTTTCGTCAGCGGGAAAAAGGAAGGATGATCGGATGCGCTGAGGGTTAGTCTGCCGGGGGAGATGGGGGGAGTTATGGATCAAGCCAAGCCTCAAGCTCTTTCAGCAATTCCGTTGCACAATGTATGATATTGCTTCTTCATCGGATAGGATACTCCTGTTTCAGTTTTTCCGCGATTTTCTTCCGGAAGTCTTTTCTTTCCGTGAGAGACGATGCACGATAATATTGATCTCTCAAATCATAGATAACTGAGACAATTTTATCTATTTCTTCCTGTGAGAAATGCCTCGTCTCCTCCGGAAGGTTGAGGTATTTCCTGACTGTGGTGTCGGGGTGGAACCAGCCGTAAAAGATGTAATCTCTCGGGATAAACGGTGTGCCATCATTCAGACATGAATTGAAAAAAACGTTGTCAGGTTCAAAAAAGGAAACATGAAGTTGTTCGCCATCATAAATAAAAATGATATCCGGGAGGCATCCTTTGCTCCAGAATCCATCGGGATAGTTTAACCCGATTTTATACTCACGGCTTTCTTTTATCGATTCATCATTTTCATCGTACACATCAATTCTGCAGGTCAGTTTTTGATCGTTGTCCAGTTTGTAAAGAGTGTTTGTGCTGACTGTCCTATAAGAGTCATAATAATATCCAATCCAATCAAACCGGTAGGACTCCTCCTCCATTTCCAAATCGAAATCCACGGTATTTCCTGTTGAATCGTATCTGTAAACGATGTTCGGGATTGTCAAAACGGTCTTGCTGTCCGTTGCACTCCAATATCCATAAGAAGTATAACCCGGCCCGTAAAACGGATTTACAAACGTCCAGGAGCCGGAAGAAAAACATCCCGAAATAAAACCGATTCCCAATAATGCAAGGAAGCAGAGGAAGGAACGATAATTTGTTTTCGTAAAAAGTCCGGTCATAGATCTTTTCCGCAGATTTGATTCCTCCGGCAATCGATTTGCCTGTATCGGACGAAGCATGATTCCGGTCTCCTTATTCTTTCTCGTTGTGTTTCTGTTGAATGTGGGGTGTCGGGGGCAGTCGTCATTGGTCTGGTTTTTTGCGAATGATGCGAAGCGCCGGCAAATCTTTTTCTCTCACGAAGAAAGACGGATTCTTCCTTGTTTCCTCACGTTGGGCTTTTGAGAGAAAGATGGTGTCTTTCTGATTCGAAACCCCTTCCTCGTCGATTGAAAAACGGTTTGTATAAGACAAATCCCCATCTATGACGGAAACAACGATCATGTCCCCCTGTTTTTCGACATAACATTTGTCATAATAGCGCATCAGATATTCCTCCAATGTTTCCTGCGGAACGGTATTTCTTCCGGCAAAAACAAGGGTGTTGTGTTCGATCTCCGACCATCGAACATATCCGTCCGGATGCCGTTTGATATCGTTGTAAAATGCCGGTTCCTGGAACCATCCGATGAATCGCACGACATTCAGCATCTTTTCCGCATCCATATACTTTTTTGCTTCACGGCAAATCCTGATGATGCCAAAAACACCGATCAGGAAAAGCGACGCCAGCAGAATGGCGCAAATCTTTTTCATCGGCTGACGCATGATTCCGGTATCCTTGGTAGCGCTTGATTCGGTTGGATGTAGGTGCCGGAGTTAGCCTGCCGGGGGCGGAGTTCGGTGGCGAGGCACTCCGTTGAATTTCTCAGGTTGGTGTCGCCGGGTTCGAAATGGGGGAAAAAACGAAGTTTTCCCTATGCGCGCTCAGACCCGCTCAGGTCTGCTCAGGCCCGCTCAGGTCTGCTCAGGCCCGCTCAGAAAAACATCCACTCGTAGAACTGGACGTAGCCGTTCGTGGCGCCGGTGACGGGCGACGGGGTGTAGGTGAAGACGAGACGGCGGCTCGGGATCTTCTTTTCCAGCTCTTCGCCGTATTCATCGGTCACGGCGGGACGGATGATGACCGTGTAGACGCCGGACGAACTCCAGCGCACATAGTTGTTGATCTTCGTCATCACGGAGGAATCGGAAGTGAGGCTTTCGGTGAGCGGGACGCGGTCAACGGAATGGAAATCCGCGATGGCCTGCTTCAGGTCGAGCAGTTCGTCTTCCTCCAGGTCGCACGCGTCGTAGAGCCATTCGTCGGTCACGCCGAAGATGTCCGGATTGCCGTCGATGGTAACGCCGGCGTTTGCGGGCGGGATCAGGCGGATGTAGGACAGGCGGCCGTCCTGGTCGACGGGGAAGAGGTCCGTGATGCCGGGGATGTAGGCGAATTCGTTGCGGTCGGTGATGGCGCCGTTGCGGGGCAGGGGGGCCATTCCGGCCTCGTAGTATTCGTCTTCCTCCCAACTGTCGGTTTCGTTCGGGGAATTGTCCGTGTCGATGTAGTCGGTGATGAGGTAATTGAGTTCTTCCAGAAGGTCGGTGAAGTCGTTATCCTCGTCGACGAAGTTCCGGAACTGCTGGAGCGCCTGCTGGAAGTTCGTGCCATCCAGTCTCACCGGACCGGCGGCGTCCTTGATCGTGAAGACGATCGGCGTGCCGTAATAATCCATGTAGTGCGGCACGGCGTCGGGCAGATAGCGGTCGGTGTCGTACTCGCTGTAGTTGTCGACGTTCAGCTGCTGGGGGTTGCCGTAGAGCTGGCGGTCGGCGGAGATCAGGAACTGGATGCGCTGCGCCATGCCCTCGAGCACATAGTAGCTGCGCTGGAGCTGGACGAACGGCATGACGGTGAACGACGTGGTCTTGGAGATGGACATCACCATGAGCGCGAGGAGCGAGCCTGTGGCGATCAGGAGCAGAACCGAGATCAGGGCGATGCCGGATTCGCCGCGCCGTAAGATGCGTTTTGCAAGTTTGCGGTTCATCATCATTCATCGACCTCCTGAAGCGCGCCGTACACGCTGTTGCCGCCGGACGCCGCGGTCCTGCGGAGCCAGTATTCTTCCGTCCCGTCCTTCCATTCCACGGTCATCTGCACGGCCAGCGGGATGAAGTCGTATCGTTCGCGGTCCCATTCCTCCATCCAGATCACGGCGTTGTCCTGCGCTCCGGCGTAAAGGAAGGATATCTGCTCGACGTTCGTGGCGAGGACTTCGCGGTCGTAGGGCATTTCATCCTCGTCGTCTTCATACCACGGCAGGCGCGGGAATTTGCTGTATTCCGCCACGAGCTCGTCCGTCTTGTCGTCGACATAGACGCGGACGAAGAACAGGTTGCCGCCGATGTCGTCGTAGGAACGCCGCAGCGTCGTGAAGTGAATCCAGTCCGGCTCGCCCATGAAGACCTGGAACGTGTCGTCGTTTACATCGTCGGTCTCCCAGTTGAACGGGATCATGTTGCGGAAACAGCCGTCCATGACCTGGTCGATGTTCAGATAGACCTGAAGTTGGGCGGAGACGCGTTCCGCGGACGCGAGCGCGCGGAAAAACGACCGCGATGCGAACGCGATGATGCCCGCGATCGCAAGCATGATGCCGGCCGCCGCCACAAGTTCCATCAGGGTGAAGTTGCTACGGCGGGTCCGGGCTTTCTTATTCGGGTTCCAGGCCTTCATCGTCGTAGACGATCCTTTCGATTTCGAGCCTGCCGACCGTTTCCTTGCCGGATGTCTTCAGGTTGAGAAGTTCGATGACGCAGAGATCGAGCGGCAGCTGGTCGCTGATGGACTTGAAGTCGTCGTCGATCTGTTCGTCGAGGACTTCCTCGTAGCTGATGTCGACCTGATAGTCCCGGTAGGGGAAGAAATCGCGGTCGACGCTGTCCACTATGTCCGCCCTGTGCAGGAGGACGTATTCCGCCGCCTGCGTCAGCATGTGCATGTTGTGCCAGGCCTCGTCGGCCTTCGCGATGCGGGCGCGCGAGGATGCGATGATCTGGAAGAGCGAGGCCAGCGAAATCGCCAGGATGCCGATGGCGATGATGACTTCGATGAGCGTGAAGCCCTTCCCGTCACGTCTGCGTTCCAGCCGTTTCATCACTGTTCGCCCTCGCTTCTGTCGTATGTGACGATCGAGCCGGTCAGCTTCGCGACCCCGATCTCCATCGCATGGCCCTTGCATGCCAGCGTCAGCGGGATGCCGGACGCGCCGCCGTCAGGATAGAAGCGGAACACTTCGACCGGGTCGTTGTTCTCGGTCTGCAGTTCGAAGGCCTCCGGCAGCTCCCATTGCGCGGTGTTCAGAATCACGAATCCGAACTCGTTCTCCATCGCCTCCTGATCGTTCGCCACGGGACGCGCAATGTGGAACATGCGTTCGTCGGGGACGTACACGACCATGCGGTCCTCGCTCATTTCCATGGCTTTGTAGCGGACGCGGGAGCACAGCGAACGGAAATCGTTCGTCGCGCCCCGGATGAGGCGGGAAGTGGAGTCCGTGCGCATGGCGGAGATGGCGATGCCGCCTGTCACAAGCATGATCACGATCACGACCACGACTTCGACAAGTGTAAAAGGTTTCCGTCTCGACATTTTCGCGCTGGACTCCCTTTATGCGGGGGATGATGGATTAGGGTAATCGGGATCAGTACCCGGAATCGGAGTAGGAGTCTCCGCCCCAGTTGTTCTGGTCGGCGTTCTCGCCTTCGCCGCCTTCCTGTCCGTCGGCGCCGAAGGTGTAGAGGTCGAATTCACCGCGGTTGTGTTCGCCGGGGTAGATGTACTGATATTCGAATCCCCAGGGATCCAGCGGCACTTTCGGCTTGATGTAGGGACCGTCCCAGCGTTCGGACTGGTCGATGTTTTCCATGAGCCCCTGCAGGTCGGAAGGATAGGTCCCGACGTCGAGCTTGTACTGCTGCAGCGCATCGTCGATGAGCTTGATCTGCGTCGCCGCCGTGGAAATCTTGGCTTTCTTGATGTATCTCATGTACATCGGGGTGGCGACGGACGCCAGCGTGACGAGGATCACGATCACGACCACGACTTCGATGAGGGTGAACGGCGTTACTCTGCGGCGTTGTTTTTGGGTTTTCATGGGGCTATCTCCTTTAATGATTGGGATTTTATTGATTTCAGAAACAGTTTCCGGTCATCATTCGACGGCGTTCAGGTCCATCATGGCCTGGAAGATGGAGACCACGACCAGAAGCACGACCGAAGCAAGAAGCAGGATCACCGCGGGCTCGAACAGGCTCAGCAGGCGCTTGATCTTCGAACGGGTGTCGGTTTCGAGGTTGTCGGCGATGCGGACCAGCATGTCGCTGACGTTGCCGGATTCCTCGCCGACGCGGAGCATCGGGACGGTTTCGCGCGGCACGTACGGGTTGCCCTGAAGCGTCGCGGTGAGCTTGTGTCCGGATTTCAGCTTGTAGGCCATATGCTGGAACGGCTCGGCAACGACCGGGTTGTGGATGATGCGGCCGGCCATACTCACCGTGGGGATGATTTCAACATGGTTCGCCGTCATGATCGACAGCGTGCGGATGTAGCGGCACATTTCCAGGTCGGAAATGATGCGGCCGATCAGCGGTATCTTCAGCTTCAGCTTGCTCGTCACGTAGTCGAACTGCTTTTTGCCGAAGATCTGGATGTAGACGAAGCAGCCCGCGACGATCAGCAGCGGGATGATCCACCACGCCCATTTCGCGATCGCGCTGAACGTCAGCAGACGGTTCAGCGACGGCGGCGTCTCGCGTCCCATGTCCGCGAATATGTTCGCGAACTTCGGCACGAACACGGTGAACAGCAGGATTACCACGATTAAGACGATGCTCAGAATCACGGACGGATAGATCGAGTTCGACACGATGAACCCTTTCAGGTCGCGCGTCTCGCCCATGAACTTGTACAGCTGGACCAGCACTTCCGGCAGGCAGCCGGACTCTTCGCCGGATTCGATCAGGTTCGCGTAGTAGTCGGGGAAGAGCGACCCCTGGGAACGGATCAGGTCGGAGAATTTCTTGCCTTCGTGGAGGCCCTGGCGCATGTTGTTCACGAAGGATTTCTGCCGCGGATCGTCCGAGCCCTCGGCGATGATCGCCAGGGCGCGTTCCAGCGGGATGTACGAACTCAGCAGCGGAGAGAGCTGCCGCGTGAATGCGAACGTGTCGATGCCGCTGTTGCCGAAAAGTTTCATCTTGCCGCCGGCGTTCATGGACGCCTCGCCCAGATACTGGATCGGGATCAGGCGGCGGGAACGGAGTTTGCTCAGGGCTTCGTTCTGGTTGTCGGCTTCGATCAGCACCTCGGCCGGCTTGTCACGACCGGAGGACGCCAGATATTTATACAGACCCATGCGGCTCTCTCCTTGTGATTACATGTCCGCTACGGACCGGTTGGCTTCTTCCATCGTCGTGATGCCGAGGCGGACCTTTTCGTCCGCGTCCTGGCGCAGGGTGCGCATGCCGTGCTTGACGGCGATGGCCTGCAGGACGCTGCTGTCCTCTTCGCGGATTACGGCTGCGCGGAGGTCGTCCGTCACGGTCAGGAGCTCGAAGACGCCGGAGCGTCCCTTGAATCCCGTGCCGCCGCAGCGTTTGCAGCGGTTCGAGGCGTCGCCCTTCTGCCCCATCGGGACTCCGATGTAGCCGGAGCCGCCGCAGACCGTGCAGATCTTGCGGACGAGTCGCTGGGACAGCACGCCGTAGAGCGCGGAGGAGACCAGGAAGGGCTCGACGCCCATATCAAGGAGTCGTGTCACGGCGCCGACGGCGTCGTTGGTGTGCAGCGTGCTCAGCACCAGGTGACCGGTGAGGGCGGCGTTGATGGCGATGTCGGCGGTTTCGCGGTCACGGATTTCGCCGACGAGGATGATGTCGGGGTCCTGACGCACGATGGAGCGCAGTCCCGCGCCGAACGTCACGCCGATCTTCTCGTTCACCTGCATTTGGCAGAGACCTGCCGTCTTGTATTCGACGGGGTCTTCGATGGTGATGATCTTCTTCTTATTGTCGTTCAGCTGGTTGATGACGCTGTACAGCGTGGTCGTCTTGCCGCTTCCGGTGGGGCCCACGACCAGGATGATGCCGTACGGGATGCTGATCAGCTTTTCGAAGTCGCGGAGATTCGCATCCGACATGCCGAGCGTCTTCAGGTCGAAGGTCAGGGCGTCCTGGTTGAGGAGTCGGAGCACGATACTTTCGCCGGTGAGGATCGGCAGCGTACTGATACGCATGTCCAGTTCCTCGTGGCCGAGCTTCACGTTGGTACGGCCGTCCTGAGGGAGACGGCTTTCGGCGATGTTCAGGCCGCCGATCAGCTTGATGCGGGATGCGATGGCGGGGAACTGGTTGAGCGGGCAGCTCATAATCTCGCGGAGCACGCCGTCGATTCGGCAGCGCACCACGACGGCGTCTTCGCCGGGTTCCACGTGAATATCGCTGGCGCCGTCTTCCAGGGCGCGCGTGAAAATGTCGTTCACCAGACGGACGATCTTGGCCTCGCCGGCCATGCTGCGCAGGGAGGCTTCGTCGTCGGACTCGTGGAATTCCTCCTCCTCGTCGATGTTCTGCAGACGGGAGAGCATGCGTTCCAGGAACGTCCGGCGGACGAACTGGAAGCTGGCGGTCATGTGCCAGCTCTTGTTGACCAGGAACGTGATGTGCTCGATGGAGTACGGGTCGGCGATCAGGAAGAGCATGGTCTTGTTTTCGTCGGACCACTCGTAGGGGACGCACAGGTTGGCGTTCAGGAATTCCTGCGGCGCGTTCGGGTACGGATCGGGCTGCCGGATATCGTTCTCGTCCGGGGCGGGGATCTCGTAGCACTGGGAATAAATCTCCGTCAGCTGCTGTTCGCTGATGGTGCCCGCTCTGACGAGATTGTAATCCGCGTCGCGCAGATCAGCCGACGTGGCGTCTGCGGCGGGATATTCCTCCGCGAGCGCGGCGAGGCGCTCACGGAGTTTGGCCCGCATATCGGGGAATGATTTGAGTTCATTCGTCATTGGGGTGGACCTCAGTAGTCAAGAGTGAACATGCGGGAGCTGGCTTTTTTGTGGTGGCCGTCGGCGGAACTGCCCAGGTTGTCTTCGAAGTCGTTGATGGCTTCGAGGGCGTCGTTGTAACGGCGGATCATGTCTTCGACGCGGCTCTTCTCGTTGATGATGTGGCCGGTGATCATGATCAGGATCTCGGTACGCGACAGCGAGGAGGAGGTGTGGCCGAGGAGGCGGCGGAGGAACGGGATCTCGTTGATGAAAGGCAGGGATTCGAGCTGGTCGTTGCCCTCTTCCTGGATCAGGCCGCCGATGATCATGGTCTGGCCGTTGTGGATCGTCATGTAAGTCTTCACTTCACGTTCGGTGGTTTTCGGCGCCTGCGTGGAAGCGTTAAGCGTCATCATCTGCGCGGCGGAGAGCTTCTGATCGATCTTCAGGGTGATGAGGTCGGTGCTGGTGACCTGCGGGGTCACGGTCAGCGTAACACCGGAATCTTTGAAGGATGTGCTGGTGAGGAGGGAGCCGGAGCTGCTGGTGTCGGTCACGGTGCTGCCGATATACGGGGTCGATTCGCCGACGTTGATCATGGCTTCCGTGTTGCTGGAGACCAGGACCTGCGGGCTGGCGACGACTTTGAACTTGTCATCGCCGGCGTAAGCGCGGAGGTAGCCCAGCTTGTTGTTCGGATCGCTCGGATCGGCGAGCATGAAGGAGTAGCCGGTCTGGCGTGCATCAATGCCCGTTTCCTCGGTATCCGGGTCGAGATCGCCCCATTTCGTGCCCATCGACATGATATTGCCGCCCCAGCTGCTTGCCGCAGCGAGTTCGAGACCGTACTGCATATTGTCGGCAAGCGTGACTTCGGCGACGGTGACCTGCAGGAGGACCTGCGCGGGGACGACATCGAGGCGGTCGAGGAGCGCCTTGATGGAGGCGTAGGTTCTCGGCGTGGTACGGATGACCAGGCGGTTCAGCGCGCCGTCGGAGAAGATCTTCACAGGCGTTTCGAAGACGTTGGACTTCTGGTCGGTCGTGGTGGAGCTGTATTCCGAATACTGGCTGTTACGGTTGTTGTTGGTGTTGGTACGCGTGTTGCTGGTGCCGTTGACTGTCTGCGTACGGTTGCCGCCGTCGTCGTCGATCGTGAGGGAGGTGCCGGTCATGTTGTAGAGCACGGACAGCGCCTGCATGAGCTGTTCGGACTTGGTGTACATGACCTTGTGCACGAAGATGCGTTCCTGGTCGAGGGAGATGGTGCCGTCGAGGATATCGATCCAGTTGCGGATCTCCTGCACGGCTTCCTTGGTCGCGGCACTGGCGATGATGAGCTGGAGTCGGTCGATGGACGTGATCTTCACGGAGCCGGGCTGCTCGTTGTTGTCATTGAGCTGACGCACCACGAATCCAAGGGTCGGGAGGACGTCGCGGAGTTCTTCGGCGATCTTGCTCGGGAGGATGTTCTCGCAGGGGACGACCACGCGAGGCCACTTGGTGCGCGGGTTTTCATCAAGGATATCCAGGATGTCTTTGAGTTTGCGGATATTGTCTCTGTAGTCGCAGAGGAGCACGGCGTTCGGGCGCTGCACCTGGATGCAGGTGGCGGTGCTGCCGAGGAACGGGCGGATCTGGTTGATGACTTCCTGTGCGCTGGCGTAGTTCAGCGGATAGAAGCAGATTTCGGATTCTTCGAGTTTGGCGCGCTGACCGAGTCTGTTCAGCGGGAGGATGCGCAGCAGACCGGAGCTTTCGACTGCGACGCCGACGCCGGCGTTTTCGATCAGGGTTGCGAACGCGGCCCACAGGTCGCGCTTCGTCATCGTGGAGTTCAGGTTCAGGGTCACGAAGCTGCGGATGTCGGTGTCGATCACGAAGTTGAACCCGAGGGCATCGGCAAACGCCGGGATCACATCCATCATCGGGGCGCTGTTGAACACGATGTTCACGGCGATTTCCTCGTCGCCGCCGCCGCGTCCGTCCAGTTCCTCTTCGAAGAGAATATCCTCGTAGAAGGGTTCCGGCTTCTTTTCCGCCTTTTTGTCTTCCTTGGGCGGGACGACCGGAGTTTCGACCGCGTTGATCTGGTCTGCGGTTGCCAGATCGCGGGACTGCTCGCGGTCGGTCACGATCATTTCTTCGCCGATGGTCTGCGGGAGGAGCTTGACATCCTCGCCTTCATACTTGTCGTGGTAGAGGAAACGGAACTTGGCGTTCGGGTCGGTCTTGTTGCCTTCGCCGTCGCCCGGATCATCGCCCATGCCGATGGCCGCGAAGAACCGGCCGATCCAGGTGGAATCGCCCGGGTTGGAGGCTTCGATCTCTTCTTCCGCGACTGCCTCGACGTCCGCGACTTCGTCGGACGGGGTGTTCACGACCAGAACATTTCTGACCTCAACTTCGCCGTCCTCGCCGGGGGTGACGATCGAAGTCTGTTCGACCGTGATCTCGTCGGCCGTGGGGTCTTCCAGGATCACGACCTTGCCGTTATCCTTGTCCTCCAGGATCTTGCCTTCGCTGAGCTGTTCGATTGCGGGGGTTGCCGCCGCGCCGTCCGCCTTTGCGGAGGCGGATTCTTCGGCGCCTTCCGCCGCGCCCGCCATCTGGGGTAAGACGAGCAGGAAGGAAGCGAATGCCGCACCGGTGAGGGTTGTGCAAATCTGTCTCTTCATCTTTGAGGTTCCGTTTCTTATGTAATTGTTACCGGCCGGGCCGGCTTTTTTTGTTTGTTTCGTGAATCAGGTAAGTTGGTTTGAAAACATGGGGGGATTATCTGCCGCCGAAGCCGCCGCCACCAGCGCGACCGCCACCGCCGGTACGACCGCCGCCGGCGTTACCGCCGCCGAAGCCGCCTGCATTGCCGCCTGCGCGGGTGGTTGTGCCGCCGGTGCGGGCATTGCCGCCGCCAGCTCGACCGCCGCCAGCATTGCCGCCGCCGAAGGAAGCAGTCGCACCGCCTCCATTGCCGCCGCCGAAGCCGCCGCCGCCCATGCCGCCGCCCATGCCGCCGCCAGCACGACCGCCGCCCATGCCGCCGCCACCGAAGCCGCCGCCGAAGTCGCCGCCTGTGCCGCCGACTATGGTGGCCATGCCGCCACCGCCCATGCCGCCCATGCCGCCCATGCCGCCCATGCGGTTTGCGCCGCCCATGCCCATCATGCCGCCGCGGCCCGCGTTTGCGGACGCGTCGGTCATGGCGAGTTCGATCGGTTGTTCCTGACCACGGGTGAGCGTGGCGGAGGTGCGGGTCACGGCTGCAAGCGTGTAGCCGTTCGAGAGAGTCTCGCCGACGCGGATGTACTGTTTATAGGAATTGGATGCGTTGGCAGTCTGGACGGTGCCGTCCGCGGAAATGCCGTCGCGTCCCGTGTTTCTCTGCTGGTTCTGGTTCTGAAGAAGTTCGACCTGCTGATTGGCGCGTTCAAGACGCTGGCGGAGCATTTCGGACTGCTGTTCCGTGACGCCCTGCGTCTGTTCGAGAGTCTGGAGCAGGGAAGTCAGTTCATTGCGGTTGTCAAGCGCCTGCTGCATCTGCTGTTCCTGTGCAGCCGCGAGTTCTTCCGCGTTGTTCGTGTTGCCCTGGTTGCCGTTGCGGGCCGTCTGCTGACGCATGAGCTGCATCTGCTGGCTGCGCTGGAGGATGATGGCTCCGGCGATGTCGCCGATGGTGAAGGTGCCGACGAGGGACATGTCATTGCGGTTGACCGGCGTCGCGGCTGCGCCTCTGCGGTTGGTCACGGCCTGCGGAGCGCGTTCGGGATCAAAGATGTTCAGCGCAACTGTGGTCGCGATCTGGTTTTCCGGCGTCACGCTGGCGTACTGCCGCTGCGGGATTGCCTGCTGCTGAATGTTTCTGGGCTGGGGCGCCGAAGAACGGCGTTCGCCCTTGACCGACGTTGCGACTTCGGCGTTGACCGAAGGTTCGTTCAGCCATTGGATCGCACCCTGTGCAATGATGCATGCAAGGAGGATATTGGCAAAGATCAGAATCGCTCTCATTTTCCATTCTCCTTATTGGGGGTTTCAGTGGCCGCAGGCTCCGCTTGCGCGGGGGTGGTGGAGGATGCCGCCGGTTGTTGTGTTGCTGTCTTGGTTGTGCCGGCCGCGGGCGTCTCCGCCTTGGTCGTTGCGGTCGCTGCCGCCTTGGTTGTGGAGGCCGCTGCCGCCGCGGGCGTCGTCTTGGCCGCCGTGGCGGTCTTACCAGCCGCCGCAGTTTTGCCGGAGGTGTTGCCGGCCGGCGAATACTTGATGACGCGGACCTGTCCGGTCGTACGGAACATCTGGGCCGTAGTCGTGGCCGCCGCCGCTGCGGCATTGTTCTGGCGTCCGGGACCGGTCACGGCGCGGGCGCGAGTGGGTTCGACGCGGAGTTCGACGCGGCGCCAGGAAAGACGCGGCGTGCATTTTTCGACTTCGGCGAAGAACCGGATGACTTTGCTGTATTCGTCGACGACGGTGAAATCGAGGTCGGCGTAGGAAAGTTCGTTGTTGATGGTGGACGTTCTGACGGAACCGAGGGTCTGGAGATTGGCCTCCGCGCGCTGCGCCGCATCGTTGATGAGGTTGCGGAGCTCGGTTTCGGGCTCGCCGTCACGGTCGGCGTTCCAGTAGGTCGCGAGGGAGTCCTCGTAGTCGCCCTGCAGATCGTCGAACGCGTCCTGGTTGTCCATTTCCGTGTTGAGCGTCTTGGTGTCGTTCTTGATCTCCTGGCGGACGCGGTTCATGTCCGCTTCGGAGGGGAACCATGTGCCGCCGGCCGAAGTGTTGCTGAGGTAGACGATGAGGATCGTCCAGCAAAGGACCATCGCGACGATTGCGAGAGTGAGTTTGCCTGCCGGGGAGGCGAAGAATTGTTTCGTGGTCTGCTGTTTCACTGCTGCACCTCGGTTTTGACAAGGGACATTTGGTACGTGATGACTGTATCGGAAACGATTCTCTGCTGCAGTCTGGCAATTCTCCAGTAGGAGAAGTGCATGCGCTGGGAGATGTCGGCCCGGTTCTGTGTCTGGATCGCGAGATCGCAGTTTCCGTCGTTGAAGCGGAAACTGGTCACAAGGGCGTCTTCGGGCAGAGCGAGAGACAAGTCATAGAGTTTGTTGAGAAGGGACGGGTCGCCGGCGGTGATCGCCGAATTCTTTTCCAGTTCCTTCGTCAGTTTTTCGACCTTTTTCAGATCTGCCTTGATCTTTCTGGTCTTTGCGCGGATGGCGTCGCGTTCCGCGACCAGAGCGCTGTACTGCTGGTACTGATGGAACGCCTTTGTGCCCGCGCGATAGCTCCAGCCGAGGCCCAGGATAAGGAGCAGGAAGATCATGACGATGACCTGGGAACGGCATCTGCTGGGGCGAAGCTTGGGGGGCATGATGCGGACGGAGGGCTCGTTTGCGGCGAAGCCCTTGGACATGATGAGGCGCATGACAAGCAGGCAGGCGAGGTAGTCCGAAACGGAGAAATCCCTGCCGGCCGGGAACTCGAAATTGTTTTCGAGAACGGTCTTCCACTGCTTGTTGCATTCTTCCGCACTGCCGTTGTACGGGGTCCACTGGCCGTGCTGCCAGCAGAAACCGGATTCGACTTCGGGGAGGCAGACGGGCGGATCGTCGCGGTTGATGCCGAGGAGCGGGTAAATGAACTCGTCGGCTTTGACTTTGGCCATCGTGAGGAACGAGGCCATGTGGTTGATTGCCACGGAGTCGAACGCATAAACGTTCAGGAGATCGCTTTCGCCCTCCGCGCTCGCGGGGATGCGGGTGAACTGGACGACGCAATCCTGGGGGACCTGCAGCATGTGGAGCGGGAGCTCGAATTCGAGCGCGTTCTTCTGAGCGCGCACGTTGAGCGGCGCACCGGGGCAGGTGAAGAAGGTCCCGGACTCCATGGCTCCCGTGAGAACCATGCAGCCCGAGATCTGGCCGCCGTTTTCTTCAAGTGCCTTGCGGAGGGCGGCGGATTCGCCGCCCTGTTCGCAAGGAACAGTGTTCCAGCTTACGATGCGATATTTCTGACCGTGTTTGCGAAATTTGCAAACCCGCATCGCCGCAGGCGAGAATGATACGATCTGATACACAAGCCTGCTTGAGATACGCATCGTTGTCTGTCCTTACTGTTGGTAGTTATTGTTTACTTGGTTGATAACCGGCGTTTGATACGAGGCAAGTCGTGAGATCACTTTTCCTCGTTGAGCTTGCGCTGGAGTTCGCGCATTTTTTCACGATAGGCATCGGGATCGTCCTGGCGAAGCTTCTGGACTTCCTTGTATTCCTCCGGGAACTTTTCCTGGATCTGGCGGATCGTGCTGGTGGAGCGTGCGCCGCCCTGAGCGCCGCGGTTGGTCGGAGGCTGAGCCGCGCCGCCCATGCCGGGCATGCCGCCCATCGCGCCGCGTCCGCCGGCGACAGGATTGATCGTGATCTTGTTCTTCTGCGCGAGTTCATTGAAGGAGCGCATCGCGGTCGCGGAGTCGGTCTTGTCGGTTTCGAGGAGCTTGTCGATGGCTTCCTTTTCCTTGGCGAGGAATTCAAGCGTCTTGGCCTTCTGCTGTTCGGCAGTGTCCGGGAGCTCGACTTCAGCCTTCTTCGCGAGTTCCGCGAGCTTGGCGTTGGCTTCATCGAGAGCCTTCTGGATCTTGGCGTAGGCGTCTTTGTCCTTCGCTTCGATCTTCTTCAGAGCCTCTTCGCGCGGAGTCTCGGCTTTGAGGCTGTCGATGGTCCGCTGGAGCTGACCGGTACGGCCGCCCATCATACCACCCATACCGCCCATACCGCCCATGCCGCCCATGGCGCCGCCGAAGCCGCCCATGTCGCCGCCGGGCATCATGCCGCCGCCGAAGCCGCCCATGCCGCCGGGACCGCCGGCAGCACCGCCGCCGAAGCCGCCCATGCCGCCCATGCCGCCGAAACCGCCGGCTGCGCCATCGGCACCGCCGAAGCCACCGAAGCCGCCCATGCCACCGGGACCGCCGGCAGCACCGCCGCCGAAGCCGCCCATGCCGCCGAAGCCGCCGGCTGCGCCATCAGCGCCGCCGAAGCCGCCGAAGCCGCCCATGCCGCCCATGCCGCCGGCAGCGCCACCGCCGAAGCCGCCCATGCCGCCGAAGCCGCCCATGCCGCCTGCGCGGGGACCGCCCGCGGCACCGCCGCCGAAGCCGCCCATTCCGCCGGGCATTGCAGCCGCGCCCGCGCCGCCTGCCGCGCCACCTGCTCCGCCTGCT